>CAXUEE010000039.1:8054-12537 GCA_964249905.1 uncultured Acidobacteriaceae bacterium
GCCACTCACGCTGATCCGCACGCGGGAGCCGTATGTGGACACGCAGCCGGTCAGGGTGGCACCGCTAGCCCCGGGAGATGAGCGTGAGTTCCGGCTGATCTTCGAAAACATTGACGCCGATTGGAATCAGCAGGTGCCGGAGATCCGGGTAGTCCGCGTGGTCGCTCGTTGAGAGCGGGAAACGACTGGGACCGCAGCTTCGGAGTTTTTTACCCTACCGGCACCTTGCCGGGTGTGGTTCATGCTCTTTTCTTCGTTGCAACCAAAGGGTTTACGATCAATACTGACTTTGGCAGGTCAGTTGCTTACAGTCCTGCTATATGGCCCGAACGTTCGGCCGTCCGAGCTTTCGTATCACGGAAGGAAGCCGGAAGAGGGAGGCGCACTGATGGAAACACGGAAGATCCTGGGTACTGCCAGCTTACTGTTTGTGAGCACCCTATGCCCGATGTGGGCACAGACTTCGGCGTCGCAGCCGCAGACACAGAGTACCGCTGCTTCCAGCGGGCAAACCTCCACAAGTCCGGATAACAGCGGAAGCTATGCGACCGGCAAGCCGCTGGAGCAGCAGTCGAAGGAGGGATTCTGGGGCCACATGAATCCACTCGCCCGGAAGAAGTGGGTGCAGCGGCAGGTGGAGCCAATTCGCGATCGGGCAAATGAGCTCGACCAGCTGCAGGCCAAGAACGCCAACGATATTCGCGACGTGGATACACGGGCCACGGCCGGCATCAACAAAGCCATGGCGGCGGCGAACACAGCGGATGCACATGCGACCGACGCGGCGAACAGTGCGAACCGGGCAAATTCGCTGGCGGTTTCGGCAAACGGGAAGACGGCTGCTCTGAACGGCACCGTGTCTAACCTGGACCAATACCAAAAAGTAAGCGCGACCGAGCTTCCCTTTGTGGCCGGCCATACGGCGCTTGGAACCAAGGGGAAGGCCAGCCTGGACGAGGTAGCGAGCAGCCTGGCCAGCGAAAAGGGGTACATTGTCGAGGTGCAGGGATACAGCCGGACCGGCGTAGCCTCTTCGCAGGCGATGGCCGATGCCGTGGTGCGTTATCTGGTGGAAGCTCACCAAGTACCGGTTTATCGCATCTATAGGACCGGACTCGGAAAACAGACGGCTTCGAGTGAAGTTTCCGAGGAAAAGCCGCTGGTCAACGGAGTTCGGGTAACTGTGCTGCATAACAGCCTGGCTACCATGAGCGCCGGTTCGCAGAGCAGCGGAACGCAGGCCACGGGCGTTTCCGTTCCGCCTCCGGGAAACAATTAAAACGATCTCTTCAAGTTTCCGAGATGCAGCCGACAGACACGAGCGCATCCGCACCAAGCTCTCCTAACCAGAGAGAACCAAGGCAGATTGGCCCCTCACTCGAGGGGCCTTTTTTTTGCTCCGTCTGCCTTTTAGGCGATGGCGGCGTGGACGCGCTGCAACTGCTGCAAAAGTTCTTTCAGGCGGCTGAGCGGGAGAGCGTTGGCGCCGTCAGATTTGGCCTGGGGAGGGTTGTCGTGGACCTCTAAGAAGACACCGTCGACTCCGGCGGCGACTGCGGCGCGGGCGAGGACAGGGATGAACTCAGGCTGGCCTCCGCTGACGGCTTGTCCTCCGGGAGCGCTGGCGGCGGACGGGGTCTGGACGGAGTGGGTGGCGTCGAAGACGACGGGGGCGAAGGCGCGCAGGATGGGCAGGGCGCGCATGTCGACGACGAGGTTGTTGTAGCCGAAGCTGGCTCCGCGCTCGCACAGGCTGACGCGCTGGTTGCCGGAGTCGCGGACTTTCGCGACGGCATGGCGCATGTCGGGCGGGGCGACGAACTGGCCTTTTTTAATGTTGATGGCGCGGCCGGTCTGGGCGGCGGCGATGAGGAGATCGGTCTGGCGGCAGAGGAAGGCAGGGATTTGGAGGACGGCTTCGCCGTCGCCGAGGGCGTCCGAGAGGCGAGGGCAGTCCTCGGGGGTGTGCACGTCGGTAAGGACCGGCACGCGAAGGTCGCGAGCGAGGGTGCGGAGGATGCGCGCGCCTTCGACGAGACCGGGTCCGCGGAAGCTGCGAATGCTGGTGCGGTTGGCCTTATCGTAGCTGGCCTTGAAGATCCAGGGGAGGTGGAGGTCGGAGGTGATGCGGAGGATGGCTTCGGCGAGGGTGCGGGCGTGGGCTTCGGACTCGAGAACGCAGGGACCGGCAATGAGGAAGAGGTCGCCACGGCCGATAGGAATGGACGCAATGTCGAAAGGGTGTTGCGGGGTTTGGGTCACAGACGTATTGGAACAGAGATGCGGGTGGTGTGGTGTGGATTGGGCCACAGGTTTGCGGCTGAACAGCGATGATCTGTGCACAGCCGTTCTGTGCGGGTGAGCCCACGCTTTCGAGGGGAGTCGACGCAGTTAGCGCAGTCCCGGGCCAATGAAGGACAGAAAGAGCACGATCACCGTTGCCGCGAGAACACCCCACGCGGCGTTCCATTGGAGGTAGACGGCCGGCGATCCGCATGGCGATGCCATCCCGCGCGGCGTGTTTGGCAGACTGAACAGACCCGATCCAGCCCCGAAGGAGGATGCTATCGCCAATCCGATCGTCGCGCCGTGTCCCATCGTCTGATCCATGGCTGAGCTGCCACTGCCAAGCCAGTTACGCCCAGCATTTGGGTCAAAGCGCCGGTGCAGCAAGCAAAGATGCCGGCAGTTACAGAAGGGTTCCAGACGAGGCGAAAGAGACGGTTGATTCCGTTATCGCTGCCAGCAAAGCCGCTTGAGTTCCAAGGCGCCCGCCAGCATGGACAAAAGTAAACCACAGCACCCAGTAGGACTAGCACTCCTCGCCAAGCCGAAGAAAGATGGAGTCCGGCGATGAGTTCGGCGCCATCTCCCAGATCGGTGATATCGCTAAACGCAACGTAACCGAGGCGATGAACAGGTCGAACACCATGTACAGCCACAAGAAGTAATGGAATCTTGTCTCCTTTGGAGGCAGGAGATGGAGCACCAGCCTGGTCAATAGACCAGCCCCGAATTGCACGGTGGGGCTTGCCACCTTTATTCCAAGTGTAGGCACGCTTGGGAAAATGACAGGTCTCCCACCAAGCCGTCAGCATCACGCTATGCCCACCGGCAGCGAGGCAGTAACCGCCATGACCAAGCGCTTCATGGGTCATCATGGAAGCGATGTAAGCGAGGATGTCTAACGCGGCAAGCATTTTTGCGCTATCCCCAGAAGGAGCTTCTCTCACTGCTTGCTCTCCCTGGGCTGGCTCTTCACCGAACGGCACCCTTTCCTCACTCTAGAGAGAACCCTTTGTTGGTTTGCGAGGATTTTCTTCGAAGAAAGAGGAACAGCGCGGAGCCGAGGCAGACGGTAGCGGCGAGGAGGATGGGCGAGGAACTAGAGACGGGGGTGACAGTTTTGCGGACGGGGCTTTCGTGGTCCTGCGGTGTGTTTCTGTTGCGGCCGATGCCGCTGACCATGAGGGTGAGCAGGGACAGGCCGCGGCGGCTGTCCTCGCTGAGAGCGCGTTTGCCGAGCTCCCAGAGGGATGGGGCTTGGGTCTCGTTCTTGTGCTGGCCGGTGGCGGTGACAAGGGCTTTGCTGACGTGGTCGAGGGTCTCGGGGTCAAGTGCCATGAGGATTTTGCCAGCGGCGAGCAGGTTGCGGATGACGTTGATGCCGCCGGGAAGCTTGGCGTACTCGGCGAGCTTGCCGGCAATGATGTCACGGCCGCCGACGAGGCCGTTGATGAGGTCGAGGGTGCCATTGGCGTGGGCGGCCTTGAGGATGTCATAGACGAGGAGGAGCTCTTCGGCGTGGGAAGAGGGGGCTGCGGCGAGCTGGCGGTCGCGTTCCTGCTTGGGGTCGACTTTGGGTTTGAAGGTGATGGGGTTGGCCAATGGAGCTCCTTGGGGTGCAAAAGCGAAATACGGGGGTCCTTCGCTGCGCTCAGGATGACGTGGTTTGTAAAGGGCTAGATGGTGATGGATTTGATCTGGACGAGTTCGTCGGCGGGTTGGGTACCTGGAAGGTGGTAGCTGGCGAGCGCCCACTTGCGCTCGATCTCGACGCCAGGCTGAGGAGTGCGGTGGCCGTGGCGGAAGTTTCCTGGCGGCAAGGGGTTGGGTCCCTGCTCGGGCAGGATGACCATTTCGACCGAGGTTTCCTTGAAGGCGGGGGTATGGGTGGCACGGTCGGTGTGGCTGCTGGTGACGCGGTTCACGGGCTCTTCGACGGAGTTGAGCGACATGTAAAGCTGCTTGCCGGAGACGCGGTCCGAGACGACGACCTGCACTTTGATGCGGCCGTAGGCGGAACGAAGTTGGACGTGGCGGCCGGTGGTGATGCCGCGTTCGGCGGCGAGTTCGGGCGAGACCTCGACGAAGGTGTCGGGCGTCATGGCGTGAATGCCGGGGGTACGCCGGGTCATGGAGCCTTGCTCGAAGTGTTCGAGAAGACGGCCGTTGTTGAGGTGGAGGTCAAAGACGTGGGTAG
>CAXUEE010000039.1:12547-13147 GCA_964249905.1 uncultured Acidobacteriaceae bacterium
CCTCTTCGGAGGGGGCGAGGTACTCGATGGGGAAGAAGCGTGCTTTGCCGTCGGGGAAGGGGAATTTTTCGGTAAAGAGGAGTGGACTGTCAGTGCCGTCGGCGTGGACGGGCCATTGCTGGCTGGCATAGCCTTCGAGGCGGTCATAGCGAACGCCGGCGAAGAGCGGAGTCAGGCGGGCGACCTCGTCCATGATGTCCGAGGGATGCTTATAGTTCCACTTGGCGCCAAGGCGGTTGGCGATCAGCTGGAGGATCTCCCAGTCGGGCTTCGATTCCCCGAGCGGCTCGAAAGCCTTGTAGATGCGCTGGATGCGGCGCTCGGTGTTGGTGAAGGTGCCCTCTTTTTCAAGCGAGGTGGCGGCAGGGAGGACGAGATCGGCGAAGCGGGCGGTTTCAGAAAAGTTGATGTCCTGGACGACGAGGAACTCAAGCTTACGCAGGGCGTCGCCGACGTAGTTGGCATTCGAGTCTGAGGTGATGGTATCTTCGCCCTTGATGTAGAGGGATTTGAGTGTGCCTTCTAGGATGGCGTCGATCATCTGGTGATTGTCTTTGCCAGGGGTCGTAGGCAGGGCGAGATCCCATTCGGCTTCGAATT
>CAXUEE010000039.1:13157-20645 GCA_964249905.1 uncultured Acidobacteriaceae bacterium
GCGGAGGTCGAGGCGCTTGACCGCCGGATTGTGGCCCGCCAAGCCGACGTCCGGGACGAGACCGCGCTCACGGCGGCCCTCGCCGACGGCATCGCGCAACTCGGACGGCTCGACATCGTATGCGCGAACGCCGGCATCGTCGACGTGCTGGTAGCCGGTGTAAACGTCCGGCATAGCACCGAAGTCGCTGGCCCCCTGGACGTTGTTGTGGCCGCGAAGCGGGTAGGCGCCGGCGCCGGGGCGCATGTAGTTGCCGGTGAGCAGCAGCAAATTGGAGAGCGCAGTAGCGGTGTCCGAGCCGCCGCAGTGCTGGGTGACGCCCATCGCGAAGAGGATACAGACGCCGTCGGCGGAGACGATCTCGTGGGCGATCTGGATGAGGGTGTCAGGGGAGATGCCGGTGATTTCCTCAGTGTGTTTGAGGGTGTAGGGTTCGAGCGAGGCCTTGTACTCCTCGAAGTGATTGACCCATTGCTCGACAAACTCCGGTTTGTGGAGGTTCTGGTCGAGGATGTACTTCGCGACTCCGCAGAGCCAGGCAGCGTCAGTGGAGGGCTTGGGGCGGAAGAAGAGGTCCGCGCGCTGGGCCATCTCGTTCTTGCGCAGGTCGGCGACGATGAGGCGCTGGCCGCGGAACTTGTGCGAGCGCTTGATGCGGGTGGCAAGCACGGGATGGTTTTCAGCAGGGTTGGCGCCGATGATCAGAACGAGGCCGGCCTTCTCGATGTCGGCTATGGAACCGGAGTCGCCTCCGTAGCCGACGGTGCGCTGCAGGCCCTTAGTGGCAGGGTTCTGGCAATAGCGGGCACAGTTGTCTATGTTGTTTGTGCCGATCACGGCACGGGCGAGCTTCTGCATCAGGTACGCCTCTTCATTGGTGGTCTTGGAAGACGCAATGAAGGCGAGGGCATCCGGGCCGTGGTCGCGCTTGATGGAGCTGAACTTTTGCTCGATGAGGTCCAGAGCCTGTTCCCAGGAGATGGGTTTGAAGGTGTCCCCGTCACGCATCAGCGGGGTGGTCAGGCGGTCGTCTGAGTTGATGTGGCCCCAGGCGAACTTGCCCTTCACGCAGGTGGAGATGCCGTTCGCCGGTCCGTGGGTCGGCTCAATTTTGAGGATGTGGCGGTCGCGGGTCCAAACGTCGAAGCTGCAGCCGACCGCACAGTAGGCACAGACGGTCTTAGTCTGCTTGACGCGCTGCTTACGCATTTCGGCTTCGACTTCGCTCAGCGCGAGAATGGGCCCGTAGCCAATGGGAGGCTCGATGCCTTTGACGACTTCGATCATGTCGTCGAGCACGGGAGCCGGAATGTTGGTGAAGTAGCCCGTATGGCCGATCATGGACTTCTCCATGAGCGCGTTGCAGGGGCAGACGCTGATGCAGTGGCCGCAGGAGACGCAGGAGGAGCCGTCGATCGTATGGCCGCCATCCCAAAGGACGCGAGGGTGGGCATCTTCCCAGTTGATGGTCAGAGTCTCGTTGACCTGCACATTCTGACAGGCTTCGACGCAGCGGCCGCAAAGGATGCACTGGTCGGGGTCGTAGCGGTAGAAGGCGTTGGTCTCGTCTTTCTCGTAGGGTTTTTTGAGGTACGGGCGCGCCTGATGCTTGACGTCGAGATCGGCGGTGGCGTTGTGGATCGTGCAATTCTGGTTATTGTTGTCGCACACCGTGCAATAGAGCATGTGATTTTGCAGGATACGGTCAAAAGCCTCGCGCTGGGCGACGTCAACCTGGTGGCCTTCGGTGGCGACCGACATGTTCGCGGTCACAGGCGTGGCGCAGGCGCGGACGAGTTGTCCCGGTTCGCCGGGCGTGGTGCTGACCTTGACCATGCAGGTATCGCACGACTGGATGGGACCCATCTGGGGCAGGTAGCAGACCTGAGGGACCTGTTTTTGGTGCAGGTGCGCCGCGTCTTGATTAAGCGCTTCGATCAGGTGCTCCCCGAGATGCGCTTCCACAGTGCGCCCGTTGACGGTAATCGAGGTGTTGGGGGTGGTGTCCAGGGGGGTGTTGAGCAGCGCTTTGGTAACCGGCATAGCCCTTAGGATGCGGTTTTGAGCACAGGCAGGCAAGGGTGCGGGAACAGCGAATTTGGCAGCATCGATCAGCGGAGAACGTAGATGCGATAGCTCGCGGAGAGCTCTTCGCGGCTCCACCAGCGCATGGGGTGAGTGGGAGACCAGGCGGTGTCCAGGCGGTAATGCTCGGCGAGGAACTGCTCGAAGGCAGGCCAGCGGTCGAGCTTGCGGAAGCCGCCGGGACCGTTGAGATGCAGCCAGCTGCTGATGACGATGACCTTCGGCGGAGCTTCGTTCAAGGTCGTGACGAGCTCGGCGCGGGTCGTCTGCACGATGGGGACGGTGCTAGGGCCAAAGAGGAGGAAGTCGGAAAGGACGCCGGTCGATTGAACCAGGCGCATGCGGTAGAGGGTGGCCCCGCAGCCGGAGATGGAGTCAATGCACTGAATGTGGCCGGAGAGCTCCGGGCCGCCGAGGCGGGTGAGGTCTTGCTCGAGCGACGAAAGAAAGTCGGTTTCCTGCCAGCGGTAGCGGTGGAGGAGGAAAGCGGATTGGGGAGCGATCCAGAAGCCGCCGACAGCCAGGGCGAGCACGGCCACAGCGGTGGTTGTGCGGGTGCGTAGGGTAGTTCGGGGCAGAGCGGCGGCGAGGCGGGTGAGATCGAGCGCCATGAGCGGAAGCAGGAAGGCGAGCAGAGGGTAGCGATAGTACGGCAAGCCGCGAGCCTGGACGACGTAGGAGATGAGGCCGAAAAAAGCTCCGCAGAAAAGCAGGGTTCGTTTGGGTGTGAGCGGCGGACGAGCGACAGCAAGTGCAGCCAGCCAAAGCAAGACGAGGGCGAGCAGAGGCGAAAGGCTGTGCAGCAGCAGGTAGCCGAGAGGCCGGTGGCCGAGGCTGGCGTAATACGGAACGATGGTCCGGAGGCCTGCGAGGAAGGCGGTCACAGCGTGCTGCTGGAGCAGAAATGCCAAGGCAAGAAGCGGAAGCAGTGTCATTGCGGAAAGAGCTACGACGAGCGGGGTGCGCCAGGGTTGGCCGCGCCGATGCAGCGTCCATAGCGCGACGGCAAGCTGAGCGAGGCTGAGGGGCAGGGCGGTAGGCTTGATCGTGAGGGCAAGACCGGAGAGCAGGCCGAAGAGAGCGGCGGGCCAGAAAGCGCGTGCACGAAGCGCGAGCAGGAGGCAGGCCGTAGCGCCGACGACGGCGACCGCCATCGTGAGGTCACGTTGGCCGCCCTCGGCCAGGCCGTCGCGAGCGTGGACGAGAGCGAAGAGGCCGGCGGCAAAGAGCCCGGCGAGGCGATTGCCTGGGCCAGTGATGACGAAGAAGGCGCAGGCGGCGAGCGTGAGGAGGGTCAAGTCGAACAGGCGCCAGCCGAGCGCGCCGCCTCCGAACAGATGCATGGCAGCGCTCTCGACGAGAAACGAGCCGGGCATGTTCATGTCGCCGAGGACGCGGTACGGCGCCATGCCGTGCCGGATCAGGAAAACGATGTAGTGGATGAGGGCGGCATCTCCGACAAGCGGCCAATGAATCGTCCAGACGACGGACAGGAGCGCGGAAAGCAGCAGGCTGGCGGCGAGCGCAAACTGGAAGAGCTGCAACGGGCGGCTGGTTGGGGGCGGCATCGCTGCCTAAGGATAGCCGCTCAGCCGGCAAGGACCTGGGCGGCGGCGCGCAGGCCGGAGCGCAGGGCGGCGTGGACCGTGCCCCAGTGGCCGGTAGTGTCGGTATGCTCACCGGCGAAGAAGAGGGTTCCCTCGACTGGCTGACTGAGCGTCTTGGAGGCGTCGAGGCCGCCGACCGGGACCCAGGAGTAGGCGCCGTGGGAGGCGGGGTCCGCCAGCCAATCGTGCGTGTGGAAGCCGGTCAGCGCAGCGGCCAGGTCGGATGCGTTCCGGTGCAATGCCTGTGCGAGTGCAGCGAGGACCTCAGCCTGGACCTGCGCCTGAGGACGGCCGCGGAGTGCCGTTGCGCGGGGTCCGCCGACCCACCCGGTCAGGCTCAGGTCCGGCATGGGATGCGCGGTCCACCACACATTCGGAAGGAGATCGCGCGAGAGCAGGAAGCTGGTATTCTCCGGCCAGAAGCGGCGCGTGAAGGTCAGGGTGCAGCGGAAGACGCTGCCCATACGCATCTGGTGTAGCGCATGGGTGAAGATCTCCGGGACCGGCTTGAACTCGATGACCGCGCCCTGCAGCACACCCAGCGGGACCGTCACGATCGCCTTCGGCGCTTGGTAGGGAGGACTGTCAGGAGTCTGGATTGAGACATTTCCGCGTCCCCACGCAATCTGCTGAACGTGCGCGCCATAGGCGATCTGGCCGCCCGCCTCCAGAAACTTGCTCAACAGAAACTCCGGAAGCTGATCATACCCGGCCGAGAGGCGCCAGCTTCGGTCGCCCTCGATGGCGTCTTCGGCGGCTTGCTGCCGGCCCAGGGCAAGGGCTGAGGCCTCCTGGGCGTCGGCGGCGTTGAAGCCTTCGACGTAGGCGAGTTGCTCGGCCTTCTGCTCATCGCTGAGGTGGATGCGGCTGAGGTATGCGGCAAAGGAGCAGTCAGGGCCGGCAAAGGTTTCTAACTGCGTGAGAGGATCCTCGGTTGAACCGTCCTGGCCGGCGTCGGGCATCGACTCCGGACCAGCGGCGCCGCTCTGGAGGAAGTCGCCGGTGCGTTCGTAGGTTTCGAGGCCGGCTTCGGCGATGAGGTCCCATAGTTCGGGAGCACGGCCATGGATGAACTCAGCTCCAAGTTCGATGACCATGCCGCGATCCCGTGTCGTCAAGATGCGCCCCCCAACGCGTTGTTGCGCTTCAAAAAGCAGCACGCGCAGGCCAGATGCTGCCAGACGGCGCGCGGCGGCTAGACCCGCCATACCCGCACCTATGACGATGACATCAGATTGATTTCTGTCCATGAGCCTGCAATGTACGGGCAAAAAGCGGCGAGACGGAAGTGCCCACCTCCGACCAAACTTTGTCCGAGGTGGGCATCAAGCCGCGTTCGTAACGGAAGTGCTAGGTAGAGACGATGGCGCCGTTGAGACCGTTCGGGAAGTAACCACCTTTGACAACGCCGGAGGCGCCCGGGGCGGCGTAGAGGATCTGCAGCACCTGTGAGGGAGTGCGTACGGCATTCAGGCCATTGGCATTTGTGTTGAAGACGGTCGTCGAGGTGGGTGCGATGTCCTGCGAGTCAACTGCACCGGAGGTGACGCCCATCGTGATACAGAGTTCACGCAAAAATCCCTCGTGCTGGGCTTCTGTGTCGAGAATCTGCGCAGCATACGTAAGGCCGGCCACGGTGGAGGTAAGATACTGGGCACCTCCAGCATAGGCGCTGATGCCAACGGTTTCAAACTGGCGCGCTGCGGCAAGGAAAGTAGCATCGTTGGTGACGGCCGTGGTCCCGGCAGGAGCGAGATTGATGGTGGGCATACTGATGGGAGTACCACCCATCGACATGATGGTGTTGATGAGGAAGTTCACATGTTCCTGCTCATCGGTCGCGAGCTGGTTGGCGACGCTGGCAACGATCGGGTTGACGAAGGTGACCTTGGCTCCACCGGTGACGGTGCCTGGATTCATGCCTTGGGCACCGCTCTGCAGTCCGCCGCCGGTTGTGACGAAGGTGTAGAAATTGGCCTCGAAATACTCGAGGTTCAGGGCGAAGTTGAGCACGTTCACCACGGACGGAGTGGTGGTGCCGGAACTGCTGGAGCCGCTGATCGCTGGAACGGTTCCGCTCTCGCTGCAGCCGAGCGCTCCTGCCGTGGCAAGGGTGCCGGCAGCGGCGAGAGAAGTAGCAAAGGCCCGGCGATTGAGAAGCCCGGCGGAACGACGCTGAGCGAATCCGGTCAGCTCAGCAGAAACAGAGTCGGAGCCCGGTGCGAGGATGTTCTGGTACGGGTGAGACATGATGTGCTCCTTAGTATTCGTGTGTCGACGGGGAATGAGGCAAGCGGGACGGTGTGCTCCGTGTCTAGGTCGACTTGATGTTGCCGTTGACGCCGTTGGGGAAGAAACCGCCCATCATCGTGCCGCCGGCAGGCGCGGTCGTCGTGGCCATGGAAGTCTTGTACGCAACGCCAAGGACCTGAGACGTGCTTCGCGAAGGCGAAAGCGCGTTCATAGCGGCGACCGTGAAGTAGTTGCTTGAGGACGGAGGCACATCCTGGGCGTCGATCGCCGGACTGGTGATGTTTTGATTCACGCAGAGGTAAGCAATTGCGCCGGCATGCTGGCCTTCCGCACCGAGGATCTGCGAAGCAGTCGTAAGCAGCGCGGGATTCGAGATCAGGTACTGAGCGGAACCGACGTAGGCCGAACCTCCCAGAGCGGTGAACTGCCGTGCGGCGGCGAGAAACATTGCCTGTGTCGTGATGGTTCCGTTGGCGGCGTAGTTGATGAGAGGCTGCGCGATGGGCGTGCCACCCAGGGTGGTGATCGTGGAGCGCAGCAGTTCGACGTGATGTACTTCGTCCGAGGCAAGAGCCTGCGCGACGGCAAGGGTCGGCGCGTCGAGGGTCAGCTTTCCGGGAAGGCCCATCGCGGCAACGGCGCCGCTACCCATGTCGGTCGCCGACAGGGTCGAACCGGCAGACACGTTGAGATAAAAATTTGCCTCAAGATACTCAAGGTTGAGCGCGAAGTTCAGGACGTCGGTAATGGGCGGCGTTGTCGATTGGGCGCGGGCCTGTTCCGGATTGGCCATGGCGGCGACGGCCGCTGCCGCAGCGAAGGCGGAGAGGAAACCGCGACGGGTGAGATGGCTCATGGTCGACTCGAAATCAAGCATGCGACGCTCTGTTTCTTGTTGTTCTAGACTTACGGTCTCAGTAGGGCAGAGAAGCGATTGGAGTGAAAACTTTGACACTGGGGCCTCCAGGCGGGAAGGCGCGACGGCAAACGGTCGCCGGCCTGTAGAAGAGTGTTGGGGTGAGTTCGTGCAGGCGGACAACTCACCGAAAGGATGCGCGATAAAGCCCGCGCCGGTCACTAAGGGATATAGAACGTAAGCACCGGCTGTTGGTTGCATGAGCAGCGGCTCGCCAGACGGACTTTGAAGTGCTATCACAAAGGAACGTGTGCACCTCGGGCTAGTCTGGCGGACCGAAAGCCTGGGCGATGCGGTGCAGGCCTTGCTCGCGGGAGGTAATTTCGCCTTCCAGCTGCGCGTCCTCGGCGGCCTCTAACATGACTTTGAAGCGTGGGCCGGGGCGGTAACCGGCGGCAATCAGGTCGCGGCCGGTGACGAGCAGGGTAGGCCGGAGCTGCTCGGGTTCCTGGCGCTGGCTGGCTTCACGCGCGAAGTCGTAGAGGCGCAGGTCGCCATGGGAGCTGAGGCAATCGGCGCGGTGGAGGGCCAGGTGCTCGTCAAAGCGAGGGATGCGGAGAAAGCGCTTGAGAGTGCTGGCCTTCATGGACTGGATGTCGCCGAACTGCATGTGATGACGGATGAGGG
>CAXUEE010000040.1:0-4731 GCA_964249905.1 uncultured Acidobacteriaceae bacterium
GGCCTCTACACCTCCGTCCTCCATGACCCCGCCAAGCGCGATCCCCGCGGCTACATCCTGCCCGCCGACCAGCCGGACTTTCCCACCGCCGTCAAGTTCGTCAACACCCTGATCAAGTCCGGCGTCACTATCGAGCGCGCCACCGCCGCCTTCGACGTCGACGGAAAACACTACCCCGCTGGCTCGCTCGTCATCTCCTGCGCCCAGAGCTACCGCCCGCAGATCCTCGACATGCTCGAGCCGCAGGATCACCCCAACGACTTCGCCTACCCCGGCGCCCCACCGACCCGCCCCTACGACACCACCGGCTGGACCCTCGCCTACCAGATGGGCGTCACCTTTACGCGCCTCTACTCCGACTTTACCGGACCCTTTGAGAAAATCACCACCGACCTGGCATCCCCACCTCCAGGCACCATCGCCGGTCCCAGCAAGCCTGCCGGCTATCTGGTCTCGCACGAGTACAACGACGCCTACACCCTCACCAACCGTCTCCTCAAAGCCAAGCTCCCCGTCTTGTGGCTCAAGCAGCCGACAACCGTAGCAGGCGGAAAGTCCTTAGCCGCCGGAGCCCTCTACATCCCCTACTCCGCTCAGGCGCATGACCTGCTCGAGACAGCCACCAAGACCCTCGGCATCAACGCCTTCGCCGTCCCCGCCAAGCCCACCGGCGACGCCCTGCTGCTCCATCCCACCCGCATCGGCCTGGCCGACCAGTACGGCGGCGTCATCCCCTCCGGCTGGCTGCGCTGGCTCTTCGATCAGTTCGAGTTCCCCTACACCGTCATCTACCCCCAAACGATCGACGCCGGAAATCTCACCAGCTCCTTCGACGACATCGTCTTCGCCGACGGCGTCCTTCCCAACCTCTCGCCCTCGCTTGTTGTCGGCGGCGCAGGCCCAGCTGCCGGAACCGCCGGTGGCGACGCAGGAGGCCGCGTTCAGGTCCAGCCCGCGCCAGAGTCCATCCCCGCCGAGTTCCGCCCCTGGCTCGGCCGCCTCACCCCGGAGAAATCCCTCCCGCAGCTCAAAGCCTTCGTTGAAGGCGGCGGAACCCTGCTCACGATCGGCAGCTCCAGCCGCATCTACGCCGCCATGAACCTCCCCGTCCACGACGCTCTCACCGAGGTCCTCCGCGGCAAAGAGCAGCCCGTTCCACCCGAGCGCTTCTACGTCCCCGGCTCGCTCCTCCGCGCGCAGATCGACAATACCCAGCCCGTCGCCTACGGAATGCCCACTTCAACCGACGTCTTCTACGACAACAGCCCGGCCTTCCGCGCCACCCCCGACGCCGGCCACCACGGCCTCCAAACCATCGCCTGGTACGGCGACGGCAACCTGCTCGATAGCGGCTGGGCCTGGGGCCAGACCTACCTCAACAACTCCATTGCTGTAGCCCAGGCCAACGTAGGAAAGGGCAAAGTCGTCTTGCTCGGCCCGGAGGTCACCTTCCGCGGCCAGCCCCATGCCACGTTCAAGTTCCTCTTCAACGGCCTCCTCTACGGCCCAGCCACACCTGAAACGCTCCACTGAGCTTCGGGATTAGACACCAACTCGGATGCCGCATCCTCTGTCAGCGAAACCGATCGAGGCTGGGTCTCGTGCGGCAGCAAACGGCTGTGTCGCTCCAGCCATCCCACCTTGGAGAGATGGACCAACCCGCACAGATCGCCCGTTTCAAGCGCCTAACCGAGGAGATTCTCCCGGCTCTTGCCCGCGAGCACCACTGGCCCATCCGGCTGGACCACTGTTTCAAGCGGATCTGCCTCGACCATGCCTTTGAGGACGTTTGGTATCACCATCTGAAAAGACCCGCCGAGCGCCACATTGAAGGCGAACCTCTCCTCCGAGCTCTCACCTGCGCGGAAGACCTCGCCCTTCAGGGCTTGCCCTTCCTCAACGTCCGCAACCAGGCCAGCCTCTCTTACCGTGGCAAACTCTCAAGCAAACCTCGGTAAGCTGGTGCCTTCTCCTTTTGCTGCGGTTTGGCAGAGGGTGGAGTATTGTGGACGCCAGAGAACCTCTGCACCCGTTCTCCCCCGTATGTGAGCAGAGGTATCGGATAGAGGCCATGAGTCTGATCAATCCCTCAGCTTTGCTTCTGGTCTCCTTGCTTTCACTACCGGCGTTCGGCCGACAACCAGGTCAGTCCGCCACCCTTCCCAGCACTCCAGGACCGGCTCGGGACGCTGACGGCAACTACCAGGTCGGTGGCGGTGTCACGGCTCCAAGATTAATCTTCGCTCCCGAGCCGGAGTTCTCCGAAGCAGCCCGTAAAAAGAAGATTCGCGGCAACTGCATCGTGGGCCTCGTCGTGTATGCGACCGGACATGTAAAGCAAGCGCATGTCGTCCGCTCCATCGCCGAAGATCAGTCCCATGATCTGCAAGACACTGCTCGCTCCCTCGACGGGAAAGCACTCGAAGCTGTCCGCCAGTACCGCTTTGAGCCAGTCACTCTCGGAAGAAAGCCGGTTCCCATCACCATGACCATCGAAGTCAACTTTCAGATTTTCTAAGACGAGGGACCTGCTGTGGTGGTATATTCCACGCCGAGCTCCGTAAGCAGGAAGGCGTAGTCGAAGGCAATCTCCTTGAGGTAGTCGTAGCGCCCGGAAGCGCCGCCATGGCCGGCTTCCATGTTGATGTGCAGCAGCAGCGGGGTGCTGTTTCGCTTTAAATCGCGGAGCTTCGCGACGTATTTCGCGGGCTCCCAGTACATCACCTGTGAGTCGTTGAGGCTGGTCTTGACCAGCATCGCGGGAACGGCGGCCGGGTCGAGCTGGTCAAGGTTGTCGTAAGGCGAGTAGCTGCGCATGTAGGCGAAGTCTTCAGGCTCATTCGGGTTGCCCCATTCTT
The DNA here is from genome assembly GCA_964249905.1 of uncultured Acidobacteriaceae bacterium. GTDB lineage: Bacteria > Acidobacteriota > Terriglobia > Terriglobales > Acidobacteriaceae > Edaphobacter. The sequence continues at coordinate 2,859 of CAXUEE010000040.1, forward strand.
CGTACTCCCCGACGGTTAAGGGGAGCGAGGCATCAAGCATGGTGTTCATCACGTCGACGAAGGGGACGTGCGAGAGCACGGCACGGAAGAGCTCGGGGCGCAGGTTGACGACGGCGCCCAGCAAGAGGCCGCCGGCGCTGCCGCCTTCGATGGCGACGCGGTCAGGGGCGCCGTAGCCTTGCTGGACGAGTGCCTCGACGACGGCGATGAAGTCGGTGAAGGTGTTCTTCTTGAGACGCATCTTGCCGGCGTCATGCCAGGGGTCGCCCAGGTCGCCGCCGCCGCGGATGTGGGCATAGGCGAGCGTGACGCCGCGGTCGAGCAGCGCCAGCCGTGCCGGGCTGAAGCCGACCGGAAGCGCGTACCCGTAAGATCCATAGCCGTAGACGTAGAGCGCTCCGGAGGCCGCATCGGCGTGGAACTCTCTGCGGTACACCAGCGAGACCGGGACGTTGGTGCCGTCCTCGGCTAGGATCCAGAGGCGTTCGGAGGCGTAGCGTGCGGGGTCGAAGCCGCCCGGGATCTCCTGTCGCTTGAGGAGTGTGGATTCCCTGGTGCGGGTATCGAAGTCGTAGACGGACGGGGGTGAGACGAGCGAGGTGTAGCTGTAGCGGTAGAGGGGGCTTTGGAACTCGCGGTTGTTGTGAGTGCCGGCGGTGTAGGTGGGTTCGGGGAACTCGATGAGGTGAGGGGTGGTCTGGAAGTCGGGTTGTGGGTCTTTGCCGAGAGGGTAGACGGCAAGGGTGGGCAGGCCGGCGCGGCGCTCAGAGAGGACGCAAAAAGTCTGGAAGAGGTCGAAGTCTTCGAGCGGGACGTCCGGGGGACCGGCGTAGGCTTCCTGCCAGTGCTCGCGGCCGGGGGAGGTGACGGGTGCAGTGACGAGGCGGAAGTTGCGGGAGGTGTCGTTGACACGGAGGTAGAAGAGACCGTCGCGGTGGTCGGGGAAGTACTGCTGGTCGTCGATGCGGGGAGCGATGAGCTGGAGTGGCGCGCCGGGCTCGCCGGCAGGGAGGAAGCGGCACTCAGAGGTGGTGTGGCTGCCGGTTTCGACGAGGATGTATTTACGATCGCGGGTGCGGCCGACGCCCAGATCGAAGCGTTCGTCGGGTTCATGGTGCAACAGCACGGCCGGTTCCGCGGAGCCGAGGATGTGGCGGAAAAGCTTGTCGTGGCGTTTGGTCTGCTCGTCTTCGGTGGTGTAGAGGAGGGTGAAGGAGTCGGCGGCCCAGACGAGCGAGCCGACGCGCTCGGCGGTGTCCGGAAGGTCCTGGCCGGTCGCAAGGTCGCGCAGGTGGAGCGTGTACTGGCGGAAGCCGGTGTTGTCGGTCGTGTAGGCAAGCAGGCGTCCGTCGGGACTAACGGCCATGGCGCCGAGAGCCATATAGGGCTGCCCTTCCGCGAGCTGATTAACGTCGAGCAGGATCTGCTCGGGAAGGCTGGCGTCGAAGCTGGCCTCAGGGCCGGAGGTGGTTGCGTGCCGGCGGCAGTGAATAGGATATTGGCTCCCTTCGAGGGTGCGGGTCGAGTAGAAGAAGCCGTTGTCGAGGAAGGGAACGGACTCGTCGGTCTCCTGGATGTGGGAGAGCATTTCGGCGTAGAGCTTGTCCTGCAGGACCGCGGTGGGAGCCATGACGGCCGCGGTGTAGGCGTTTTCGGCATGAAGATGAGACAGCAGCTCGGGGCTGGTTTTGTCGCGCATCCAGGCATAGTCGTCTTCGAGGGTCTGGCCGTGGAGCACCGTCGGGTTGGGCTGGCGGCGGGCGACGGGCGGGGTAGCGGCCGTGTCGATCATGTGGCTGGTCTGGTTGCTGTTCACGTGGCTGGTCAAGGGACTTGTCAGAGCTCCAGGCAACAGGATACAGTGCAGCGAAAG
>CAXUEE010000040.1:4741-5554 GCA_964249905.1 uncultured Acidobacteriaceae bacterium
TTGCTTATGAAGCTAAGGTGCAGGATCGCGGTTGTTGCGTTGTTATTCGCTCCCCTGTCGTTGATGGCGCAAAGTGACCCGAACGCGATGCCGCCGGGCTCGCAGCCAGCCTCGCCGGGTGTGGCGAGCCATGCATCGGCTCCCGGCACCGTGAGCGGCAGCACGCTGGCGGATAGAGACAGCAGCGCGAACAGCGGCTCCGTGGATGCGGGCCACATGAAAGACAAGATGTTCCTGCGCAAGGTGTCGGAAGGCGGCATGGCGCAGGTCCAGCTGGGGCAGCTGGCCTCGCAAAAAGCGGGCAGCGAGGACGTGAAGAAGCTGGGGCAGAAGATGGTGGCGGACCATACCAGCCTGAACAGCCAGATGGGTCCGCTCGCGCAGGAGGTTGGGCTGAAAGCGCCGACGCGGCTGAACAGAATGGACCAGGAAGAGTATGAAAAGTTGAACGGCTTGTCGGGTGTGGAGTTCGACAAGGAATACCTCATGTTCCTGACCAGAGACCATCGCAAGGATCTGCGCGCCTTCAAGCAGGAAGAGGAGTCGACGACCGATCCTGCCTTGAAAGAGGCCGTCATAGAGGGCGAGAAGATGATTGCCGGTCATCTGCGCACGATTGAGAAGCTGGATGCAGTGAACGGCGTCCCGGCGAAACCTATGCCGCAGTAAGCTCTGCCGCGCATCGGCAGCGTAGACTGGGGAGCGATGAGGAGTTCGCTTCCACGCTGGATGATGCTGGTTCTGCTCTTCTTTTCCGTCTTCGCCATGCGAGCGCAGAAGGTGGCGGACCTGCCTGCGCCGACCCGCTACGTG
>CAXUEE010000040.1:5564-16012 GCA_964249905.1 uncultured Acidobacteriaceae bacterium
GCGGCAGATTGAAGATCTGTGCCGCGAGGTGCACACGCAGGCGAACGCGGATCTCGAAGTGGTGACGATCAAGTCGCTCGAGGATGGCGAGAGCGTCGAAGACTTCACGAGTGCGCTCGAAGAGAAGTGGAAGATCGGCAAGAAGGGCGTGGACCGCAGCGCGCTGGTCGTGCTGGTGCTGAATCCGCATCGCTTACGGGTAGAGACCGGGTATGGACTGGAGGGCATTCTCCCCGATGCCAGGGTGGGCCGGATCCTGGACGACGCGACTCCCTCTGCCGCGCAGGGGAACTACGATCAGGCATTGCTCACGACGACGGAAGAGCTGTCAGACGTAATTGCCGCGGATGCTCACGTGACCTTGACACCGATCGCGCACCAGTACCGGCAGGCACCGGCGGGTACGCAGAGGGGTGGGCCGGGACAACTGGTCATCGGCATCGTCTTTGTGGTCATCGTGGTTATCCTGGCGATGACCGGGAACCTGGGCTGGGCCTTCTACCTGGTCATGAGCCTGATGGGCGGCGGCGGTGGAGGCGGTGGCGGCGGAGGAAACGATGATCGCGGAGGCGGGTTCGGAGGCTCGGGTGGTGGCGAGTCGGGCGGAGGCGGAGCTTCGAGAGATTTCTGAGCCGAGGGACTTGAGGCGCAGTGATACAGTACAGCCGGACGAAGTATTGGAGGAGTGATGAAGAGTTTGTGGGTAGGGCTGGGCGCCGCGGCGATCTTTGTGGTGGTCTTGCTGCTGGTGGGCGGGAGCTATGTGAGCGCGCGCAACCAGATGGTGTCGAAGACCGAGCACGTGGACGCGATGTACTCGGATGTGAATGTGGAGCAGCAGCGCCGGCTGGATCTGATCCCGAACCTGGTCGCTTCGGTGAAGGGCTACGTGGCTGAAGAGACGACGGTGCTGACCAACATCGCCAACGCGCGTGCAGGGGTGGTTGCGGCGGGAAGCGATCGCTCGGCGAGCATCAAAGCGAACTCGGCGCTCGATGTAGCGATCAGCCCGCTGCTGCGGCTGCAGGAGGCATATCCGAACCTGAAGTCGAATGAACAGTTCCGAACGCTGACCGATGAGCTCGCGGGGACCGAAAACCGCATCCAGGTGGCGCGGCGGAGGTATAACACGGCGCTTGAGGACTACAACACCTACGTCTCGCAGTTTCCGAACAGCTTATGGGCGGGCGCCAAGTTTCCCCGGCGCGATGAGTACTTCAAGGGCGATCCGAGCAACGCTGTGGCTCCGAAGGTCGACTTCGGAAAATAGATCATAGGGACTCTGTTGACATAGTTGGGCCGTCGCGTTTGCGGCGGCTCTTCTGTTTCGGAGGGTGTGCGTGACAGGGTAGGATGCGGAGAGGGTCCTGTGCCGGACCCGGCGAGATGAGCAGCCTTGAACCCATCGACGAGCGACAAAGCAAGTCACAGAACGAGCGTTTCCGCGCTGCTGGGCGCACCGGTCCTCGACGCCGAGGGCAGGACGCTTGGCCGTGTCCGCGAGTTCGCGGTGGCGCCGCTGACCGATGCCGCGCGGGTGCAGGCGCTGGTCGTGCGGCGGTCCGGGGCGGGACGTGGCGATCATCCTGCTCTAGTTGATCTTTCTTTGCTCCTGCGGGACGTCTCCGGCCGCTTGCGGATGAAGCCGGGCACGCGGGCCATCGATCTGGACAACGGCGACGAATTTCTCTTGCTGGAGCGCGACCTGCTCGACCAGCAGATTATCGACGTGAACGGACACAAAGTGGTGCGGGTCAACGACGTCGATCTGGAGTGGCAGGGGAGCTCGGCGGTGGCACCGGAGGAGGCTGGCCAAGCGGCCGGTCTGGTGCTGCGGATTGCCGAGGTGGAGGTGGGACTGCGAGGAGCCGCGCGCCGGATGTTGAAGGGGCTGCCGCAGGCGGTGGTCGACCGCGTGGCGTGCCGGATAAAGGCGGCGATCATCCCGTGGGAGTTTGTCGACCTGATCGACCGCGATCCGGCGCGGCGCGTGCGGCTGAAGATCGAGCAGGACCAGCTGTCGAAGATGCATCCTTCCGACCTGGCGGACATCCTGGAGGAGCTTGCGCCGGCGGAGCGGCAGGCGTTGTTCTCGAGCCTCGATGAAGAGGTGGCCGCCGACGCGCTCGAAGAAGTCGAGTTGAAGACGCAGAAGACGCTGATCGAGTCGCTCGATTCGGAGCGGCTGGCCGGCATCATCGAGGAGATGGATCCGGCCGCGGCGGCAGACCTGCTGGCGGAGCTGCCCGAGGAGCGCTCGGACGCGATCCTCGAAGAGCTGAACGAAGAGGACCGGCACGACATCGAAGAACTGCTGGAGTACCCGGAGGACAGCGCCGCGGGCTGGATGACGACCGAGTACGTGGCTGTGCCGGACTCGGGCACAGTGCGCGATGCCGTGCAGGCGCTCCAGCTGTTTGAGGGCGGCCGGGAAACAGTGACGGATATTTTTCTGGTGAGCGAGCAGGGAGAGTTTGCCGGGATGGTTCCGCTGGCACTTCTGCTGCTCGCGTCTCCGGAGGATCCGCTGGCGGAGATGCACGAGGGCCACAGTGTGTGCGTGGAGAGGGAAGCCAACGGACGCAAGGTGGCCGAGCTCTTCGATAAGTACAACCTGCGCTGCCTGCCGGTGCTCGACAGCCATAAGCAGCTGGCGGGCGTGGTGCACGCGGAGGATGTGATTGCGTGGCTGCGCACCGGGAGCTAGCGGCTGCGTCCTAGAGCTAGAAAGGAAGGGATGAAGATTCTGTACGCCGGAGGGCAGGCTCCGGGTAGTTCGAGCTTGTACCGGCGCTGGGCTCTGGAGAAGCTTGGACACACGGTGGTGCCGTTTGACATACACGCGTACCTCTACCGGCATCCGCTGCTGCAGAAGATTGCCTTCCGGCTGGCGGCCGGACCGAAAACAGAGGCTCTGAACCGCGATCTCCTGCAGGTTGCGGAACGCGAAAGTCCAGAGGTGTTCTGGGCGGACAAGGTGCTGCAACTGCAGCCAGGTACGCTGCGGAAAATGACGGAGATGGGGATTACGACGGTAAGCTACATGATCGACAATGCGTTTGGGCCGCGGCGCGATCCGGGTTGGCGGCTCTACAGCAAAGACGTGCCTCTTTTCGATCTGCACGTAACCCAGCGAGACGTGAGTGTGCAGGATCTGCGGGCGCGCGGCGCGCGAGACGTAATGAAGGTGCAGACAGCGTATGAGCAGACGATCCATTACGCGCCTCCTGAGCCTGTGGCGGAGACGAGCCGGGACCGAGCGGTCTCTTTTATCGGTACGCCCTACGACGATCGCGCGGAGGTGCTGACGCGGCTGAGCGCGGCGGGTGTGCCGGTGGTGATTTCAGGCAATCCGCGCTCCTGGCAGCGAGCCCTCAGCGCGAAAGCGTTTGCAGACTTGTATCGCGAAGGCGAACTGTACGAGCAGCAGTACCGCGAGGCGATCTGGCGGTCGAAGATCAACCTGAGCTTCCTGACGCACTCCAACCAGGACGAATACACGCACAAGAGTTTCGAGATTGCGGGGTGCGGAGGGTTCCTGCTGGCGGAGCGTTCAGAGGGGCACGCGCTCAAGTTCAAAGAGGATCAGGAAGCGGTCTTCTTCTCGGGCTATGATGAGCTGCTCGCAAAGATACGGACGTATCTGCCGGACCCGGCAGCACGGGAACGCATCGCGAACGCCGGCCATGCCCGCGCAGTGCGGGACGGATACCACAACGACCATCAGGTCGCTTTAATGATGGAGCGGGTCCGGGAGATCCGTGCGCGGCGGGATGTGCCGGCTTGAGCGCGTTCTCTAAATCCTGGCGGGTGCGCATTTTTCTGGTGCTGTCGGTGCTGGGGCCGGGCTTCATTACCGCGAACGTGGACAACGATGCGGGCGGGATCTTCACCTACTCGCAGGCCGGCGCGGCCTATGGATACACGCTGCTGTGGACGATGATCCCGATCACGCTGGCGCTGATTGTAGTGCAGGAGATGTGCGCGCGGATGGGCGCGGTAACTGGCAAGGGGCTGAGCGATCTGATCCGGGAAGAGTTTGGCTTGCGCATGACCTTTCTGGTCATGGTGCTGCTCGTCTTTGTGAACTTCACGAATGTGATCACGGAGTTCACCGGCATCGCGGGTTCACTTGGCCTGTTCCATCTCTCGAAGTACATCAGCGTACCGGTCTGCGCGGGGCTGGTGTGGGCGCTTGTAGTAAAGGGCGATTACAAGAAAGTGGAAAAGATCTTTCTGATCGCTAGTGTGTTCTATATCGCATACATTATCGCAGGCGTGCTGAGCCAGCCCAACTGGCATGACGCGATGATCGAGACGGTCAAGCTGCCGCCGCGCGGTGTGTGGAGCGACAAGCCATACGTATACATGACGGTGGCGGTGATCGGTACGACCATCGCTCCGTGGATGCAGTTCTATCTGCAGTCATCGATCGTCGACAAAGGAATCACGGTCCGGCAGTTCAAAGCCTCGCGGCTGGACGTCATTGTGGGTTCCATCTTTACCGATGTGGTGGCGTGGTTCATCATTGTGGCATGCGCGGCGACGCTGTTTGCGCATGGCATCCGCGACATTCCGGATGCGTCGGTAGCGGCCCTGGCGATGAAGCCGTTGGCCGGTGATTTTGCGTATCTTCTGTTCGCCGCTGGACTCTTCAACGCGTCGTTGTTTGCCGCTTCGATTCTGCCGCTTTCGACGGCCTACACGGTGTGCGAGGGCCTGGGTTTTGAGAGCGGGCTGGACAAGACATTTGCGGAGGCTCCGTTCTTCTATTGGTTCTACACGCTGCTCATCGGGCTGGGCGCGGCAGTGGTGTTGATACCCAACTTCCCGATGCTCCAGGTGGCGATTCTCTCGCAGGTGCTGAATGGAGTGTTGCTGCCGGTCGTGCTGGTGTTTATGCTGCTCTTGATCAACAAGCATGAGCTAATGGGCGGCTACACCAACAAGCGCTGGTTCAATGCGGCCGCGTGGGCGACGGCGGTGATCGTGACCGGGCTGTCGCTGGTGATGATGTGGAACGGACTGCGCGGCGGGTGAGGTGTTCCAGGCCAAAGCGATGACGTTTAGAACTGCTCCGCCTGGATGAGCAGGACGCCGGAGTACGTGTCCGCGGCAACAGTCGGAAGGCCGGCGAGACTGATCTCAAGAGCAAGCGTGTCGGTTCGCGTGGCTGGCAGAAGTAAGCCGTTCGCCGACTGCGAAAAAATCTCGAGACTATTTTTTTTTAATGATAAGGGGTCGTTCTTGTTGTAGTAGGTATACGTCGTCGGCAGTCCGGTTGTGCAGCGGCCGAGCACCGCGGAGCTGGGAAGGACGTCGTCAGAACTAATATTCCCCTTCAGGTCGGCTGTCGAGCTTGCGAAAAAGGCGTAGAGGTTAATAGTGCCGTAGATCGTCGCTGCCCCGGTCAGGGTAGTCACGAGCGTCAAGGAAGCGTTGCCCGCTGCCGTTCCGTTGCGCACCAAGAGGAAGTTGACGTTGGCGGGAGAGACGGAGACGGTGAGGGTGCAGACGACGCAGACCAGCTGCGGCCTGGCAACGGAGACACGCGCCGGGATTTTGATCGCCTGGGCGCGGCCGCTGTGATCCCGGCTGAGCAGGAGGCAAAAAACCGCCATCGAATACCCCATCCACCTTGCTGAGGGAAGCCGCATCAGGTAGCGCTCGGATGGCGCAAGACGATGACGGTGTTGCCGTCCTGGCTTGCATCGGGAACGCTGGACAGGGTGCCTGGATCAGACACAACCTCCCAAAGACCGTCGTTGAGGAACTCCGAGGTCAGCACTTTGACGGAGTGGACCCGCATGCGGCCTTCCCGAAGCTGGAAGTGTCCTTCGGAGTCGGTATACAGCACCGCTCCATCGATCTGTAGAGCCGCCCCGTCGATCGGGACTCCGCCGGCAGTCAGTACGCGTCCGCGTATGACATAGTTGCCCATGGGTACGCTTTCCGGAGCGAGATGGCCGGCCTCGTTGCGGAAGAGCAGCGTTCGAGCGTCGGCAGTATATCGCATCTTTCCTAGGGGATCGACCACGGAAGCACCGTGCAACACCAGCCTTCCGAAGACAGTGAGTTTGGCGTCGAGGATGAGCGACTGCTGCAGCGGCTTGCTGCTCTGGGCGGGGATGTAAAACGTTTCATATCCTGCCGAGGCCTCGAGCAGGTTGGACAGAAAAGCGCCTCCGAAGTTGATGTTCGTTGTGCCGTTCGAATAGCTGATGTTCTGCGTAACCGTGACGCGGGGATTGACTGCTTCCGAGAGATTCGCGACCAGGCTGTTGCTCGCAGCGGATCCGAGCGGGCGGCTGGCGAGATAGCTGGTCATGACCTGATAGCGGGCAGTGAAGCTGCGGATCGCGGTCAGGGATACGGCATGATTCTGGATCGTGTCGCCTGAGCTTTGGAGATAGCTCGAAGAGAAGAGCGTCCCGTTCAGCTGTGCGCCAAGCACACGCATTCCCGCCGAGGCTTCATCGACCTTGCTTGGCGTGTTGGCCGATCCATCGGTCTGAGGAATCAGGAACTCGCGATGGCCGACGGTCAACGATACAGAAGGGAAGGGCCGGACCGTTACCTGGACGTTGCCGCCATCCGGCTCCGCCAGCAAAGGCGAGGGTACGAAAGCTCGCTGAAACAGGCTGCCTTCGGCAAAGTAGGCGGCTTCGGCGTCAAAGCGCGGACGGGAGACCTGCACACTCGCGGCAAGGTATGGATTATTTGCTCCCAGGCCGCCGGTAAGCGCAAGATGCAGCTTGGCCGCCGGCGTCCAGCTCACAGCCGCCAGCTGGGTGAATTTGCGGGTTAGGACCGTGTCCGCGAAAAGGTCAAGATTGCGATGAACGGTTTTGGCCACCATCAGGATGCCTACGGGATCATCTCCCTGAGCGCCTTCAAAGAAGGGACTGCTGTAGTCCAGCGAGGTCACTCCGGCAAAGGCGACCGTCTCGCTGGAGGGATGAAGGATACGGGCGCCGAAGCCGCGCATCAGCAGATAGTGGCTGCTGTCGAAGATGTCGGTCGGTAGCCGAAAGGGCAGACGGAAGTCGCCTGCGAGGGACTGCCCAAAGCTGGTGGCCCGTACCACATGCGCGCCTTCGAGCAAGTGACCGTCCACCCACCCGATGCCGCTGGTCAGGTCATAGGTGCGTCCATGCACCGCGACGCTGGCGCCTTGCGAGGCGTAAAGCGAGGAGGTGCCGCCCGCGATCTCAACCACCTGCCCACGCGATACGAAGGGCAGGAGCATTCCCCCGGTGACAGCGATACGGAGGATGGTATGGAGTGAGAGCATCGCTTTTTTGGAAGCTTCCGGCTACTGCACTTTGTCCGAGAGCGGCTGCTCCATGTCGAAGTGCGGAAACTGGATGAGGACCTCATCCGGATGACCCTCTTTGTCCCACGCAAACTCCACGTGGCGGCGCGCTCCCGGCAGAAGCGGGAAGCCGGCCGCGGTCACGTCCGCTTTGCCGACACTCGCGTGAACGGCCTGGACCCGCACAAGCGCCGAGCCGGAGTTGTCGAGATCGAAGCTGACGGTTCCTTTGCTTGCGTCGAAGGCGGCCTGGCTGAGAACGAAATCCTTCTGCTCCGCCTGTCTTTTTTGATACAGATACACGGTGTGCGGAAGAAGAATGCGGACCTTCATGCCGGTCCCGCTGTTCAGCGGCGTGAAGGCTGCGTAGATCGTGAACCATGCCGGCATGGCCTCGACCTTGGCTTTATAAAAGACGTAGAAGCTTTGCTTTGGCGCAAGCCGGAAGCTTGAGGCCGAAAGCGCCAGATGAACGGTGCTGTCCAGACTGCGGAAGACGCCGCGTCCATCTTCCCGGATGCTGAAGCTCTTCGGGTCGAGGACGACGGCCATGGCCGAGAGTGTGTCGTTGGTGACCAGGAACTTGCCTTCGGCTTGCCCGGTGTACTCGGAGATGATGGGTTGAATTGATTGGGCGGAGAAGGCGGCCGGCAGAGTGAGCACAAGCATTGCTGCTGAGCGAACGCACAGAAAGACGACTTTATGGATGAGGGTCACGGGGAGCCTCCTTTTAGGGTGGTCCGTTACAGCGCTTGCGCCTGAAGCGTGAGCGTGCCCGTGTAGGTGCCGGCGGGAAGCTGAGGCAGGGCGGAAAGATTGATTTCCAGACTCAGGCTGTCGGAACGCGACCCGGATCGATTCGAGGAGGAGAGGGGAAGCGTGAGCAGCGTGAGCCCGGCACCGGCAGGTCCGAGAGCGGCCGTCTGCGTAAACGCGGTGTAAGAAGTCGGCGCTCCTGTACTCACCTTGCCCAGAACAGCGGAAGTGGGAATGTTGTCCGGAGTCGAAGCGCCATCGGTAAGTGCGGCCGAGGACGAGGCGAAAAAGGCGTCAAGCACCAGATTCGCGCGGGTAGGCAGCAGAAGCCAGTTGGTCGTAATCACGACGGGAGCCGAAGCGGTAGCAGCTCCACCTTGCGCGAGCGTGAAAGTGATATTGTTCGGAGTCGCGGAGATGGACAGGATCTCACTCAGAACAGCGGTAAGGGTCACACTTTGGGTTCCGCTGTTGAGCTGACCGTATGCGGAGACGCCGGAGGTCAGCAGGGACAAGCTCAGGACAGGACGCAGGAATCGACGAACGGGGAAGGCGGGCATCGGGACGAACTCCTTGTACGGCAAGTTGTGCCTGATCTCCACGGAAGGGAAAGAAACCCAAAGGTAGCACTCTTGGTCCGTATCATTGCTCTGGGAGATTCCGACGGGGAAGAGAAGCGCATGACGACACAATACGCAAGGCAGTCTGTTTGTGTGATCCCACTTAGGTCGTAGTCGGCAACCCGCGCTTCTTACCCTGCACCGACATTCGTTCTAAAGCAGCTTGCCTTCGGAAAGGTCGCGGATGAGGCCAAGATCGGCGGCGAGAAAATCGTAGTCAGGCAAGGCTGCGAGCGAGGACCAGCGGACATCGTTGAAGATGCGGTTCTGGATGTCGCCGGTGAACTGATCGACCACAAAGAACTGCAGGTCGATCGCTCCTCCGTTGCGATATTTGTGACGGATGCCGGCGACGCGGCGGCCGATGGTCGCGGTAATGCCGAGCTCTTCGTCGAGCTCACGCGCCAGGGCCTGCTCGGAAGTTTCGCCGTCCTCGACCTTGCCGCCAGGGAACTCCCACTTCAGGCTCATGGGCTGATCGGGCTTGCGCTGGCAGATCAGCACTTCCGAATGGAGACCAGAGCCGTTCGTGACGGACACTTCGGGAGCGCGAAGGATGAGAGCGGCGACCACAAGCCGCGTCGGCCTCCGCAATGGGCTCTCTCCGCGACGATCCAGTTTCCGTATGGGCTCTTTCATCCGCTGGCCTGTTAGACGTCGTTGAAGCCTCATTGTCGCAGTCCGCTGTCTGCGGCGTTAGTGGTAGATCAGGTACGGACGGCGGTTGGACTCGAAGGTGAGAATGCCTCTGCGCCAGGTGTCGGCAATCTCACGCGGATCCTGATTGTGCTTGATCGCTTCCAGGGTTTCAGTGTTGAGCAGAATCGTTTTGGCCTTTTCGAGTTGAAACTGCATTGGGTAAAGGTGATGCAGCGCCGCCAGGAGCTCGACTCCCAGTTCCGGGCTATCGAGATGGATACGATCCGTAACGGTGAGATGGATTGCCGGGATGGTCTGGCCGTGAAAGGGATAGTGCTCGGGGGTCTCGGCGATGGCGAGAGTTGTGGGGCTGAAAGTGACGCCCGGGATGTGCCGGGCTTCAAGATAAGCGGCCAGCTGAGCGGCGTCGAGGAAGGGCGCGCCGAAGTTCTCGTACGGTGCGGGAGAGCCGCGGCCGACACTCATGTTCGTGAAATCCATCAGTGCGACACCAGGGTAGACCACGTTGGTCGCAGGCGATTTCATGTTCGGACTAGGCGGAATCCAGGGAAGGCCGGTCTGGTTGAAGAACTCGTCACGCGACCAGTTCTGCATGGGAACGACGGTGAGGTCAGCGTGTAGGCCGGGCTGGGTTGCGGGAGCCTGAGTGTGGCCTCCGTCGGCGGCAACGTTATCCTGGGCGCCGATCACGACGGAGCGGCCGTCGAGCAGCCGCGGGTCGAGTGGGGACTGGACGGCGTAGGCATTGAAGTAGCGGGCGAGCTCGCCAAGGGTGAGGCCGTGGCGGATGGGAATGGGGGTGAAGTTGAAGTAGGACTGGGTGCCGGGATCTGCAGTCGGGCCTTGGACGGCGAGGCCGCCGATCGGGTTTGGGCGGTCCAAAATGACGACCGGGATATGGGCTCGCGAACAGGACTCGAGGAAGTAGCCGGTGAGGGTCTCGTAGGTCCAGAAGGGGACGCCGGCGTCAGGGAGGTCGATCAGGACGGCGTCAAGGTTGCGGAGGTCGGACTGTTTGGGGTGCTTGTCGGAGGCTTTGGGACCGTAGACGGAGATGACCGGGAGGTGCGTGGAGGGGTCTTGCTCGGAGGCGAGGT
>CAXUEE010000040.1:16022-20414 GCA_964249905.1 uncultured Acidobacteriaceae bacterium
GGGGTGAAGATGCTCGTGAGCGCTATGTCTGCAGAAGCGTGGGCGAGGATGTCGATCGTGCGAGTGCCGTGGGCGTCGACGCCGGACTGATTGGTGAGCAGGCCGATTCTAAGCGGACCGTCGTGGGGTTTGGGGAGCGTCTTCAGGGCTTCAAAGTGGGTGGATTCAAGAACGTCGATGCCGGTGTGGGTGTGGGGAGTGAACCCACTCATCGCAGAAGGCGCGATAGATGGGGCACGTTGATCTGTGGACAGGGCGCGGGCGACTGCGGTGGCGACCTGGCTGCGCAGTGGAGAGATGTTGGGGCCGCCGCGGGGGTGGACGGAGTTCGCAAGCAGGATCACATAAGTGTCGGAGGTGGGATCGATCCAGAGCGAGGTGCCGGTGAAGCCGGTGTGGCCGAAGCTGCCGGGGTGGCCGCCGGTGGTGATGGGGAAGAGCTCTCCGCGAGGGCGCGAAAACGGAGAGTTCAGGTCCCAGCCGAGGCCGCGCTGGGCGACGCCGGTCGTGGTCTGGCCGTTGGGAGTGAAGATGATCGCGGTGGCGACGGCGGTCGCGGGAGCTTGCGGGCTGGTGGCGAGTTGCAGCGTGGATTGCTTCAGCGGAAAGGGGCCGGTGTTGTGCAGGAGCTTGTCGAGGAGTGCCTGGGCGAAGAGGCTCACATCGTGGGCGGTAGAGAAGACGCCGGCGTGCCCAGCGACTCCGCCCATGCGGCGTGCGGTGGGGTCGTGGACGGTGCCGCGAAGGAGGTGATCGAAATCGGGGTTACTGGCAGCGGTGCCTTGGTCGTCGTGGGCGGTGGGGGCTGTGTCTCTGATGGAACCGACGTCCCATTGATATGGAGCGCAGCCGTAACTGACAACTATGCCTGGGACAGAGTTGTCGTTCCTGGTGATAGGGGTAAACTCGAGTGCGGCACCCAATGGGGTCGCGTAAGGACAGACTTCGCTGTAAGCGTGATACCTGGTAACGGTTTTTAAGGGATAAAAGATGTTGTCGATCGCATACTCGTCCAGGGACCTCCCAGAGAGATTTTCTACTACGAAACCCAACGTGATGAAGTTAATGTCGGAATATTTGAAGGTCAAGCCGGGTGGCCCATACGGGACGGATAGCATGGCGCGACGGATGCCTTCGGCTTTGTCGGGTTGCGCGAGGCCCCAGTCGTCTTTAAGCGACACATCTTCGGGCAGCCCGGAGTAGTGCGTCATCAACTCGCGGACGGTGATCTTGTCCTTGCCGTTGGCGGCGAAATCCGGGAGGTAGTTAGCGACGGGAGCGTCAAGGTCGAGCTTGCCCTGCTCGTAGAGTTGGAGAACGGCAGTCGTGGTGACGAGGACCTTGGTGAGAGACGCCATGTCGAAGATGGTGTCTTCAGTCATGGGTTCTACCGTGGGTTCGAGGGCGCGGTTGCCGTAGGCGTGCTCAAAGACGACGCGGCCGTTGTGACCGACGAGGAGGACGGCGCCAGGGAGTTTGTGGGTGGCGATGGCGTCGGTGATGAGGGTGGAGGCAGAAGTGAAGTCATATGACTGATCTGTCGGCACGGTCGCGGTGGATCGAAAAGCAGATTCCTGCGCTTCGCTACGGAAAGACAAAGAAATAAGGCAAACTAACAGCGCAGCGACGGTGGTCACGAAGGGCTTGAGGCGAGGCTTCGGCAAGATCAGGCTAAAAAGGGAGCCGACGAGGAAAGTGGCAGCAGAGCCTATAAGGACGTACCAGGTGAAGGCAATCTTCGGGATGACGATGGACCCAAGATGCATCGGAAAAGGTGCTTGCCAGAGGGTGAGATTGAGGGCGAGGCCGCAGATCATGCCGAGGATGGCTCCGGTTTGGGTGGCGTAGCGGGTGAGGGTTCCGAGAAGGAAAACGCCCAGCAAACAGCCGTAGGCGACCGAGGCAATGCTCAGCCCGGTTTCGACCACGTGGCCCTTGCCGCCGGCATGAATGCTGTAGACGGCGATGGCAAACAGGACGATAGCCCAAAAGACAGTCGCGGCTCGGGAAAGGGAGGTGGTGTTGCTGTCCTCTGAGCTTTGAGGTTGTTCAGACCCAGGTCTCAGAAGCGAGACCTGGGGCACCCGGGATTGTTTCCAGGGGACGATGAAGTCGATGATTGAGGTGCTGGCGAGCGAGTTGAGGGCGGCGGACAGGTTGCTCATGGCGGCGGCAAGGATCGCCGCAATGAGGAGGCCGGCCACGCCGTGAGGCATCTGTTGAACGATAAAACTCGGAAAAATGTGGTCGTTGGTTTTGAAGTGCGTCGGATGGCTGCCGTAAAAAACGACTAGGCCGACGCCGATCAGCAGAAAGAGCGTGAACTGGAGGAAGATGACGGCACCGGAGGAGAGCAGGGCGAGGCGGGATTCGCGCAGGTTGCGCGCGGCGAGCATGCGCTGCACCATGAGCTGGTCCGTACCGTGGCTCGCCATGGTGAGAAAGGTTCCGCCGAGCAAGCCGGCCCAGAAGGTATAGGACTGGGTGAGGTTGACGGCGAAGTTAAGCATGTGAAATTTGCCGAGCGGCGCGGCGACGGCGTGGATGTGCGACCAGCCACCAGGAGTCTGGTGCCCGATCGACCAGAGCGCAACCAGGGTTCCGGCCACGTATAGCGCCATCTGGACGACGTCGGTCCAGATAACGGCGGCCATGCCTCCCTCAAAGGTATAAAGGAGCGTCAGGCCGCTGATGATGGCGATCGAGAGGACGTCTCCGGTTCCGATCGCCAGGCCGACGACGATCGAAATAGCGAAAACTCGGACACCTTCGGCAGCAGCGCGCGTGAGCAGAAACAGCCCCGCGGTGAGCTTGTGAAGGGTATGTCCGAAGCGCCCGTCGTGACTGAAACGACGCCCGATCAGCTGGTAGGCGGTCAGCATCTCGCCGCGGAAGTAGCGCGGCAGGAAAAGCAGCGCGACGACGACACGTCCCACCATGTAGCCGAGCACCACCTGCAGGAAGCCGAAGTCGCTGGCAAAGGCGACCCCCGGAATAGAGATGATGGTCAGGGTCGAGGTCTCGGCCGAGACGATGGAGAGAGCGATCGCCCACCAGGGAATTGTGTTGTCCGCAAGAAAATAGCTCTTCAGTGAGGAGCCCTGTCCCAAATTGCGACGGAAGCGAAGGCCGAAGAGCGTAATGCCGATAAGGTAGAGGGCAACGAGGACGAGGTCGGGCGTGGAGAGACGGGCCAACCCTGGGTGCGCCTGGGCGAGTTGGCTGGCGGTGGTGCTGGTCACGCTGGGCGGCAAAGGGTGGCACTCCTGCGGTATTGCGCGGTGGCTCAGTGAGGGTATGATAACGGCCTTATGGAGGAAGGAGCGGAGACACAGCGGATGGGGTACTTCATTGGGCTTGATTCCGGGGGAACCAAGACCGAGTGTTGGCTGGGAGATGAACAGACGGTGCTGGCCAAAGCGGTGTGCCCGACCGTGAAGCTGACGCGCGTAAGCCAGGAAGTGGCCGGGCAGCGGCTGCGCGGGCTGCTGGCCGAGGTTTCCGTGGCGAGCGGCGTACGGCTGGGAGCCGTGACGCGGACCTGTGTCGGCGCGGCAGGACTCTCCATTGCCGAGGTACGGAATTGGATTACGCGGGTCGTCGGAGAAATGATCGGCGGCGAATTGCTGGTGTGCGGCGATGACGAGATTGCGCTCGACTCGGCGTTCCGTGGAGGACCGGGCATCCTGGTCATTGGGGGAACGGGTTCTGCGGTGCTGGGACGGTGTTCGGATGGGCGGCGATTCAAGGCGGGAGGATGGGGTCCGGGAATCGGAGACGAGGGATCGGGATTTTGGATCGGGCGGGAGGCGGTGCGGAGGGCGTTCCTGGCCATGGACGGAGGCTTGGAGACGGGGCTGCTGGAGGCGGTGCGGCACATCTGGGGAGTGGACGACCTGAGCGGGATGGTGGCGTATGCCAACCGGCTGCCGGGGCCGGAGTATGCCGTGCTCGCGCCGGTAGTGATGGAGTGCGCCGAAGCTGGAGATCCGGTAGCCAACGAGGTGCTGCGCATCGCCGGCGATGAGCTGGCCGGACAGGTGGGCGTAGTGTGGGGCAAGATGTCCGAACACGGGGAGCGGGTCGGCAAGGTTGCCTACACAGGCAGCGTGGTCGAGAAGATCGAGCGGGTGCGGCTGCAAATGGAGCGGAGAATCGTGCAGCGGTGCGCGGGACTGAGCGTGATGGAGGGAGCGGTGAACTCCATGGAGGGAGCGATGTGGCGCGCGCGCGGCGGTGTGGGTGGACCGCATCGCAGCTGACCGGGAGGTCAGAAGCGCACGCGTTCGCCGCGAATCCAGGTGGCCTCCAGTCGGCCATCTGCGGAGTACTGGTTGAAGGTGGCGGGCTGGCCTGCGCGGAGGCTGTCGACGGTGTCGGCCAGACCGAGGA
>CAXUEE010000041.1:0-3288 GCA_964249905.1 uncultured Acidobacteriaceae bacterium
CGACCCCAGCTTCCCTCAGTTTTGCGGAGGTTGGGGTTCTTCATCTTTATTTGTTACCCAAGCGATGCCGCCTTCGCGTAAAGTAGACCGTTTGCCATTTTCTGACGTCCAACAGCACAACAAGCGCGCTGGCCCAGTGTCTTAACGGCACAGAAGAATCAGCAGCTTTTCAGGAGTTTTCTAGAATGGATATGACGTCACTCTGCACGATTCGATCCTCCGGATCTGTGAGCAGGCTTTCCGCTCTTTCCGCATTGGCGCTCGCGTCGGCTCTCGGCCTGCAGGCGCAGCAGAGCGTTGCACTCGGAAGCACCCCAGCAACGGAGCCGGCGGTGCAGCTCGCCGCCAACACTACGCCTGGAACGCTGGACCTGGCGTACCACACGGGCGTTGACTACAGTTCGTCCTCTTCTTCCCTCGACGGCGTGGACGCCTCCGCAGCCGAGAATCTCAGCCTGGCCGTCGATCCGTCCGCCAACCAGCCTCCCCCGCGCCGCCGCTACGGCCGTCCGCGGTATAACGACAGCAGCCACAACTCCGATGGCTCAAATAAGTACGCATTTCTGGCTGGCGGAGGCTTTACGCTCGCTACCGGCAACACCTTCCATTACCTGAACACAAACTACGCCTTCCAGGTCGGTGCGGGACGTAACTTCAACAAGCATTTCGGCGTGCTGGCTCAGTTTGACTACGATCGTTTCGGCTTCAACGGCCAGACCCTCTACGAACAAAGCTTTTTGTATGACCCAAATGCGTCGCAGGGAATCCTGGGTGCGCTTGACGGCAGCAGTCACATCTGGTCGTTCTCGCTCGATCCTACCTATAACTACTTTCAGTCCGACACCAAAGGCGCCTATGTCGTGGGCGGAGTCGGTTTCTACCACAAGACCGCAAACTTCACCGTTCAGGAGCAAGGGTACGAGTACTACTTTGGTGAGTTGATCCCGGTGCTCGCCAATCAGACGATCGATAAATACTCCTCTAACGCCCCTGGCTTCAACGGCGGCTTCGGCTTCACCTACAAGCCCTCACGTTTCGCGAATGAGCGATTTTATGCCGAAGCCCGCTACGTCGTCGTGCTCAACTCGCAGCGTACCGGACTCACGTATGCGAACTCAGTAAGCTACGGCTACCCCAATAATCCTAACTTCCCAGGCAATAACTACTTCCCCGCGAACAGCAACCGAACCACTTACGTGCCGATCAAATTCGGCATCCGCTTCTAAAAACGCGATACGCGATACAAAAAGCCGGGCCGCTCCAAGCGGTCCGGCTTTTTCTTTGATCCATGCTTTCAGAACTGGTGCTTCTGCTGAAGCTTAGACACCCACTGGATACGGCTTCTCATGCGCCGCGCCGCGTCCCGGAGTTTGCCGCTCGAAGCGTCCCTGCAGCAGGCTCAACAGGCCGGTATACCAGTATCCGAATACGAAGAGCAGAAGAAAGGGAACTGTAAAGTAGTTCTCGCTTGAGACGGCGTACCAAACCGTCAAAGCAAAGTAAATTCCAATGGCTAACTCAATCCATGGGATAAATCCGAGCCGCTTACGATATTTTTGCGCCTGCGTCTTCTGCCCTTTTTTGCGAACGCTGTACTTCGGGGTGCGGGCAAAGGCGCTCTTCATCCCGAACAATGCTTCCAGCACAGCCTTGGTGTTGGTAACAGTGAGACCCACACCCAACGCCATCAGGCAGGGGAGATACAGAAAAGTCCGATACCACCGCCCCGGAAATAGTTCTTTCTGACTTACTAGATAGAAGGACGAAACGGACATCGTGCTCGCCAGAAAAAGCGGGAAATCAATCAGCATCATCTGCATCCAGCCCTGGTAGCTGCGAATGATCATCGCCGGCATCAGCAGAGTACTCAGCACAATCATGAGTGGATAACTCAAGTTAGCCGTCAGGTGATACCAGGCTTCAAGCTTGGTATGCCAGGGCGCGTTACTTCTCATCAGGCGCGGCAGAATCTTCATACCTGTCTGCACCAGTCCCTTGGCCCAGCGGGCCTGCTGCGTCTTGAACGCTGTCATCTCGATCGGCAGTTCCGCCGGACACTCCACGTCCTGCAGATACTTGAACTTCCACCCGATCAACTGGGCGCGGTAACTCAGGTCCGTATCTTCGGTCAGCGTGTCATGCTGCCAGCCGCCTGCTTCGCCGATGACCTTGCGGCGCCACATTCCCGCGGTACCGTTGAAGTTGAAGAAGACGCCGGCGCGGCTGCGGCCGCCGTGCTCCAACACGAAGTGTCCATCCAGCAGGATCGCCTCTACCTGAGTCAGGAAGCTGTAGTTACGATTGAGGTGCGTCCAGCGGGTCTGCACCATCCCAATCTCGGGCTCGGCAAAGTGGTGAATCACCTTCATGACCCAGTCGCGCGGCGGCACAAAATCCGCGTCGAAGATGGCCACGAACTCTCCCCGGGCGCTCTGCAATCCTGCGTCCAGTGCGCCGGCCTTGTAGCCGTAGCGGTTCTCGCGGTGAAGATAGAAGATCGGCTGCGGCTCCAGCCCGGCCAGCCCCGCGGCGTAGCGCTCCGCGAGCTCCCGCGCGACCTCCACCGTTTCATCGGTCGAGTCATCGAGCAGCTGGATCTCGAACCGATCGCGCGGGTAGTCGAGTTTGCAGCAGGCATCGAGAAGACGCGCAATGACGAACTGCTCGTTGAAGATGGGCAGCTGGATGGTCACGAAGGGCAGGTCGTCCGGAGCGAACTGCCTTGGCGACTCTCTCCACTTCGCGGCCTTCTGCCTGTTACGGAAGTAAAGCCAGACCAGCTGGTAGCGGTGCAGGCCGTAGAACGCCAAAACGATCATCACCAGGAAGTAGGGCGTCAGCAGGCAGAGATCATAGCCGCTTAGCTGGTAGAGATGCTCAAAGGTCTTGTCCGCGTAGTGCGTTTTCCAGTAGTGGCCCAATCCCTTGGGAGCAAGGATCGCCGACGCGACGGATCGCGCTGTCCCACTTGGCAGATCGTTGGCAAGACTCATCGTGTGATCGCTACCCGCTCCGCCAAGCCTAATTGAAAAACAGGGCGGTAGAAAGTGAATCGCGCTGCACGGGAAGGAAGCCGGCGTCGCGGATGAGCCGCCGCACCTCTTCCTCACTGGCCTCGGCGGCGCGTCCCACGAGCGATCCTGCGTCGTTCGCCCCAAAACGGAGCGCCATCTGCAGCACCTTCAGTCCCTGCTGCTCCCAGTTCGCCTCCGCGCTTGCGACGTTGTCGAGCACCATGCGAGAGACCGCCAGGGTCTTGAGGTACTCGACCGCGGTCGGGTCGTCCAG
>CAXUEE010000041.1:3298-9506 GCA_964249905.1 uncultured Acidobacteriaceae bacterium
CGCGCTACGGAGCGCAAACGACCCTATGCCCCCGGTCTCCGCCTGCAGCTGCTGGAATGCCTCCAGCCACGCAAGCCGATCTTCGCTGCGGTCGGCCTCCCCAAACCGAAGTGAAGCCACGGTCAGAAGCCCGGCCGCATGAGCTGTACGATGGAGGCTGGCGGATGAGCTTGCCACGCCATCGCCTTCGATCCAGGCCAGCCCGCACTGCCGCCAGCGCCGCAACAGCTCGCCCAAATCGGTCTCCCGAGCGAGCCCAGCGACCTCGCTTTCGAGCAGCGCAAGCCGCAGCTCCGGCGCGGCCTGGCGCAAAGCGGTCAACAAGGCCTCGACGTGCGAGCCGCCACCCAGGCCGGCCAGGCCATGGAGGACAAGTCCCGTCGCTCCACGGTCGAGGGCCTCAGCCGCCGCACTCGCTGCGGAGACCTGGGTGGCATCCGCGAACAGGTTCAGCGCATAGGTGACCACGCCCTCCGGGTGCAGCCGGCGCCGCACCGCATCGGCTTCCATGCCGATGCCGATCAGGTCGTCGCTCGCAAAGCAGTCAAGCGCCTGCTCGCGCGTGAGCCCCATCAGGCAAGCCCCGCCCCGCGGCGGCGCGTTTGGGAGCGCAAGACCAACGCCACAGCCGTCGCCAGCACGATCGAGGTCACAATCGCCTGCGACCACACGCAGTAGATACACCACTTTTCCAGCACAAACGCTTCCAGGTAGGTCAGGAAGCAGGCCGCGCCGAAGCCAATCTCCGCCAGTTGCAGCACGATCCACCAGCGGCCCAGCGCCGCAAACACGATCATCGCGCCATACCCCGCGATGCCGATTTCGGCGACCGGAATATGCAGCTTCTTGCTGGTTGCGTCTTCGTCCACCGACTTCGGCGGAAACACCGCATAGCGCGAGTGGTTGACTGCCCCGCAGTCCCAATGCTCGTTCACCGCGCACGGCGGGGCAGCGGTCGGATCCATGTTGTGCACCCGCAGCGCAAGTATGCTGACGATCAGCCCGGCCAACGCCAACACCGCGACCAGAGCTTGCATGATTCGATTTCCCATCGCTTGATTTTAGCTGTCGGCGTGCCTAGCCGCTCGCCACTTTCGGCTCTGCATCCGCCCATGCACTGCTCTTCATCGCACAACCATGGTTCGGCTTTATCATCTCCGCATGAGCGTGAACACCGTCCATAAGTTAGACCGCCGTCACTTCCTCTCGCTCCTTGCATCCTCCGCCGCGGCTGCTGCCCTGCCGGCCGCGGCCGCTCCCACGCAAGCGGAGCCCTTCAGCTTTCTCTTCCTGACCGACACCCACATTCAGCCCGAACTGGACGGCACCCACGGCGTTGACCTTGCGATGCAGCGTGCGCGTACCCATCGCGCCGACTTCGCCATTCAGGGCGGAGATCACGTCTTCGACTCGCTCGGCGTTTCTAAAGCGCGCGCGACACAACTGTTCGACCTCTACGCGAAGACCGAGCAGGACCTCGGCCTCAAAGTCCATCACACGCTCGGCAACCACGATGTCTTCGGCGTCTATCTTGCGAGCGGCGCCTCTCCCACCGACCCCGAGTACGGCAAGAAGATGTACGCCGAGCGCTTCGGCCCGACCTTCTACTCCTTCGACCACAAAGGCCACCACTTCGTCGTGCTCGACTCGATCGGCATCACGCCGGACCACCACTACGAGGCGCGCATCGACGATGACCAGCTCGCCTGGCTCGCGAAGGATCTAGCCGCGCAGGCGGCCGGCACTCCGATCATCGTCACCACCCACATCCCGCTCGTCACCGCCGTGCAGTTCTACACGCCGCCCGCGCCCCAGGCGGCCTCCGGCACCGGCTTCCGCAACGGCCCGGCCGCCATCAAGCTCTTCGAAGGCCACAACGTCCTAGGCGTCCTGCAAGGGCACAACCACATCAACGAAACCGTCCTCTGGCACGGCATCCCCTACATCACCTCGGGCGCGGTCTGCGGCAACTGGTGGCACGGCACGCGCCTCGGCACACCGGAGGGCTTCACGATCGTCACCGTCGCGGACGGGAAGCTGACTACCCGCTACGAGACCACAGGCTTCCAATCCGTCGATCCGCAGAACACCTGAAGGTGACTACCCAGTAGCTCGGCAAACCAGCCGAGACAGGAGACAGTCGTTCCAGCGAAACTAGACCCTTTCATGTTCCGTTTTGCTGCATGCCGAAGGGCGAATCAGCTTCGAACGGCAGTGCAGGTCCACATTGCTAAATATCTTTTTGCCAATACACTTCCGTTTAGACTGAGACTGTTGGTGTGGTGAGGTGGCTGAGACATATGAGCCCGAATGGCAAGATCGCACTCTCGTTGGCCGGTCTCTTTTTCTTTTCTGAAGCAGCTCACGCGGGGCCCGTACTACCTTGCTTGACCTCAACACAATCCGCAAACGGCAATGTGCTGGTCACCAGCACATTGGGCTTCGACGATCCTGATGACACTCATCCACGCACAGTTGTGAGCTCTGTCTACCAAGTGTACCGTCGCTATACCGATGCGAATGAAACGCTTCGTCTCAATGGGCCAAACGCATACTGGGCCGATCCATTCTGGAAGGTAGAGTTTCACCGAAGTGCGATCTCACTTCCCATTGCATGCTCCTATGTTTTGGTTCCAAACAATGGAGAGTACCTTGTCTTCGTAGGACTAAGCCCAGCAGGAAATGCATTCACGATCTACCACCATCGCCCTCACGATCCATCTCTCGGATCACTTGTCTCACAACAAGGAGAACTTGTGCGCGAGATCAAACAGGCGGAACTATGGCCCTCTGATTCGGTTAAGAGTATGTGGACCGATCACACGCCGCAATGGTTTGCCGGTGGCGTATTCGCCTTCTCCCCTGATGAAAAGCAACTCACCTACCAGGACATAAGTGGCCGGAAGCTTGGAATCGACCTCGGGACAGGAGAGCTAAGGCATTTAAATTAGGCATCACAACTTCCCGTTCGGAGGCAGTAAGTCGCCCGGCCAGCAGCAGAAGCTGTTCCCTTTCCGTGGTCGGGACAACTTATACCCAAGACTTGCGAAGTCTAGTTTGCGGAAAGACAATCTTTGACGCAGAACTCTCAGAACGCCATAATCGCGCAGTCACGTCGTAAACACGGGCGCATGTTTAAAGCCTCGATACTTCGCTCCCACTCAAGCCACGCCTCACTGTAACCCTGGCTCCAGATGCGGCGTATACGACACGTGCAGGAGATCGTCCCGGTAATCGATTTGCATCACAAGCTGGTGCAGGATCGGATACCCGATAAACCCCGAAATTTCAACCCCTGTCCCGCGTGAGATCTGCGACGTGTCGATCGCGTTCAGCCCCTGCGAAATCTGCTGGCGGACGCCGGCAAACTGAATAAACAGCGAATCGGTCCCGGCCACATGGTTCACATCGCCGCTGATTCCGCGCACCCGTGCTCCCGCATCCGCATAGATCTTGGTCACCTCGCGCGCAGCATCCTGCGAGATCAGGTTCTCCTCCGCGCCGGTGTCCAGAATGAACAGCTTTACGGGCGCCTTGCCAATGTAGGTCGGCACGATCAGCTGGTGCCCTGACCGGAACACCTTCTCCCAGCTCAGCATCTCCGGCGCCACGTAACGGTCCTTGCGCGTCGGCACCGCGGTCGCTCCAGCCTCCCCGCCATCGGTGCCGAGCGTCGGCGCTTCGGCTGCCTCATCTGGCCGAGGCGGCAGCGGAGAAAGCCGCAGCTCACTTGCTGGAAAGTCCAGCGTTACCACAAAGCTGCGGAAGATGTCCGGGCCCAGCAGCCCGTCAAAGCCAAGCTGCGTGTCAGTTTCGAGCACGCGCACCATGCAGTTGGTGAATTCCATCGCGCCCATCTTGACGTCATCCACATGCGCCAGGTAAGCGCCCCTGCTGCCTTCATCGCCCAGCCCCGACGCCCGCACCTCCGCCTCCGGCGTCAAACCGAGCGCCTTCGCCGCACTGCGCGTCAGCGTCAGCCCGGAGGCTCCGGTATCGAGCAGGAAGCGCCGCCGCTTGCCGTTCAGCACCACGTCGACGCCGCTGCTGGTCGGCGGACGGTTGCTTATGTTCAAGCTGTTGGTGGCATGCATCGGCAGCTTAGCTGTCGTCACCGGCGCGGCCAGCGTGCAGTCGCCTTTGCTACGCGCCTGGATCGCTTTGATCGTGTTCTCGAGCGCAGTCTTTCCCTCTTCGGTGACGGAGGGGTCCGTCTCGCGCTGCCGCAGCCGGTCGATCTGCTGCTCGGGGGTCAAGGGAACCCGCTGCGTTCTGTCCCACACGCGCTTGATCAGCAGATCCTCCGGCGCCAGCTTGTAGGCGAACTCGAGCTGCCGCTGCGCGGAGGCATGCATGCCATTCAGGTTCAGGTAGCGGGCCACGTCATAGTGCGTTCGCGCCAGGCACGGGTCGAGCGCACCCGACTGGTTGAAGGCCTTGGCCGCTTCTTCCACCTCGCCGCGGCGGTAGCGCACCTCGCCCAAGAGGTCGAGCAACACCGCATTGTTCGGCTGTGCCGTGTTCTCCTTCACAGCGATCGCCAGGGCCGCGTCCAGCTTGCGCTCGGCGAGCTCCGCGCGTACCAGGCCGGCTGTGCGGGCATCGGAGACAGGCATGGCGGTGTACAGCCGCTCCGCCTCCTCAGCGTGCCCGTGCGCCAGCGCCTGATCGGCGGCCGAAGGGGCCGGCGGCTCCGCAAGCGAGACGGGGCAGCTCTTGTGCGCGGGAGTCGGCCCGTTGCCCTTCTGCGCCGGCGCTGCCGAGATGCAAAGGAGAAGGCCTACGCCCACCCGGCCTCCCGCTCTCCACCAAAACGTGCTCACGCCGTACCGCCCTCCACCGCCCGCGAGTGCACGCGCACAATCCGCTCCAGGATGCCGAGCGGCTTCTGCGTCGGGTAGCCGGTCTTCTCCTTGCCTGTCGGCGAAACAATCGTGTGCCACCACACATCGGTCGGCGTCTTGCCGCGCGCCGCCTTTTCCGCGCCTACCAGCGAGGGCGCCATGTAGGCGATGCGGTCCGTCTGGTTAAGCTCAAAGGTGTAGTGCTCCGGGTCGCGCGTGTACCAGAGCAGGTTGTCGTGCTTGGCCGGCCAGCGTTTCGTAGCACGCGCACCATAGTCGTACGCCCAGATGATCTCGTTTTGGAAGCACGCCCTCCCAAACACCTCGTCCAGCATCACCTTGCAGTAGTGCACCTCGCGCGCGTCGACATGGAGGAACAGCGACCCAGTCTCCGTCAAGAGGCGCCGCGCTTCCACCATGCGCGGACGCAGAAAGCCGACGTAATCATCAAACGCGTCCGCATACCCCGTGAGAGACCCCGGGAGCTTTTCCGTGCGATAGCGCGCGCCGCCAAAGCCCTGGCGATCGCCGGCCGCGTCGAGCGTCGTCTTCAGGCGCTGCCGAGCCTGGCGCTTCCCGGTGTTGAACGGCGGGTCGATGTAGATCAGCTCTGCCGAACCCGCGGCCAGCGCTCGCAGCACAGCCAGGTTCTCTCCATGTACGATTCCGTCCAACGATCTTTCCCTCGTAGAGTGAGCCTATGCCCTTGTTTCAACGTTCGCACCGAAACGTCTATCGTTTGCAGCAGCGGCTCGCGCACAAGGCTGCCCTGGCCGACACCGCCCAGTTCGCCATGCTCTCGCACCCTGGCCGCGTACGCAAGGGCAACGAGGACACCTGCGCCGCCGACGCCGAACTGGGCGCGTTCGTGGTCTGCGACGGCATGGGCGGAGCCGCTGCTGGCGAGGTCGCCAGCGCGCTTGCCGCGCAGATGTTTCTGGAGGCGCTCCGCGAGGGTCCCGGCGAGAGCGCTGCGGCCGCCGCCGATGAGGCAAGGGTCGACTCCGCGGTCATCCTTGCCAATCGAGCCGTCTTCCGGCAGGGGAGCAGTTCGCCTGACCTCGAAGGCATGGGCACTACCCTTGTTGCCCTACTCTATACGGCCGCCCCGGACCCCGCCCAGAGCTCGCTCACTCTGGTGCATGTGGGCGACAGCCGCTGCTATCGCTGGCGCAGCAACATCCTCACTCCCCTCACTCTCGATCACTCCCTTGTGGAAGAGCAGGTGCGCCTTGGCGAGATCACGCCGCTCGAAGCCGAAACCCATCCCATGCGCAACATCATCACCCGCGCCGTGGGGGCTGCGCCCTTTGTCGAGCCGGAGATCCAGAAGCTGGAGCTGCAGCCCGGCGACCTCTATCTGC
>CAXUEE010000041.1:9516-13922 GCA_964249905.1 uncultured Acidobacteriaceae bacterium
TACATGACCAGGCCCCAGCAGCTTCGACTGCTCGGGCCTGGTCATGTACGCCTACGCGGCGGCCGGCATCTCCTTGCCCCACAACGCCTTGATGCAGTACGACGACACCGTTCGCATCTCCGAGAGCGAGCTGCAGCCCGGCGACCTCTATCTGCTCGCCTCGGACGGGTTGACTCGCGAGCTGTCGGACGCAACCCTTGCCGCGATCTTTGAAAGCGAGAGAATGCACCCTCGCCGGAGAACCAGCGATCTGGCCGACCTGGCGGCAACCCTGATTCGCAAGGCCAACGACGCAGGCGGGCGGGATAACATCACGGTGCTGCTGCTGCAGCTGCCCTGAACCCATGCAGGCGCACCTGCGATAATCACTCAGAAAGCCGTCGTTGTTCGTGAGACAAGGTCTGTTCCCTTGTTGTCATTACCGAAGGGAATCTGCTGTTGTCTCTGTCGTTGTTGGTGCCGCACTACTTCCTAATCCGCCTGAAGGACGATCACGATGCCCCAAGAGCTGTACTTTGAAGACTTCTACATCGGCCAGCTCTTCCACTCTGCCGGCACTGCCAAGGTGACCGCCGAGGAGATCAAAGAGTTCGGCCAGAAGTATGATCCACAACCGTTTCACCTCGACGAAGCCGCCGGCGAGGGGTCGTTCTTCAAGGGCTTGGCTGCCTCCGGCTGGCTCACCGCCGCGGTCGTCATGCGCCTGCGCGTCGAATCGATCAAGGTCTTCGGCGGCATGATCGGCGCCGGCGTGGAGGAGATGCGCTGGACCGAGCCGGTGCGCCCCGGCGACAGCATCCGCACCGAGATAGAGGTCGTCAGCGTACGGCATTCGACCTCGCGGCCGGACTATGGCATCGTCCGCACCCGCACCCTGGCCTTCAATCAGGACAACAAAATCGTCCTGCGCTCGACGGTCAACTTCCTCGCCCCGCTGCGCTCCGTCAAGTAGGCTCGAATGACCGCGGAAGACTTGGAACTCCTAAAGAAATGCGAGGGCCGGATCATCGCCGTCGAGCTCGGCACCGGCCAGCAGTTTTTCGCCGAGGTGGAGATTGTGGTCGACCAGCCTCCCACTCCCGACGTCTTTCTCTTGCGCGTCGACCGCGAGCCCGACGGCGCCTTCACCGCCGCCTCCGAGCACGGCGAATCGGTTCTGCTTGCCGACATCGCGCGCATCGCCCTCATCCCCGGAGTCTCCTACCCCGACGTCTAAGTCACCGCGTGGGACTAGCCGCGCTCGGCTCCGCCGCAGGCACCGGCTTCGGTGCAGGCACCGGCCTCGGCGCAGGAGCAGGCCTCACGACAGGAACAGGCTTGGCGACCACCGCGCCGGGCTTTGTTTCAGCGCTAGGCTTCACAGCCGTATCCGGCTCCTTCTCCTCCGGCTGGACCGGCTCCGGCACCACCACTTCCGCCATCTTCAAGTTATGCGCCAGCCCCCGCTGCTTGGTCACATACGCGTTGATCACCTGCGACGCCAGCTTTGCCGAGTTGTTGCCCCAGTTGCCATGCTCCCAAAGAACCGCCACCACGATATCCGGGTTGCGCCGCGGAGCCATCCCCACAAACCACGCATTCGGCATCGTGTTGTGACCCTTGTTCGTCCGCGCCAGCGCCTCGTGCCCAATGACCTGCGCGGTGCCCGTTTTGCCGGCAAAGTCGATCCCCTCAAGATGCGCTGCAGCCGCGGTTCCCGACGTCGTCACCGCCGCCATACCATCGGTAATCGTCTGCCAGTTCGCGGCTGTCAGCGGAATCGTCCTGTCGCCGCTGCCCGGGTAGGTGTCATGGATGGCCATCAATTCGTTCGCCGGGACCTCGTCCGGAAACACCAGGTGCGGCCTGTGCAACACGCCCCCTGAAGCAATGCCGCCGATTGCCCGCGCCATCTGCAGCGGCGTCACCGTGACCGCGCCCTGCCCGATGCCCACCGAGATGGTCTCGCCGGCGTACCACTTGCGGTGATAGTTCTTCATCGCCCACTGCGTCGAAGGCACCGTCCCTGAAGCCTCGTCCGGCAGGTCCACGCCTGTATGCTGCCCCAGCCCCAGCTCGGTCGCATACTGCGCGATCCGATCGATGCCCAGCCGGTTCGCCAGCGTGTAGTAGAAGGTGTCACAGCTGTACGGAATCGCATTGTGAATGTTTACCGCGCCGTGATGCTGGTCGCACGCAAAGAAGTGCCCGTAGAAGCTCGCGCCACCATTGCACATCACCTTCATATCCTGCGCGATGTTGTCCTCAAGCCCCGCCACGGACATGATGATCTTGAAGGTGCTTCCCGGCGCCAGCTGCGCCTGAATGGCTTTATTCAACAGCGGGTGATCCGGATTATCGAGAATCGATTGCCAGTAGCTGTGGGTCAGCCGCACCGAGAACTGGTTCGGGTCAAAGCTCGGTCGCGACACCATGGCCAGGATCTCGCCCGTATGCGGATCCATCGCCACCATCGCGCCGTTCTTGCCCTCCATCGCCAGCTCGGCCGCGCGCTGGACGTCGAGATCCACCGTCAGCTTCAGGTCCTTGCCCGGCATTGCGAGCTCCTGCCGCAGGAGCCCCAGTTCCTTGCCGTGCGAGTTCACGATCACATCGCGCGAGCCGTCCACTCCGCGCAGGAGCGCATCGTACGTCGCCTCGACTCCCGAGCGCCCCACCACGTCCCCCGGCTGATAGTCCGCGTAGCGATCGTCGTTGGCGAGCATCTGCTCCGACACCTCGCCCACATACCCGATCATGTGGGCGGCGAAGCCGTCCCGCGGATACAGCCGCCGCTGCTCTTCCAGCGTTTCGAGCTCCGGCAGCTCGTTCCGGTGCGCCTCCACAAACGCCTCTTCATCCGGCGTAATGTCCTGCTTCAGCGGGATCGGCTGGTACTTCGGCGCGGCCGCATAGTGCCGCAGCGTGGCCGTCACCTGTTCCAGCGGCAGATGCAACCCGTTCGCAATGATCGGCAGATCATAGGCCAGATCCTTCACCTGGTCGCGAATCAGGTAGCACGAGGTTGAACTGTAGTTATCGACGAGCAGCCGGCCTTCGCGGTCGAAGATCCGACCCCGCGGCGCCAGTACCGGGATCTTCCGGATCCGGTTCGCCTCCGCTAACGTTTTATAGTTCGCCGCATCCAGCACCTGCAGATTCCACAGGCCAAAGACCAGCACTCCCAGGATCACGACGATGGCGTACTGCATCACGTGCAGCTTCGTGGGAGAAAGCTTCTCTTCGCGGTCGATCGACGGCAGGGTCGTGGCCATGGGGGAGGGTGCCTGTACCGATTCTACCGAGTTAGACTCTCCGTGAAAGCCTTCCGTCGCAGCCGGAACCTCTCTGGTTGATACCCCACGGAACCGCTGCGGAGGTCCTCTCGACCGAAGTGCACACAGTTGCGTGGTCCGCGCGCAGTGGAGAGGCCCTTGCAGGCTTCTCTTCTTTAGTCACGCTCCTTGAAGCGATCAAGAAACACAAACAGCGGAATCGCAATCGCCGTATTGATCCCTGCCCGGATCAGCTCGTGCACCCATCGCAGCCGATCCACCGGCACCCGCAGCAGGTAGCGCTCAATCGCGAAGATGACCCCGGACTGCAAGAACGTAAATCCAAAGCTCATCAAGAGCCGCGTCGCGATATTCTCGACATCCACCTGCAGCCCGATGCTTGAAGCCGCGTATCCCACCAGCGTCTCCGCGATGCCGTTGATGCCCAGGTATTGCCCTGTCAGCGCATCCTGCGCGAGCCCGATGACCGCCCCAAACAGCGCCCCAAAGATCGGGCTGCGCCACGACACCGAGAAGAAGATCACCGCAATCAGCGGCAGATCGAGGATCAGCAGACGCGGCATCCGCAGCGGCAAGAGCGCCTGCAGCAGGATGAGCACAAACGGGACCGCCACCACCACCAGCGGGTTGAAGCTGTACTGGGCAAACTCCGTGCGCGACGTGTAGGACCGGGTCGTCATCGCTGAGGAGCCCCCTGCGGCTTCGGCGAGCCTGGCGTCAACGCCGCTGCCGGCGGCGCCGCACCCGGCGAATAGCGGGCCGGATGCACTACCGGCTTCGGCTTCGGCACCAGACTGGTCGAGTTGTCCGGAGGCGGCATCCCATCGGGCGTACTCCCATCGGCAGGCACAGCAGCCTCGCCGGCCTTGCCGTCATGCAGTCCCGGCAGCCGCTCCGCGCTCACATCCGCCGCGTTGTTGCCCGGGTCGCTCGCCTCGTCCGGCGCCGCATCTGCGGTCACACCTGTCACCACCAGCACCTCATCCAGCTGTGCCAGATTGGCTGCCGGCTTCAGCGTAATGGCCGTAAAGGGCTGGTGCTCCGGGTCGGGCACAATCGATTCGATCACCCCCACCGGCAGCCCGCGCGGAAACACCCGGTCCCCACCCGACGTCAGCACCCGCTCCCCTG
>CAXUEE010000041.1:13932-18585 GCA_964249905.1 uncultured Acidobacteriaceae bacterium
GTCCAGCACCAGCAGCCGCGAGGCATCCGACCCCGATGTGCCAATCACCTGCGCCGCCACCGTCGTCCGCGCATAGGTCTGCCGAAAGCCCAGCAGCCCGCGCAGGCGCTGGCCTTCAAGCGCATCCTCGGTCAGGGCCGCGCGCTCCAGCCGCAGCTCGCCCAGCTCCTTCTGCAGGTCGGCGTTCTGCTGGCGCACATGGCGCAGGTCGAGATAGTTCGACCAGAAGCCGCGCACTTTGTGTCCCGACCCGGTCGAAAGCCGCTCGAACGGGCTCACCGCCGCCAACGCCCACAGCCGCAGCAGCCGCACGCCCGCCTCATCCGGATGGCTTGGGTCCGCCGGCCGGTTCACCTGCGTGGCCAGCCCGATCGTCTGCAGCAGCAGCAGCAGGATCAGCACCAGCGCGTTCTTGTATCGGCTAAGAAAAGATTCCATCGGGCGTCGGGCGTAGTCTCTTCATTATCAGCGAAGCCATAGCCGCGGAACGAGGAGGCGACGTCAGAGAGTAAATGACCGAAGCGCACGTTGAGCGAAACGCCAAAGCTCCCTGGCCCGCCGGCCCACGCGTGCTGGATCGCCTGCTGCACGGCTCCTTTTTCTCTGTCGACTCGCCCGCGTTCTACCGCGAAAATGCCCGCCTGTACGGCGACGTCTGCAGCTTCCTGACCCCCAGCGGCTACCGCCAGTTCCAGTTCAACCACCCAGACACCATTGCCGACGTCCTCGTCCGCGACGCTCCGCACCACCGCCGCGGCGTCGTCCTCGAGCGTGCCCGCGGCATCCTCGGCGACGGCCTCCTCACCAGCGAAGAGCCCGTCCACCTCCGCCAGCGCCGCCTGGTCGCCCCTGCGTTCCACCGCGACCGCATCAGCGGCTACGGCAGGGAGATCGTCGCGCTTACCCGCGAGATGACTGCCCAATGGCACTCCGGCCGGCCCGTCGAGATCCACGCGGCCATGGTCCAGCTCACCTTGCGCATCATCAGCCGCTGCCTGCTCGGCGCCGACGTCCACAGCTCCGTGCAGACGGTCGTCGATTCCATGGCCGTCTTCAACAACTACCTGCCCTTTTCGCTGCTGCCTGGCGCCAAACTGCTGGAGCGCCTGCCTATCGGCCCCATGCCGGGCATGCGCCGCGCTCTCGCAGCGCTCGACACGATGATCTTCGGCCTCATCCGGGAGCGCCGCGCCGCCGGAGTCGCCGGCAACGACCTCCTAGGCATGATGCTCGAAGCCTCCGACGAGTCCGGCTCCATGGACGATCGCCAGGTCCGCGACGAAGCCCTCACTCTCCTCCTCGCCGGACACGAGACCACCGCCAACGCCCTCACCTTCACGCTCTGGCTCGTTGCCCGGCACACCGAGGTTCAGGAGCGCGTCGCCGCCGAAATCGCAGCCGTCTGCGGTGACCGCATCCCGGAGGCCGCCGACTTCCCCCGCCTCAAGTATCTCGAGCGCGTCTTCGCCGAATCCCTGCGCCTCTACCCGCCCTCCTGGGTCGTCGCCCGCACCGCCGCCGAGCCCTACACGATGCGCACCGGCGAGCACATCCCCAAGGGTGCCCACCTCATCCTGTCCCAGCTCGTCGTCCACCACGACCCCCGCTGGTGGCCCGATCCGCTCCGCTTCGACCCCGAACGCTTCTGCGAGGAAGCGAAGGCCTCCCGGCCCAAAATGGCTTATTTTCCCTTTGGCGGCGGAGCCCGTTTCTGCATCGGCGACCGCTTCGCCTGGATGGAAGGCGTCCTGATGCTGGCGGCCGTCGTTCAGCAGTGGCGTCTCAGCCTCCCTGACCCCACCCTCGAAGCGCTGCTCGTTCAGCCCTTCTTCACCATCCGCCCTCGCGACCCGGTGCAGATCCTCGCCGAGCGCCGGCACTCAAGCCAGGGTTGAATGATCAGGCTCAGGGCTGAAAGATGCGGCCCGCAAACGCGACCAGCGCAGGCCTCCACTCCAGCCACACATGCCCCACGCCGATCGTCTCAGACGTGACCACCGGGAAGCCCTCGGTTCGCAGCGTGGACGCCAGCCGCCGGTCGGCCTCGAGCAGGCTGTCCGTCGTGCCACAGCTGATGTAGACCAGCTTCAGCCCGGCCTTCTTCGCGTCCACCGCCGCAAACTCCTCCGGCTTCACCAGGTGCACCGCCGCGCTGAATCCACCTACCCAGCCGAACTGCTCCGGGTGATGGACCCCAATGGTCACGGCCTCGAGCCCGCCCATCGAAAGCCCGGCGATCGCCCGGTCCTCACGCTTGTTCGACACGCGATAGAGCTTCTCCACCTGAGGGATGACCTCGGTCAGCAGCGCCTGGCTGAACAGGCTCGTGTTGTCTTCCACCTCGGCCGGCTTCTGCCACACGCCGAATCCATCCCGCACAAAGCTCATGTCGCCGTACCCCAGCGGCATCACCACAATCATCGGCTTCGCTTTGCCGCCGGCGATCATCCCGTCCAGGATGTCGTTAGCCTTGCCGATCGTCACCCAGCCTGTCGCCGTGTCCGACCAGCCGTGCAGGAGGTAGAGCACCGGGTACTTGGTCGAGGCCCGCGGGTCATACCCGGGCGGCGTGTACACGTAAAACTCATCCTGGTTGGCCGGCAGCCCGAGCACCACGTTGGTTGTGAAGGTGTGGTGATGCAGCACGCCATGCGGCACTGCCGTGACCTCCCATGGCTCGGGACCGGACTTCGAGAACGAAGGCCACGGCGGAGCAACCCCCGCCGCATCCGGACCCGCCAGGAGGAAGGTATTGCCTGCCGACGTCAGGCTCGCCGTCACCCGCGGATTACGAGGATCCAGGCGCGTCAGCCCGTCGGAGACAAAGTGATAGCTGTAATACTCCGATGGCAGCGGCTCGGTCGTCAGCGTCCACATGCCGGCCTCTGACTTCTGCATGGCCATGGGGTGCGCCACATTTTCTAGCGCCAGCTCCACCTTGGTCGCATTCGGATCTTCGTAACGAAACGTCACTGTATGGTCCGCATTGACCTGCGGCTCAGGGAGTGTCACAGGCGCCTGCTGCGCCAGCGCCAAGGCCGCAGAAAGAGCAAAGGGCATCGCAGCAACAACACGCAGCAGAGTCTGTCCAGGTCGCATTGGTCGGCTCACAGTCTAGAAATGCTTCTTCACTCTACACAGTTCAAGCCGCCGGCCGCACCGGTACGCGTCAGTCGATCGAAATCTTCCGCAAGAGCTTGAAGTTACTCAGCATCTGCCCCGTCCCCAACACCACCGAGGCCAGCGGATCATCTGCGATGGAAACCGGCAGCCCGGTCTCCTCACGAATCCGCTTATCCAGATTCTTGATCAACGCCCCGCCTCCGGTCAGCACAATGCCGCGGTCCGAGATATCCGCCGAAAGCTCCGGAGGCGTCCGCTCGAGCGCCACCCGAATCCCATTGATGATCGTCGCAATCGACTCCGCCAGCGCCTCGCGGATCTCGGAATCATCGATCGTAATCGTCTTCGGCACGCCTTCAATCAGGTTGCGCCCCGTAATCGTCTTGGTCAGCGGCTGGTCCAGCACGTACGCCGAGCCCAGCTCCATCTTGATCTGTTCCGCCGTCCGCTCGCCGATCAGCAGGTTGTACTTGCGCTTGATGTACGTGATGATCGACTCGTCCATCTGGTTGCCGGCCATGCGCACCGAGCGCGAATACACGATCCCGGCCAGCGAGATCACCGCTATGTCCGTCGTCCCGCCGCCGATATCGACCACCATGTTGCCGCCCGGCTCCGTAATCGGCAGCCCCGCGCCAATCGCCGCCACCATCGCCTGCTCCACCAGGTGCACCTCGGACGCCTTCGCCCGGTAGGCCGAGTCCATCACGGCGCGCTTCTCCACCTGCGTAATCTCCGACGGCACCCCGATCACAATCCGCGGATGCACCAGCATCTTGCGGTTGTGCGCCTTCTGGATGAAGTAGTTCAGCATCTTCTCCGTCTGCTTGAAGTCCGCAATCACCCCGTCCTTCATCGGCTTGATCGCCACGATGTTCCCCGGCGTCCGCCCCAGCATCTCCTTGGCTTCCTTGCCGACGGCCTCGATCTCCCCCGTCACCTGGTTCACCGCGATAATGCTCGGCTCGTTGACGATGATGCCCTTGTTATGCGCGAAAACTAGCGTATTCGCCGTTCCCAGGTCAATCGCAAGGTCGGACGAGAAGAGACTGAACAGCGAGCGCATGTTGTGCACGCGCGAGTAGCGGGACGACTGATAGTTGTTCGAAGGCATGACGCGGCGTTGTTCCCGATCCAGTAAATGCAACTCTCTTCTATCTTTCCATTGTACGCGGGCATAGCGACGCCTCGCGCCGCCGCTGTTCCATGAAGCCCGCCGAGCAGGAACCACGCCGTCGCTGCTCTGCAATGCGATACTGGGAGCGATATTGGAGAGATTGCGAATGACCATTGGCGTACCCAGGGAAGTCAAGGACCACGAGAGCCGCGTAGGCGTCACCCCGGCCGGAGTCAAAGCCCTGACCGAGGGTGGCCACACAGTCCTGGTCGAGACCAACGCCGGTGCCCTGTCCGCTTTTCCGGACGACGACTTCCAGTCCGCCGGCGCCGAGATCGTGGGCTCCGCCTACGACGTCTGGCGCCTCGCCGACATGGTCGTCAAGGTCAAGGAGCCCACCGAGAAGGAGTATC
>CAXUEE010000041.1:18595-20175 GCA_964249905.1 uncultured Acidobacteriaceae bacterium
CTTCAAGGTATTGGATACCTAGTATAAGGAGTATATCCAGTTCCTCGAAGGCCTCGTCCTGTTGACCTATCTCCTCCTCGCGCCCCTTCGCGAACTCACCGATGCGCTGCTCGAGAAGAAGGTCACCGGCATCGCCTACGAGACCGTACGCGACCGCGCCGGACACCTGCCGCTGCTCACGCCCATGAGCGAGGTCGCCGGGCGCATGAGCGTCCAGGTCGGCGCCACCTACCTCGAAAAAGAGCACGGGGGCCGCGGCGTCCTGCTCGGCGGCGTCCCCGGCACACCGCCGGCCAACGTCTGCATCATCGGAGGCGGCATCGTCGGTACCAACGCCGCCAAGATCGCTCTCGGCATGGGCGCCCGCGTCACCCTGGTCGACCTCAACCTGAACCGCCTCCGCGAGATCGACGACATCTTCGGCGGCCGCGTCCACACGCTTGCCTCGAACAGCTACAACGTCGGGCGCGCCGTCTCGGAAGCCGACCTGGTCATTGGCGGCGTGCTCATCCCGGGCGCTGCCGCCCCCAAGATCGTCACCCGCGCCATGGTCGCCAAGATGAAGAAAGGCGCCGTCATCGTCGACGTCGCCATCGACCAGGGCGGCTGCATCGAAACCGCCCGCCCCACCACCCACAGCGATCCCAGCTTCGAGGTCGACGGCGTCGTCCACTACTGTGTCACCAACATGCCCGCCGCGGTGCCGAACACCTCAACCCTCGCTCTCACCAATGCGACCTTTCCCTACCTCCTCAGGCTCGCCGGCATCGGAGCCAAAGCGGCCATCGCAGAAGACAAGGGGGTCGCGGAAGGCGTGAATACCTATGCCGGAACCCGCACCTACCAGGCTGGCGCCAAAGCGCAGCAGCGCGACTGGAGACCAGTTGCGGAGCTGCTGTAGACATTTTCCGCCCGCCATGCAGCTCTTAGATCGAGCCCTCTTTCTGGCAAAGCCAGCATTCCCGTCTTAATTCTTGTTCGGCAACGGCACAATATGAGGTAATTTGCTCTAGCCAGTGGAGGAGAAACGATGACGACCAGCGCGCAGCAACGCAAGGCCTGGATCATCGCCACGGGCACAGGCGTGCTCGTCGTCTTTCTGGTGCTCGCCGCCCTGAATGCCTTCCAGCTCACTTCGCTCAGCCCCGCCACTACCGAACAGATCGTCGTCTACACCGGACTCTCCGCGGTTGCCTTCCTGCTCTTCGTCGGCATGCTGGTCCTGCTGGTGCGCAACCTGCTGAAGCTCTACGCCGACCAGCGCAGCCGCGTCATGGGCACGCGCCTGCGCACGCGCATGCTGTGGGGCGCGGTGCTCATCAGCCTCCTGCCTATTTCCTTCATGTTCTTCTTCAGCTACGGCCTGATGAATCGCGCCGTCGATCGCTGGTTCTCACAGCCCGTCACCGAGATGCGCGACGAGTCCAACCAGATGGCGCTCGACCTGGCCGGCTATGCCACCGCCAACGCTCGCGCCGAAGCCGAAAGCATCGCCGCCGCGCTCCCAACGCTGACGCTGGCCAAGGAAGGCCGTGGTGAGCTCAGCAGCCGCGCCGCCGTCGAACGCGTCCTCCATGAGC
>CAXUEE010000042.1:0-4583 GCA_964249905.1 uncultured Acidobacteriaceae bacterium
AACGGCTACCTACTGATGCCGGACCGCATTGAGCGGCTGAACCACGCTGGGCTCGACCACATGCAGATCTCGATCGACAACATCCTGCCGGACGAGACCAGCAAGAAAAGCCTCAAGGTGCTGGACCGCAAGCTCGAGATGCTGCGCGAGTACGCCGACTTTCACGTCAATATCAATTCGGTGGTGGGCGGCGGCATCCAGAACCCGCAAGACGCGA
Source organism: uncultured Acidobacteriaceae bacterium (assembly GCA_964249905.1). Classification (GTDB taxonomy): domain Bacteria; phylum Acidobacteriota; class Terriglobia; order Terriglobales; family Acidobacteriaceae; genus Edaphobacter. The sequence continues at coordinate 218 of CAXUEE010000042.1, forward strand.
TCACGATCGGCCGGCGTGCGCTCGAGCTCGGGTTTACCTCGACGATCGGCATTATCCACGACGGCGGCGGCCAGTTGAAGCCGCTCGGCGGCGAGGAACGGCGCGTGTGGGCCGAGATGCGCGGCTGGAAGAAGAAAAACTACTCGCAGTTCAATCAGTTTCAGGAAGCGATTGCGAACGCCGAGCCGAACCAGTGGCGCTGCCGCGCCGGCGCGCGCTACCTGTACGTGTGCGAGGACGGGCTGGTGCATTACTGCTCGCAAAAGCGCGGCAACCCGGGCGTACCGGTGGCCGAGTACACCAAAGCCGACCTGCGGCGCGAGTTCACCCACGCGAAAAGCTGCGCCCCGCACTGCACGGTTTCCTGCGTGCACCAGATCTCGTACATCGACCACTGGCGCGCCCCGCAGACCGGGCGCACCGCGCCCGGCGCGGCGGAGGGGTTGATCAATATCGAGCTGTAGCCTACGCCGGAACGCTGTACATAGCTCGACGAGCAGGAATGGTTGCGAGATCCATGCCGCGGAAACGCTCGCAGCCATAAGCATTCGCTTTTCAGCCCATCACGAAATCCCATACGAATCGTTTGCGGTGCCCCTGCGTGGTAGGCTTGCGCCAATGCAGCCGGATTGATGAGAAAGCTACGCCCGTCGCTCCCACGCGATTTTTGGCGCTGCGCTGCCAACCTGCCGGCCCTTTCTGCACGCTGTCGCTAGAACAGGGCGAGGACACAAGCAACCGACATTGAGGAGATTTCCCCTATGAGGCCGTTCCGCTTCTTCCGCAACAACATCGCCCGGCATTCCACTCTGGCCCTTGCCGGCCTAGCATGGACCGCAACTCCGGCACTCTACGCGCAGGTCGACACCGGCACCGTATCAGGCACGGTGACCGACCCTTCGGGCGCGGCAGTTTCAAATGCGCAGATTACGGCTCGCAATACCGGCACAAACGAAACGCGTACTGTTACGGCGACCGGTAACGGCTCTTACACGTTTCCCAGCTTGTCTGCGGCAACGTACGAAATTACCGTGAACGTGCCGGGGTTTGAAACATACAGCCAGCAGGTAGAAATCACTGTCGGCGGGCATCCTACGCTGGATGTAAAGCTGACCTTGGGATCAGGCAGCGAGAAAGTTACTGTAACTGCCGCTTCCGGCGGCGCCGAAGTAAATACCTCCTCACAAGAGCTGTCACAAATCATCGGCACAGAGCAGGTCGCGCAGCTTCCATCGCTGACCCGCAATCCTTATGACTTTGTCGGCATCTCGGGCAACGTCAGCAACGGCGATGCCGCGCAAGGCAACGCAGAAAACTCTTCCTCACGCGGCGTTGGCTACGGCTTGAACGGGCAGCGATCGAGCGGAACGGACATCCTGCTGGATGGCGTAGAAAATGTAAATCTCTTCAACGAAGCGATTGGGCAGACGGTGCCGCTGGACACAATCCAGGAGTACCGGGTCATCACCAATAACTTCCCCGCCCAGTACGGCATCGCTTCAGGCGGTATCGTCAACGTCACCACAAAGTCGGGAACGAACAGCTTTCACGGCGGCGCCTGGGAGTTCAACCGGCTGGCCGCCTACACCGCAAACACATACGACAATGCCGTAAACGGAGTTGCGAAAGGTCAGTACACGCGCAATCAGTTCGGCTTCGATGTTGGCGGCCCTGTTAAGAAAGACAAGCTGTTCTTCTATGAAGGGACAGAATGGCTCCGTGTCCGCTCGTCAGCCAATCAAAATGCACTGATTCCGGATCCGGCATTTATCGCTGCTTCGTCGTCGCAGACGCAGGCCTATTTCCAGCAGTACGGACAAGGCCAGACCGGTAGGATCACCAATGTGATTACGGCCGCCCAGCTGGCAAAGCAGTACAACCAGACGGGTACGGCGCTGGCACTGCTTCCGCCAAATACCCCTGTCCTCGACCAGGTCACGTTCGCGGCACCGACAAATGCCGGCGGAGGTGCGCCCGGCAACTCGTACTATCTGAACAGCCGCGTCGACTATAACCTAAGCGCGTCCACGCAAACGTTTGTCCGCTACGCGCTGCAAAAGTTTGCGAATCAAGACGGTTACGACTTTTCCTCGCCTTATGGGCAGTACGACGTCGGTGATGCAGCAACGAATAACTCGGTGCTCTGGAATATCAGCCACGTTTTCAATGCAAGGCTGCTGACCAATACGAAGTTGAGCTTCACCCGCTACAACGCACTGTATACTTACAATACTGCGCTGCAGCAAACGCCCACGCTTTACTTGTCCAACGGCGCGGCGGTTGCCGGTCCAGGCAACAACAATCCCGTGCAGCTTCCAGGTTTTTTTGACACAAATCTCGGCACGGGCGGCCTGCCGTACGGCGGGCCGCAGAATAACATTGAATGGAACCAGGATGTGATCTGGACGCGTGGGGCACACACGCTGCAGTTCGGCGTGGAGCTGCTGTATATCCAGGTCAACCAAGCCTATGGCGCCTACGCGCAGGCCGACCAGGAGCTGGCGACCACGCCAGGCAGCGGCTTGAACGCATTCTTGGCCGGAACCGACAGCTTGTTCGAGGCCGCAGCAAACCCGCAGGGGCATCTGCCGTGCTCCAGAAACTATCTGACCGGGGCGCTGAATCCAGGCAACTGCAATATCAGTCTGCCTGCCTCGCAGCCCGACTTCGCACGTTCTGACCGCTATCACGACACTGCCGGCTACGCGCAGGACTCCTGGAAAGCCACCCCGAAAGTGACCCTGAACTACGGCGTGCGTTATGAGTACTTCGGCGTCCAGCACAACAATAATCCGAACCTGGATTCGAATTTCTACTATGGAGCGGGACCGGGCATCCTGAACGAGGTGCGAAATGGGCAGGTGTTTACAACACCGAACAGCCCGATCGGAAAGCTCTATAAGCCAAGCTATGGTACCGTCGCTCCGCGTGTCGGCTTCGCAGCCGACCTGTTCGGGAACGGCAAGAGCTCCGTGCGCGGCGGATGGGGCATCAGCTACGAGCGCAACTTCGGAAACGTGACGTACAACGTCATTCAGAATCCCCCGAACTACGCCGTGCTGCAAATCCAAAACACGCCGGTAACGACCTCCGACCTGGGGCCGCTGGGAGGTGCAGGCGGCACGGTCGCCCTGCCCCCGACAGAACTTAGAAATGTGGACGAAAACATCCGCACGGCGCAAACACAATTCTGGTCGCTCGCGTTAGACCAGCAGATCGTACCGAATACGGTCGTGTCCTTCCAGTACACCGCGGCCCATGGCATTCATCTTTATGACATCAAGAACTACAACGAGCTTGGCGCCGGCAACGTGGATCTTGGCGACACCTTTGGACCGGCAGGCACCTTCGCCTATTCTCGTCCAAACAATGAATACGGCTCAATTAACAACCGCGGTTCTGACGGCGAATCGTTCTATCAAGGCCTCAATGTTCAGGTGCAAACAACAAATCTCGCGCACTCGGGGCTCAGCTTTGTCGCCAATTACACCTGGAGCCATAACATCGATGACATCAGCTCTACCTTTTCTGAAAGCAACAGCAGCTCGAACGGCATCGGTAATCTTGGGTATCTGAATCCTCTGGATCCGACCCTGGACCGAGGAAACTCGGACCTTGATATCCGCAACCGCTTCACTGTTTCACCTATCTGGAATACACCCTGGTACGCGAGGCAGAGTAACTGGAAGGGTGAAGCGCTGGGTAACTATCACATCAGCAGCATCTTCACCACGCGTACGGGAACACCCTTTACCTATTCGGACAGCACAAACTCCTTGAACGCTCCCTACGGGCAGGGTATCGTTCGCTACACTCCCATGCCAGGCGGCGGGCTGGTACCTACCGTTGCGAACAGCTCGAAAGGTTCGCTTGGCAAGGACGACTTCCTGCTGGCGACGCTTCCCCCCGCCCAAGCCTTCGGCAATCCGGCATATGGGCCGTCTCCCAACAACAACAGCTCTCTGACTGCGGCACAGGCAGCACAGATCGGCGTCGCAGACTTTGGGCCTTATCCGGCGAATATGACGCGCCGCAACGCCTTCTACGGACCTGGAGCCTGGGACTGGGATCTGGCGGCCAGCAAGAGCTTCCCCATCAAGGAGGGCGTCGCACTTGAAGCCCGTGCGGAGGGCTTCGACATCACCAATCACCATAACCTGTACACGCAGGAAGTTCTAAACGATGTGTCGCAGGTCGGCTACGGTGTAAGCCCGACGATCCAGGGCCGCAAAGGGGGTTCCGGCTACTACGGTGGAGCGAATGATGAACGTCGCTTCGGACAGTTTGCCTTGAAGGTGAACTTCTAACAGCGTGGAGCGCAACAAAAGCCCCGTAATACCCGCCGTTTTTTCGTTTATCCCCACAG
>CAXUEE010000042.1:4593-5586 GCA_964249905.1 uncultured Acidobacteriaceae bacterium
GGCCGCTTCTGAGCGGCCTTTGTTGCGTTTAGCCGCTCATCTCAGGTTCTAACCGACGTCCTTGTCCCCGCCCGACTGCTTCTCGCCCTCATCTTCACCGCCCTTCCCATTCCCGTCTTTCGTTTCCTCCTTCGTCTTCCAAAAGTTCTGGACGGCTCGGCGCTGGTCTTCGGCCTGCCAGGTGAGCAGGCGCTGCTGTGCTTCCTGACGGGTGATCTCCTCAACCGAGGTTGTTTCCAGCAGCTTGACCTGGCTCCATGGGATCAGGTGCGAGCCGCGCAGCAGGAAGCCCGAGCTCGCCCATCCCTCCACCAGTTCAGTGACTTTTGCTTTCACGTCCTTGGGATCAAGAAATGGGTACAGCTCGAAGTTGGAGCCGTCCATCATCTGCGCGGTTACGTGCGCTATCAGGATTGTGTCCTTGTTGGGATCGTGCTTGGGAGCGTCGGCTCCCTCTTGCTCTGGGGCTGTGTTCGAGTCGGCCATGCGCGCTTTTCTCCTTGAATCTGCTGATCTGGCTTCACCAGTGATGTTTAAACAGCCATTTGGATGCGGCGCGTTCCCCGAGGCGGGGCCGCAGCCTGCCGCCGCTGCTATGCGCGGGCGCGCTCCCCTTTGGTCGTTTGCAGGGACTCACGGTCTTCGCGTTCGCGAAGGCGAATCACGGACAAGCGGACAGAAAGCGCAAGGACGCCGCCGATCATCGTACACACAAAACGGCGATGGGCGATCTCCGGCCCCGGGATGTTGTTCAGCGAAAGCAGCACAACGATGTACGAGGTGAGGCAGAGGGAAAACAGCGCGTAGTTCACGTTCAGCACACTGTATGAAAGCCAGGTAAACAGGACGACCAGCAGCGCGAGAACCCCCTGGTGCGGATGCAGGTATACCAGCAGGAGGCTGGAAAGCACGGCGCCGGCCAGGGTGCCGACTGTTCGTGCGATGGCCCGGCTGGCCGTGTCGGCAATGCCGGGGCGCATCACCAGCAGAGCC
>CAXUEE010000042.1:5596-9130 GCA_964249905.1 uncultured Acidobacteriaceae bacterium
GCAGAGCCGTCATTGGGATCCAGTAGCCGCTGTCAAAGTGGAGCTCCCGGTAGATGGCGGTGCTGATGGCGAGCACGACCGCGAGCCGGCACGCATAGGGCAGTACGGAGCCGCGCAGCTGGCGGTGCTTGAGCGACAGCACAGCGGTCAGGTAGGTGCGCCGGAACGCGGCTTCTTCCTCGCGCACATAGCGGGCCAGCGCCAGAACATGGCCGCCGATCTGGTCAAAGACGTGCAGCATCAGGGCCGACATCAGCAATTGCACAATGCCGCCGGCGAAGATCAGCAGCGCGCGGACAGCCGCGTCGCGCGGCGACGCGGGAAATGCGGAGGCGACCAGCAGGGTGACCACGCATTGCTGGCCGACCCATACGTAGCCTGCGCCCCGCTTGGACATCATGCCGTAGCCGAAGCCAAACAGGGTGGCGATCAGGGTCAGGGTCCAGCTGCGGTGGCCGGCGGCTACGCCGATAAACGTACACAGCGCCATGCCGACCGACACAAACATGATCGGCAGCAAAGGGGTGTGATCAATGGTCTGCTTGGCGCCGAAGCCGGCCGTCATGGCTCCGCCTGCGGCAATCAGGGCTGCGCCGGGGTGGCCGAGTGCGATGCCGGCGCCCAGACACACTGCCACGGCGAGGGTGAAATACCAGTCGGTGCGGAAGGAAGCGAGCTTCCAATGGTAGATGTAGCTGTCGGCCAGGTAGGCAAACGGCGGCTTGGGCTGGGCAACGGGTGTGGCTGTGCTAGACAGTGGCGGCTTCCTCCGCGCTGCTCTCCATCTGTGCAAGAAAGGAGTGGAGCCATGCAGCCAGATCCGCTTTGCGCACCTGGTTGCGCAGGCGCGTCATGCGGCGGCGCTGCTCGGCTACATCCATAAGTACTGCGTCGGCCAACGCGTTGGCTACAGCACTCTGGTCATACGGATTGACGAGAAGGGAACCCTGCTTGAGCTCGGTCGCAGCCCCGGCAAACTCACTCAGGATGAGCACACCGTCGTTTTCGTGCCGGCAGGCGCAGTACTCCTTGGCAACCAGGTTCATGCCGTCTTTGAGCGGCGTGATGAAGGCCACGCGCGAGGTCCGGTACAGCGCCAGCAGCTCGGTCCTGGGCAGCGACCGGTGGATGTAGTTGACGGGCACCCAGCCGGGTTCGGCAAACTCGCCGTTCACCTGCGCAACCAGCCGCTCGATCTCGGCTTTCAACAGCTGGTAGCCGGGGATGCTTTCACGGCTCGGCACGACGATCTGGATCAGCGACGTTTTTCTGTGGAGCTCCGGGTGCTGCCGCAAAAAGAGGGCAAACGCTTTCAGACGCTCCGGGATGCCCTTGGTGTAGTCAAGCCGGTCGATGCCGAGGATGGTCACCATGTCCTTGCCATGGTGCGCGCGGATCGCGGAGGACCGCCGGCGCACATCGTCGGCGTCGGAGGCGCGTGCAAAGTCCTGGAAATCAATCGAGATCGGAAATGCCCCGATGATTGTTTCCTGACCCCTGTGACGGACGACGCGGATATCGCCGACCTTGCGCACAGTGCTGAGGCCGGGCAGAAACGAACGCAGGCAGGCCAGCAGGTTTCGCGCGTCGCGGGCAGTCTGTAGCCCGATCAGGCTGTGCGCGAGCAGGCCTTCGAGCACCTGGCGGGCCCAAGGAAGTTTTTCAAAAATGTCCGGCGGCGGAAACGGGATGTGCAGAAAGAAAACCAGCTGCGCCTGCGGAGCCTTTTTCCGGAGGATCGGAGCCACCTGCATGAGCTGGTAGTCGTTGATCCACACCAGGGAGGACGATTCCGCAACCTTTTGCACGGACTCTGCGAAGCGCCCATTGACCTGCACATAGAAGTCCCAGTAGGTGGGATCGAAATTGCAGCGCGACTGCAGGTCATGAAAAAGCGGCCAGATGATCTCGTTTGAAAAGCCCTCGTAGAATTTGGCGTGCTCCTCCTGGCTCAGGGCGATCGGCTCATAGCGGTAATGGTGCTTTGCGGAAAGCTCGGCCAGTTCCTTGTGGATGCGCGGATCGTGCTCGGTACCCGATGAGCCGACCCAGATACCGCCATGCTCGCGCAGCAGGGGTTCCAGCGCAGTCACAAGACCGCCGCTGCTCTGCTTCGCGTGCAGACTGCCGTCCTGCCGCTTTTCAAAGGAAAGCGGCAAGCGGTTTGACACAATGACGAACTCTCGCTTCATGATGTGTCCCGGTGGTTCGGCAGCGGCAGGGGCCCTTTCCTCTCTAGTCTACGTCTCACGCGGTCCGGCCAGGGCCAGCAGCCAATCCTCGAGAAAAGCTAGGAGCTTTTCAGGCGGCCGAAGGGAAAAGGCCGCGCAGGATTGGCGGGCGGGCTCCCGCACCAGAATCGAGAGCCCGCCGAGCGCATGGATTGCTTGAAAAGCATCTTCGTCAGTCGTGTCATCCCCCAGGTACGCTGCGGCGCGCGGCTCAAAGCCCTCCAGAAGAGCCTGCGTCGCATGCGCCTTGGTGTGGTCCTCGGCGCGCAGCTCCAGGCCGCCGTCGAACTGCAGCAGCCCCAGTGCATGCTGCCCGGCAAACAGGGTAAACACCTCCAGAGCTCGCCGCTGCGCGTGCTCACGGCGCTCCTGCTGGCTGAAATCTGCAAGGCTGCGCCAATGCACGGCCACGCTGGCCGCTTTTCGCTCCAGCAGGTCTCCAAAGCCTTCGGCTTCAAGCTGCTGCCCGGCCTGCTGCAATGCCTGCTTTTGCGCCGGCAACGGCTGCAGCAGCGTGCGACGTCCGTCCGGCGTGCGATGCTCCCGCCCGTGCATACCCCAAACCTCCACGCTCGCAGCCAGCGGGAGCAGCGTTATAAGCTCTTCAACAGGGCGCCCCGAAACAAAGGCCAGGCGCGTCCGGCTGTTTGCGAGGCGCTCCAGCGTTTCCGCAATGCCCGGGTAGGGGCGGGCCTGCATTTTATCGACGTGAAAAGGTGCAAGAGTGCCGTCGTAGTCGCAGACAAGCGTCGGCGTCTCAGCGAGTCTCAGTGCAGCGTAGAACGACCTGCTCGCCTCCCCATCATTGTCCCAGGGAAGCGGGATTGCAAAACCCCGTGAGCCCGCAGATCCAGACGGTGAAGAGATGTTCATACTCCCTTCGATGCAGCGACGCCGCCCGCCCGCGAGGCTGCGGCTTCCCCTAAGGAGTGCCGGTCGGCACCTCCTCGCCTGCCACTCGTTTGTCTGCCGGAGTTGCTTCGCTTGGGAGAACCACCAGGTCGACCCTGCGATTCTTTTGCCTGCCCTCGATCGACCCGTTGTCGGCCACAGGCCGGTACGGCCCATACCCGGCCATCGACAAGCGGGTTGGATCATAGTGGGCATCATCGACCAGCAGCAGCAGCACCGTCATGGCTCGAGCTGCGGAAAGCTCCCAGTTAGAGGCGAACATAGGCGTGTGAATCGGTTGATCGTCCGAGTGGCCTTCAACGCGAACCCGGGCGCCATGCCGCTGAAGCACGGCGCCTGCCCGCAGGATTAACTGCGCCTGGCCCGGAAGAACAGCAGCCTCGCCGGAGTG
>CAXUEE010000042.1:9140-19929 GCA_964249905.1 uncultured Acidobacteriaceae bacterium
GCCGGAGTGGAAAAAGCCAAGCTCCCGAAAGGACAGCACCAGGCCGTCCGGCGTTGTGAGAAGAGATACCTCGTGCCTGGCCAGCGAGTCTCCAAGGACTGCCTTCAACTCTGCGGCGAGAGGACCCTCGTCCGGCAGGCTGACTGTGGGCACAGGCTGGTCCACCACTGCTGCGGAGCTGCTCCCGCCAAAGCCGGCGTGGATGGCTCCGGTCAGCTTGCCGAAAGCCTCCGGGCTGTGGCTCGCGGTGGCGAACAACACCACAAACAATGCAAACAGAAGCGTCATGAAGTCGGCGTAGGAAACCAGCCATCGATCTCCCGACACCAGCGCCTGCCGCCGCGAACGGGCCCGCCGCGAGCCTCGCGCGTCTGCCCTCGCATCGCTGGACGCCTCCGCATTCTTCATCGAGCAGCCATCTGCGCCACCGGTGCAGCCGTGCGCCCCCCAAGCCGCTCGCGCAGCGTCCGCGGCGTCGCGCCCTCCACCATGGCCAGCACGCTTTCAAGGGTCGTTTCGCGCAGCATCTGTGCTTCCCGCGCTCGGATCCGCAGCTTGCCCGCCAGCGGCAGCAGGAGAAGGTTGGCCAGCCCGACGCCGTAGAGAGTTGCCACAAATGCAACAGCGATCCCGCGGCCGACTCCCCCGAGGTCATCCAGCCGCTGCATCACCTGTATCAGCCCAAGCACGGCGCCCAGGATGCCGACGGTCGGCGCGTACCCTCCGGCTGCTTCCCACACCTGCGCAGCCCGCTCCTCATCTTCCTCAAGCCGCATCGCTTCCAGTTCCATGATGTCGCGGATCTCACGGGCCTCGATCCCATCAATCGCCATCATGAGAGCTTTATGAAAGAAGGGGTCCCGAATCTTTTTCAGTTCGGGATCAAGGGAAACCAGTCCCGAACGGCGGGCCTGCAGACCGTACTTGAGTAGCTGCTCCGCGCGTCCGCGTGCATCCGCCATCGTGGAAGCATCTGCCCGCAGCCGCTGCACTGCCTGCAAAGCAACCGCAAAAGGAAACTGCACAAGAACCGCGCCCAATGTGCCGCCGAACACGATGATCGCCGCCGTCGGCTGCAGAACCTGCGTGATGCGGCCGCCCTCAAGGAAAAGACCGAGCAGGATGGCCATGGCGGCCAGAAGAAACCCTCCGGCCGTCGCCGCAGGAAATTTGCGCATGGTTCGACCCCCTACCCGGGTGACTGTCTCCGTAGATATCGGCAGCTTGTGCCGTTTGCTTGAGTCGCGCTCAGGCATGCTGCTGCACCTCGGTAACGGCCAGCACCGCCACGGGGCCGGCGAGCTCCGCCAGCGCCTGGTGCAGCACGGGCGCGTCCGGGAAAGCTTCAAGTCCACGCGTAACTGCGCTCTGGGCCGCGAGACGATCACCGGCCTGGTTCAGGATGGCAGCATGCCTCAAGAAAGCTTTCGGGGAAGAAGCTCCTACCGTAAGCGAAGCTGCCGCTTCTGCCGCATCCGCGAGCCGGCCGGTGGCCACCGCGGCCAACAGCTGTATCTCGTGGAGAGGATGCAGCGCTGGGTCGATAGCCAAACCTTTCCCCGTAAGCCGTAAAGCATCGTCCCAGTGCTTGATCTGCGCGCACAGCTCTGCCGCATATAGGTACGGGCGCGCATGGTCGTGCTTTTCTGCCTGCGCCTCAGCCGCCGCGATTGCCTTGCGCATCCGCCGCATCCCCCGCCCGTAAGCGCCGTCCTCTATCTCAATCAGACCGAGCTTTGCCATGGTCGGGATCGACTCCGGGTCATACCGCAGCGCTTCCTCATAGGCTGTGCGCGCTTCGCTCCAGCGCTTCAGGGCGGCCAAGGCTTGTCCTTGCATCTGCGCAAGCCGGGCGCGGTCCCGCTCCTTTCGAGGCACCTGTGCAAGCGCGACCAAGGCTGCTTCCAGCTGGCCAAGCTTCAGCAAGGCTAGTGCAAGATACATCCAGATATCCTGCAGCTTGGGATTCAGCGAGGCGGCTTTCATAAAGAGTGCAAGCCCTTCCTCCGTTTTGCCTGCCCAAGAACATAGAGCATCACCGTATTGCAATAAAACGAGCGGATCCTCAGGCCGTTGACGCGCCTTCTCCGCTAGCAGATCGGTGTACATGGTCCGCTTGCGATCAAGGCCCTTCTCATCAATCAGGTACCACCCAAAATGATGAATGAAGAAGCCGGCTCGGCCAATCTGTCGGCCGAGCTGCATCAACCGGTACTCTACCTGCTCGTGCACATGCCCTATGTAGTAGATATCCGGGTCGCGTTTGTAAAGACGACATACCTCGCTATGCGCGTAAGCCTTCGCATCCGGAGCACCGGGGTGACGTTCTGTGGACGGCAGCTCATGCAAGCCGGTGAGTGCACTGTCCCAGGGCTTCAGGTAATTGCGAACCGGTGTGATGTAGCCGTCGGCTCGCGGCGCTTTCAGTTCTTCGCGGATCCAGGCATGCGCTGCCTGGTCCAGTTCCTCATCGGCGTCTAATACCAAAACCCAATCCGTTGCGGTAGCTGTGAGAGCGGCATTGCGCGCAGCCGCAAAATCCCCACACCAGGTAAATGAAATCAGCTCGGCCCCGTGCTGCTTTGCAATCTCCTGCGTGCCGTCGCATGAGCCCGTATCGACAACCACCATGCTGTCGACTAACCCGTTCACACTCGCCAGGCAGGCCGGCAGAGTCGCTGCGCTGTTCTTAGCTATGACACAAAGACCCAGAGTCGGCATGGTTCATCCTGATGGGAAAGAAGCTGAAAAGCTCCTTGCACTTTCATGCCCAGTCCCAAGAGGGTTCTCTGTCCGCTTCTCTTGCTCTTTTCTGAGTACATTGCTGCTTTGGTGAGAAGTGGATGAGCCAAACTGCTCTTTTACGGGTCATCCATGGAGAAGCTTAAGAAAATCAGCATACGAAGGAAAGTGCCCCTGAACAGTTTTCCGCATGTGCCGATAGATGCGGTGCAGGACAAGGAAGCCAGACACGAAGTCACCGCGACCGAGCGGAGCTGGTGTGCAGGCAAACCTCATCTTAAGGAGCAGTACACCCATGTCGCTTAGCATCCTCAACAACATCTCGGCTTTGGAAGCGGAGAATCAGCTCAACATCACAACCCAGGCGGCGAACGCCAGCCTCCAGCAGCTCTCCTCCGGCTCGCGCATCAACTCCGGCGCGGATGACGCCGCCGGTCTTGCTATTTCGGATGGTTTGAATGCAAACGTCGCCGCTCTCAATCAATCTTCGCAGAACGTGACCGATGGTGTAGGTCTGCTGCAGACCGCCGATGGCGCGCTGTCCCAGATCACGGCCCTGCTGAACCGCGCTGTTACGCTCGCGACCGAAGCCTCGAACAGCACAGCAGCACCGCAGATCAACGCGATCAACAGCGAGTACAAAGCGATCCAGGGCGAGATCAACAACATCAACACATCGACCGCTTACAACGGCTCGGCAATTTTTGGTCAGACCTTCACAGCAGCAGTAGGAACTGCCGCTGCAGTGAACACGCCGGCCACGTTCAGCGTTTTCACAAGCGATGGCAAGAACAACACCACCTTCTTGATCAGCGTCAGTGACGCCAGCGCAGCGGCTCTTAGCTTGACTACTTCCGGGTTTACAACCACAGCTGGTGCTCAAGCGGAACTCGGCTACATCACTTCAGCGATCTCACTCATCTCTGCGCAGCGTGGCGAGCTCGGCGCGAACGTCGAGCAGTTGCAGGCGGCTTCCGCGGTTGACACAACCGAGTCACAGAACCTGGCAAGCGCGTCGAGCGACATCACCTCAGCCGACATCGGTGCGACGGTTGCAAACGACACCAAGTACTCGGTGCTCGAGCAGACCGGCATCTCGGCCCTCCAGCAGGCCAACCAGCAATCGCAGACGGTTCTGAAGCTGCTGCAGTAAGAACCGCCTGACTAGGCGGGGACAACCATCCCCGCCCAATCTGGATTCGGGAGAAAGGAAGCGCCGGTTCTGTGCTTTCTTTCTCCTCATCCGCCATCACGTGAACTGATCTGCCTGGAAGAACAGCTTCAACGAGAAACGCTGTTGTTCCAGCCACTTCCAAGTTCAGTAACGAGCACGCCGCTCAGCTTGTTTTGCTGTGTATGTCGAGCTCGGCTTGCTTTCATTAAGAATCCTTCCCTCCGAGGAGGCGTCCATCATGAGCGCAGTATCGACTTCGGCGCTTTCCGCGGTTCTAAGCGCACTCAACAACGGCTCAAGCGGGCTGAACGTGACTGCAGCGGTTGCTGCAATCATCGCGGCAGATTCGCAACCAATCACGCAGGATCAGGCACAGCAAGCCACTCTGAACAGTCAAACAACAGAGATCCAGCAACTCGAGAGCGAAGCCTCAAACCTGAACAGCTCGCTTGAATCGCTCAATGATCCTGACGGTGTGTTCGCTTCAACAGCCGCGATTTCGTCGGACTCGACCGTGGTCACCGCATCGACATCGGCCGGCGCCGCCGCTGGCAGTCACACAGTCGTTGTCAACAGTTTAGCGACTACCGGGTCCTACTACTCCGACGAAGAAGCAAGCAGCTCGGCAACATTGCCTAGCGGCTCGTTCACAGTCACCGTGGGAAGCGGGACAGGTACCACGTTCACTGTCGGAAGCGGAGTTAACACACTCGATCAGCTCGCCAGCGCCGTGAATGCGGCCGGCATCGGCGTGAATGCATCGGTCGTCAACGACTCCAATGGGTCTCGGCTTTCTCTAGTCAGCCAAAGTTCCGGTTCGGCTGCAAATTTGTCGATCTCCAACGACACCGGCCTGCAGTTTACCCCGGCAAGTACAGGAGCCGATGCCTCGCTGTCTGTCGACGGCGTGCCTATCACGAGCGCGTCCAACACCGTCACCGGAGCCGTCGCCGGCGTCACTTTTAATCTCCAGGGTACTAACACCTCGAAGACGCCGACGACAATCTCAGTCTCGCCGGATACAAGCAGTATCGAGTCGGCTGTCAGCAGCTTTGTCAGCTCCTACAACACACTCATCAGCGATCTCAATACCCAGTTCACATACAATACCTCTACCTCGTCCGAGGGCGTGCTCTCCTCTGACAGCACGGCGCGGTCGCTGCAAACCGACCTTCTCGGGGCGTCCAATCTCGCGATCGGTTCAGGAGCAATCACAGCGCTCTCCTCGCTCGGGGTAACCACCAACCAGGATGGCACGCTCTCGCTTGATACCGACATGCTCGACAACGCTGTAGCAAACAATTACCAGGGAGTGGTCAACTTCTTCCAGGGCACAAACGGAAGCTCCGGCTTCGCTTCAAGCCTCACCACAACGTTGAATAACTACATCGATCCTTCTCAGGGTGCGTTTACTGTCGACCTGCAAGGCATCAGCAGCGAAAACCAGGATCTCAGCAGCGACATCGCCTCCTACCAGCTTTATCTAAATACCGAGCAGACTACCCTCACCACGGAATACAACAACGCCAACATCGCGCTGCAGCAGCTTCCTCAAACCATCAAAAACACGCAGGTGCTGCTGGGTGACTACAGCACCAACAGTTCAGGCTCATGACACCGACTCCTCCAGCACTCGCCTACCGCCGCGCCGCGACCCAGCAAGCTTCCGTTGTGGGTTTGGTCATCGCCTTGTATGACACCCTCGCCGAAGACCTTCGAAAAGCGGCTGCCGCAATGGATCGAAAACACTTCGACGACCGCAGCCGCTACCTGAAGCATGGCTTTTCCGTCTTGACGCAGATGGATGCTTTGATCGATGCGGAGCGCGGTGGAAGAACAGCCGTGAATCTGAGGCACTTCTATGGATTTCTTCGGGAGGAGATGCTGCGAGCACAATTCACTCAGGACACCGCTGTTCTGCTTAGGTTGTGCAGCCACCTTCTTGAGGTCCGAGAAGCGTGGCAGGAAGTCGATACACGAACAGCTGTGGCTTCAGCATCTGTGTTGGAGAATGCCGAAGTAAGCAGTGAAGACCGGGTAGCGCTCGACTGCCAAGCCTAGCGCCAACCAGCGCCCGGCAGAAAAGTCCTCGTGTCGCAGCTGACTATGAGCACGCATCAATGTTTCACAGCTCTACGTTTCACAGATCTACCCGCAAGACTTATAGCGAGGGCAGCTGAATCTAGCGGTGGTTACATCCGGTCAGACTCGTCTGGACGGAAGCGCTTTCAACGCCGCACTTGCTTTCTCGGGTTACGCCTGTCTGCTCGCCGCGAGTAGATACTCATGCAGTTTGCATCGTCCATACCGAGTGTCGAGCAAGGACTCGGTACGCTGAGCGCCAAGATGCCGTGGGCTGTGTCAGTGAGAGCACTCGCTGCAAAAGAACTGCCTGCTTTACAGCTCTTCGTGATCTCGGCAATCGCCTGCCCAACTTCGGATAGGTCATTGCCGTCGGGGTGCAGCTCGTCGAGTTCAGGGTTGAGTGGAAGTCTGAATCCTGATCCACACGCTCCGTGAGTGACGCAGCCCATAAAGACGAAGGCCAGCGTGCCAGATTCGAGGGAGCTGTTCGATGCGAGTACTCAAGGTCATGCTCCCAAGCAGCGCACAAGGCCGTGCACAGTGCGTTCACGCTGCTCTTGGCTGACCACGACTGCTCAGTCCAGCTGCTCCGAATCGATTCTCGGCGCGACAGCGGCGAGAATCCTTTGAGCGCACCTTTTCGGTGCGCGTTTAAGAGAGTGTTCCCAGAGCCGAAGAACCTTCCATCCGCTTTTCTGCAGCAGCCTGCTAACTTTACGATCCCGCCCGCGATTTCTCGCCATCTTTGCCGTCCAATACTCAGACTTGCTCTTTGCCTGGAGCTGGCACTTCGCACACCCATGCCAGTAGCAGCCGTCGACAAAAATGACAACTCTTTCTCTGCGGAAAACAAAGTCCGGTTTGCCGAGAAGCTGGATGCCGCGCCGCCAGCCTTTGATGCCGGCTTTGCGCATGATCTTAATCTCAGCTCAGTTGTCTGATTCCGCTTCGAGCGGATCCTCGACATGCTGTACGACCGCTGCTCTGGGGTCAGATTGTCTGCCATCGCCTAAGCCGCCTCAAGCTGGTCTATCTTTGCGTCGATCAAAGCCCGCAGATCCCGCTTATCAAGCGCGTCCAAGATCGTCACGCCGCCGACGCGGACGAGGTGCCGCGCCAGAACGCGAACCTTTTCACGGTTGTAAAAAGGCCGTTGGCGCTGGTCACGCTCTAAGAGCGCTTCCAGCAGCGTCTGCGTGACCGATATGTTCAAAGAGAAGGACCGCTCCAGAATGCTTTGAGCGATGTCCAGATTCTTCAGCAAAACGGCGGTAAGCTCAAACGAGTCGCTGCGCTTTGCATCGTAGGAGCAGTACCCATACCACCAAAGCCGCGCGATGCCATTGCGCACCAGAGCCCTGGCAAGGTTCGGCCCAAAAAAGTATCGTTCCCGGATGAAGGAGGCTGCATCGCGGTCGGTGTCCCCTTCGATGGCCCATCGTCGGCGCATATAGTCCCAATAAGTATGGTGCGTCATGTACGCCCATAGCCGCGGCTGCGCAGCCTGCAAGGGCGTCAGCTGCCGCAGCGCCTCGTACACGATACGGGTGTTTTCAAGGTCCGTTTCTGTGAAGACTGCCCTTGAGGCTGGGATGCTGAGAGTAAATGGGGGCGCTGTGACTCGGTTTGACTCGTACGTCCAACGGCCGCCCGCGAAAAAAGCTTCGAGCCAGGGCGCTGCGCTCTCGTACCTGCTTAGGTTTGCAGCGATGCCGATGCGGAGCGTTTCTAATGAATCTTCGCGCAGATATACGATCTTCTCCACTAATCTTCCTCCTCAGCGTCCTGCGAAAGCTTCATCAAATTGTCGAAGCAGGCGTCGAGCGGCTGTCCGATGACCCGGTTTGCGATGACCATACTCGAAGCTTCAGAGCTTTCTAGATCAGCCGCATTCAATCCAAGCGCGCCGAGCCTGCGGGCGAGCACTCCATACCAGTGCCGGCTCGTCATGTCGCCCGCGGCTTCTCCGTTGCCTGTAAAGCGCATCTCCTCGAGAACTGCGGCCAGCGCAGGGGCGATGACGGCTGCGCCCAGCACAGAGGTATAGGCAGGAGTCTGCCGCAGCGTGCGGTACGCGTCGTGATTCTTCTTAGAGAGAAGAACTACGATCTTGTCGCCGTCCATGTCGATCTCTATGAGGTCTGGTCCGGCCACGGATGGCTTTGACGAAGAGGATGGAAGAGACGGTATGCAGCGGATCTTGATGAAAGTCTCGTTATGAAGATCACTTTAGTACTGTTTTCTTGCGTTCGCCAGCGCTCTACGCTGCGCGAATGGCATCTTTTTACCTCGTTGATTCCGTTGATCTTTTTCTGAACGATTCTAACGAGCAGGTTTTAGCTGCTCTGGCGTTGGAGTACGCCAAGCGTGGTTACACGAGCCAGTACACAGATCAAACTCTTACCTGGCAGCGGGACCTGCTTCATCTAAAAGCTGTGCTGGGCGAATGCGCACGCTGCTCTAAGGACGTAAGCAAGTGGAGCCTTCTTCTTGAGTTTTGTATACCGCGCAAGGAGGCACGCATTGATGCGGTACTACTTATTCACTCTACGATCATCCTGCTGGAACTCAAAGCTAATGCGCCTAGCTCAGCATCGTTACGCCAGGCTGAAGAGTACGCGCTTTTACTGCACTACTTTCACAAAGCTTCTGGTGATCGCAAGATTATCCCGCTTGTAATTGCTCCAGCTACTGACAGAACTGCTGTGCTTAAACAGAGACAGGCAGAGCTTTTTGCGCAGCTGCCAGGTTATTGGATTGCTCCAGCTGCCTACGTCTCCTGGGAAGATCTTGCAAGCATCCTTTTGGACGTGCCTCAGGATGGGTCCTTTCAGCTGAAAGCATCAGATTGGAACGCCAGCTCCTATCGCCCCGTACCCACGATTCTAGAAGCGGCGACCGCTCTAAGAACAGGGCTCTCCATCCGCGAGATTGCACACTCAGAAGCGGCGGAACACGAAATCGCGGACGTCGTTAGTACTCTTCAGGCTATAGTTTATGAACCAAAAGCTACAAGGCGCCATCTGGTCTGCTTCCTTACGGGCGTGCCTGGCTCGGGTAAGACTTTAGTTGGACTTAGCTTAGCGCATTCGGAGCAGAGTCAGGTTGATCCCGTGCACTTTATGAGTGGTAATGGTCCTCTTGTTCAGGTGCTGCAGCACCTATTTGCACAGCAGTCAAGAAGCGAGGGCAAAAGCGCTCTACAAGCAAAACAGAAGCGAAAACGTTAATAGAGAATGTTCACGTTTTCGCTCGAACGTACACCGATGATGACGTGGGTCCTCCGTCGAACCACGCAATCATCTTTGATGAAGCTCAGCGCGCATGGAATCGAGCTCAAAACAGCAAGAAGTTCGGGAGAGAATACTCGGAACCGGAAATGCTGCTGCAGATCATGGAGCGCCATGACGATTGGGCTGTCGTTATCGCTCTTGTTGGCGGTGGACAGGAGATCAATGATGGCGAGGCGGGCTTAGAAGAATGGGGAAGAGCGATATGCGAGAGAAAGAAGCCCTGGCTTATCTATGCCTCCTCAGAAGTCTTGAGTGGCGGTATTTCGACGGCCGGTAGACAGCTGTTTCATGACGGCGGACGCGAGACTCGCATCAAGACCAGCGCATTTCTTCATCTCCGCACATCGGCGCGCAGCTTGCGATCCGAACAACTGGCCTTTTGGGTCAATCAGGTCCTGGCAGGTAAAGCTGAAGAAGCCGCGAGTAGTCGAGTCACTGAAAGCTTCCCGATACTCCTGACTAGGTCGCTACGAACGATGCGACAGGTCTTGAAGAAGCAAGCTTTGGGGAATAGCAGATTCGGTCTCGTGGGTTCATCGGGCGCAGCAAGGCTCCGAGCGGAGGGACTCGAACCGAGCGCTGCGTTCCATGCAAATTATCAATGGGAACATTGGTACTTGGCCGCCAGGTCGGATGTTCGATCTAGCTTCAGGTGTGAGGTGTTCGCGACTGAATTTGAGGTTCAGGGCCTTGAATTAGATTGGGTCGGACTTTGCTGGGGCGGAGACTTTATTTGGTCTCCAGGAGGCGGTTGGCAGCCTAGGAACCTGCGTCACGGTAGGGAGTCGAAGTGGCATTTAATCCGACATAGCGAGAAGCAGATGTATAGGACAAATGCTTATCGAGTGCTACTTACGCGTGCACGGCAAGGTACGGTCATCTTCATCCCTCCTGGCGATGCGCAGGACCCAACGAACGAGCCCAAGCAATTTGACGAAACAGCTGAATACCTCCTGCGCTGCGGAGCGAAGCAAATCGAATAATCAGAGACCGGAAGTTAGTCAAGTTAAAGTGGTTCTGCGACACGGCAGCCATATAAAGCCGCTCGCGATTCTGTGGTATGTCTGTGTGCCGCCTGGTATTGAGCACGGCCCAGCTTCGCCTCGGATCAAACCAGTAGTCGGAGGCCTGGATTTCCTGGGCGATTCTCAGAAAGCTTCTCCCACGGTCGTGCGTCCGGAGATGCGGTACATTCTCGAACAGTAGGATTCTTGGGCGATGAGCGCCCCACTCCCGGATGAGGCGCATCATCTCGAAGAAAGCCTGCCCGCGGTCGTCGGCGAAGCCGCTTTTCGCGCCGGCTACCGAAAACGGCTGGCAAGGGAAGCCGGCGGTGAGCACATCGCCCGGCTCCAGCTTGCCTGCGCCGACCGAAAGCTTTTCCCGCTTTTCCTGACCCCGGGCGCGGCGGCGCAATCCGGCGGTGGCGAACAGCTCGACCGGCCGCCCCCGCCATTCCCAGGGAACCGAGATGGCATCGCGCGTGATCCCGGCC
>CAXUEE010000043.1:0-12656 GCA_964249905.1 uncultured Acidobacteriaceae bacterium
CAGTGTCCGGGTTGTGTCCCCGGCGGATCAGCGAGTCGACCAGGAACCCGCCCACCCCGAAGCCAGTCGCCGCGCCAACCAGCCAAGGCACCGACGACAAGAGGACTGCTTGCTGTGCCGTCATGTTCAGCCCTCGCTGCAGGTAATAAGGCAGCCAGGTGAGCAGCAGGTAGAAACAATAATTGCAGGATCCCGCGCCCAGAGCCGCGCCCAGGATCTTTCGCTGCCGCAGCAGATCGAGTAAGTCGATCTTGCGTGCTTCCGTCTCTTCGGCTTCCTCACTGGCAACTGCTTCTCCCGGCGCGGGATCGCGGTAAACGGAGGCAAACAGGCCCGCATACAAGAGGCTGAGCACCGCCGTCGTCGCAAAGTTGGCGCGCAGCCCGAAGCGCAGCAGGATGAGCCCAAGCACAGGCGTGCCGATCCCGATCGAGAGCTTGGCCGCTGCGTCAAAAGTCGCGGTCGGCACTCCGCGCTGCGGCGCTGGGAACCAAAGCCCGATCGCCTTCGCATTCGCGGGAAACGTCGGTGCCTCACCGATGCCGAGCAGGTAGCGCGCGGCAAAGAGCAGCACGATCGTAGGTGCGATGGTTGCGAGACCCGACGCCAGCGCCCACAGCAGGATGGCCACCAGCATCACCCGGCGCACGCCGAAACGGTCCAGCAGCGTACCGCATGGCAGCTGCATGGCAGCGTAGGTCCAGCTATACGACCCAAGCAGATACCCAAAGACCACGTCCGAAATGCCGTACGTCTTCTGAAGCGCATCGTGCGCCACCGACAGGTTGACGCGATCGAAGTAGTTGACCAGCACGCCAATGCCGAGCAGAAGTGCGATCGATCCTCCCTTGCCGCCCGCGTTCGTCATGCGTCCACCATACTAACCGGCTCTGCCTCGCCCCGGTAGCTCACGAGCGGCTCTTATATTCGGTGCACCGCAGGGCCTGGCCTTCCTTCCTTTCCAGCTGAGGGATCTCGATGACAACAGTTCCGGCATGGCACGGAGAAACGGCTTCTTCCGGAACCGAGCTTAGAAGCGCAGCGCTGAAGCGACCCTAGCTCTTCTTCAGGTACGGCGGCGTGACCAGATCCGCACCGATCTCGCCTTTGGGCGTCCCCGGCATCGGCCAGGGCTGCACGCCGACGCGCCTGGCCCAGTCGTCCCACATCTTCGCCATCCTTTTCACACGCTCAGGCTGTGACTTGGCCAGATCGTTCATCTCCGTGCGGTCAGCCTCCATGTCATGCAACTCCCAAGCCTCGGTATAGCGGGAGACGAGCTTCCATTGGCCATCGCGAACGGCGCGATTGCCCTCGTGCTCCCAGAAGATGGGCGCTCGGTCGCGGGTTCCGCCGGTAAACAGCGGGACGAGGCTTTCGCCGGCTAGCGCGGGCAAGGGACCGGCTTTCACGCGCGCCGGGTAGTTCGCGCCGGAGACCTCCAGAAAGGTGGGCATGAGATCAGTCTCGTGGCCGACGGCGTGGATCGGTCTCGGCGTGGGCCGGATCACCTTCGGCCAGCACGCGATAAAGGGTGTGGCGATGCCTCCTTCCTGGGTGTAGTGCTTGTATAGGCGGAACGGCGTGTTCGCGCAGTTGCCCCACGGGATGCCGATACTCTCGAACGTATCGGCCGGCCCAGGCATAACGTTGGGGAAGTTGCCGCGCTTCATGCCAGGTGCGGTGTTCGGCGGCCGGCCCAGCTCTTCAGCATTGCCGCCGTTATCCGACAGGAAGACGATCAGCGTGTTCTCCGAGAGACCTGCCTCTTCTACCTTGTCCACAATCCGGCCGATCCCCTGGTCCAGACGGTCGATCATGGCGGCGTAGACTGCCATGCGGCGCTGCTCCCACTCTTTGTCTTCGGCTTTCTCCCAGGCGGGAACGCGCGGGTCACGCGGAGTGAGCGGCCATTGCGGGTCGACCAGCCCCAAGCGGATCTGCTTCCCATGGCGCTCTTCGCGCAGAGCATCCCAGCCCCCGGCATAGCGTGCGGCGTACTTCTGGATCTGCGCTTCCGGCGCCTGCAGCGGCCAGTGCGGCGCGTTGAAGGCGGCGTACAGAAAGAAGGGCTTCTTCTCCTTGGCGAGTTCGTCGACGTAGCCCACGGCGTGGTCTGCCCAAAGGTCGGTCAGGTAAGACTCCGGTGCGCCCGGCATCTCGATGGGCTGGTTGTCGTGGCAGATTGCCTTGGAGTTGAAGTAGACGCTCGCGCCGGCAATCATGCCCCAGAAGCGATCGAAGCCCCGCTGCAGAGGCCAGTTATGCTTGCCGACAGAAGGTGCTTCGTTGGGCAGTGGGGTGAGGTGCCACTTGCCCACCATCGCCGTGTTGTAGCCGGCCAACTTCAGGGCTTCAGGGATGGTAAGCGTCTGTGCGCTCAGGTCGCCAACATAGCCCGGGTAAGGATAGCGGCCGAAGTCCGAAGTCATCATGCCCATGCCCGCCTGCTGGGAGTAGAGGCCGGTCATGATGGAGGCGCGCGACGGGCAGCAGCGGGGATTGTTGTAGAACTGCGACACACGCATGCCCCGGGAGGCAAGCTTGTCGAGATTGGGCGTGGAGATCTCCGATCCAAAGCAGCCGATATCCGAGAACCCCATGTCGTCCGCGAGGATAAGGATGATGTTCGGCCGGGTGTGAGCGGCAGCGGACGTTTGCCCCGCCACGCCGGCTCCGGAAGAGAGGGCGGCCGAAGCTGCGGCTGCGGCACTCATGCGAACAAATTCCCTTCGATTCGGCATCGTGAAGAATACTCCGGAGCGGTGTGACAGCAAGTTTTCTTCAGACCGAAACAACACCCAAACAAGCCGGCAGCTACGCCGAGAGCGTTTCCGCCATGGCGCCGACGAGCATGTCTTCCTCGGCCAGATCAAGCCCATACTGCGTATTCCAGTACTGCACGGTATGCCGGACGAACGCCAGGCGGGCCAGCTGCGAGTTTCCCGTGCGAATGCCTTCAAGTATCCCCAGGTGCTGCTGCACGGCAGCAATGCGTTCGGTCATCGCATTCGGCGTGTCGGGCCAGCGGCCGACCACGGAAAAAACAAAGAGGCGGAAGGTGATCATCTCCAGGAAGTCATGGAGGTACTCATTGCCGGCGAGCTCCCAGATCTTGCGATGGAAGAGCACATCGCAATCATGGAAGTTTTTCACGTCGACATTTTGGCCGGTGTCCGCCATAGTCATGACGATGTCCGTAAGTTCTTTCTCGGACTCAGGCGTAAGCCGCTTGGCGGCTCGTCCGACGGCGACCGCCTCCAGGGGAATGCGAACTTCAAGGATGCGGCGGTAGTCGTCCGGACTGAGTTCCGCGACGTAGGTTCCGCGCTGAGGCAGTTTGCGCAGGAGACCTTGATGCTCGAGCTCCCGAAGCGCCTCGCGCAGTGTCGGCTGACCGATGCCGAGACGCGAGGACCAGTGCTGCTCCAGAACGCGGTCGCCGCCCTTCAGCTCGCCGGAAATGATAGCCTCTCGAAGCGCCTGCGCAGCCGCCTGGGGCGCCGTCTGGAGGGCGATGTGTCCAGGGAGTCGGCGGGCTGACGGTGGCTTCAAGCGGTCCTCCTCGGGTTCTCAATCTATAACACGATACGATCTCTGCAAGGGAAGCACGTTTTCACGGCGAGTACGGCACAGGGGCATCCCCGCCAAGCCGATACGGCGTGTACCAGTTGTGCTTTGTGGACCACTTGGTCTGATACTTGGGATTCTGCGGTCCCGTGGGAAGGCTGTCTTGGCAGCGGATGATCCACATGGCCAGCTCCGCCATCAGCTCGCCCTGGCGCTTCTCGGCCTCGGGTTTATTGAACAGGTTTCGCGCCTCACAGGGATCGTCTTGGAGGTTGTAAAGCTGGCCGTACCCCATCATGTCGTAGACAAGCTTCCAGTCCCCCATACGAACCATCTTCTGGCTGCCGCTTTGCGTCACCTTGTTCAACTCGTCGAACATGGTCGGGCGCTGCGCATCGTGTGCGGCGGAGACGGGGATGTTGTCCGACTGGTCGTAATACAAGCCACCCACCCCGACCCCGGCATAGATGCTGCGGAACTCTTCGGCCGGGAACGGCTCGCCTTGCAGCAGCGGCCACAAACTCCTGCCTTGCACGCCGTGCGGGATCTCCGCCCCCATCACCTCACACAAGGTCGGCATCAGGTCTGCCATCGAGGTAAACACCTGGCTCAGCGCATTGGGCTGCGCTTTCACGCCATACCCAGACCAGACCTGCGGCGTGTGCACTACGGTCTCATAAAGATCGAGGCCCTTGTGACCAACGCCAAAGTTCATCAACGAGTCACCGTGGTCGGTGGTGAAGATGACGAGGGTATTTTTGGTAAGCGAACGCTCCTCAAGGTGCTGGAGCAAACGCCCCAGCTGGTCGTCGATCATGCGCAGAGCGCCCAGGTAGTTGGACAAGTAACGCCGCCACAGCTTCTCCGTGTCCGGAAAGACATCCTGCTGCTCGCGGTACTCCCATTGAATCCGGTAGCCGGCCCGGGGAAGTGCCTCGGGGCCGGCGCAGCGAGCAGGCACCGAGGCGGGCGGGAACATGTCCCAGTAGGGTGCGGGCACTTGCTCCGGATCGTGCGGCTCCGGAAAACTGACCTGCAGCAAAAACGGCTGACCGGCGGAGGCATCAATTAAGCCGATCGCATCAGAGACGATCCGGTATGGAAGCTGCACCTCGACCGGAAACGGCGTCGGCACGTCGGAGACGTTGAAATTCAGACCATGCAGCCATTTGTCAAAGGCAGCCGTCTCGGGACGGGAGTTCGGATAAATCGGGCCGCCATCGTGAAAATATTCATGCCATCCGTCGAGGTCTGCCGCTTTCAGATACGTGTGATTCTTGCCGACCAGCCCGGTGCGGTAGCCCTTGCTCTTCGCCACCTGGTAGAGATCCTTCTCAAAGTAGGCGGCACTCGGCTGCAGGTTCATGCGCACATGATGGGCTTCCGGCCATCGCCCGGTGAGCATGGAGGTGCGGCTTGGCACGCACGCCGGAATCGTGCAGTAGTTCCGCTTAAACCCCACCCCCTGGCGCTGCAAACGGTCCAGCGTAGGAGACGTGTCATGCGGGTAGCCGGTGGCCTTGCTGAGTCCGAAGCTGCGCTGGTCGCAGATCACGAGGAGGATGTTCGGCGTAGCCGTGACGCCCGTTCGGGATTGCGCCCGGCCGGTCCCGGTCAGGGCAGCCGAGGCGGCCGTCATCGTCGAAATTCGCAGAAACTCCCGTCGTTCCAAAGTTATCTCCGGCTCTCTCCGAAAGCGGCCGCCTGCACTAAGCAGTGGCGCGCGTTGCCCCCGTCGAGATGCCGCCATCGACAAGAAGCGTCTGGCCCGTAATATAGGCGCTCGCATCCGAGGCCAGGAAGACCACCGCTCCATTCAAGTCGTTCGGCTGTCCGGGGCGCTTTAGCGGAATGCGATCCTTAATATATTCAACCCACTTCTCGTTCTCGTAGAGGACCGCATTCTGCTTGGTCTTGAACCATCCGGGTGCAAGGCAGTTCACCGTGACGCCGTGCGCCCCCCACTCATCGGCCAGGCTCATCGTGAGCTGCTTGATGCCTCCGCGACTGGCGCAATAAGGACCGATGCCGGCATAGCCGAAAACACTGGTCACCGAGCCGATGTTGATAATGCGTCCGTAGCCGCGCTCCACCATGCCGCGCGCAAACGCCTGCGCCACAAAAAAAGATCCGCGCAGGTTGGTGTCGAGAACGAGATTCCAGTCGTCCCAGGTGATGTCGAGCGCTGGCTTACGAACGTTGCAGCCGGCGTTGTTGACCAGAATGTCGATGCGAGGGCACAGGCTGGTGGCGGAAGCAGCAGCCTCGCGGATGCTCCCCTGGTCCCGAAGATCTAATTCGACCGGGTAGGCTTTCTGCCCGAGGTCTTCTATCTCTGTCTGGAAGGCTTTCAGGTCGGCGAGCTTGCGGCTGGTGATGACAAGGTCCGCGCCGGCTCTGGCAAGGGCGCGGCCAAGATACTGGCCGAGACCGCGGCTCGCCCCGGTCACGACTGCTGTCTTGCCGGAAAGGTCGAACGTGGTATCCATCATCATCCTTGGCGGGCCTAAGCCCGGGTTGTTGCCGCGCTACGTTCCAGTCAGGGCTGGAGAACTACCTTCATCAGGCCGGGCTCGCGCGCATACAGCCGGCTGAACCATTGCGCCCCTTCGCTCAACGGGGCAAGTTTGGAGATGAGTGTATCGACGTTGATAGCGCCGGTCTGCATCAGGTGGATGCACTCCTGATACTCGCCGGCCGAGGCGCAGGAGCCGAGCAGGCTCAGTTGGCGCGTGACCACCACCTGAAGCGGAATCTCCACCTTCGGCGCGAGATTCCCGATCAGCGTCACCGTGCCCCCGCGTCGGACGCCCTCGATGGCGGTGAGAATCGACTTCTGAGCGCCCACGACCTCCACCGCGATATCCGGCCCCTGGCCGCCGGTAGCCTCTCTCAGCTTGGCCAACAGTTCAGGATCGGTTGCCAGGAAGGTCTGGTCGGCGCCGAGTTCCCGTGCCATCTTGAGCTTGCTCTCTTCCAGGTCGACCGCAAAGACCGTGGTGCAGCCGAAGACGCGGAATGCTTGCACGGCCAGCAAACCAATCATGCCGGCGCCGACCACGACGGCGGAGCTGCCCGGCTGGATGTGGGTGATCTTTGCCGCATGCACGGCGATCGAAACAGCCTCGATCAGCGCGGCCTTCTCGTACGGAAAGCTGTCCGGCAGGGCATAAAGAATGTGCTCCGGAACCGAGACGTACTCGGCAAAGGCTCCGTTGCGGCGGTAATCGCCACACGAGACACCGAGCACCTGTCGGCTGTCGCAAAGATTGACCTCACCCGCCAGGCAGAAACGGCAATGCCCGCAGGACACCGTCGAGTCAAAGGTCACCCGGTCGCCCACTTGCACAGCTGTGACCTCCGCCCCCACCTTGGCGACGATCCCGGCAGCCTCGTGGCCCATGACGATGGGCGGAATCCGCCGGCCCGTGCTGCCGTCGTAGCCATGAACATCCGACCCGCAGATGCCGCATGCCCTGACTTCAATAAGAACGTCGTGCGCACCGAGTTCCGGCTCCGGGATCTCACGAAGCTGCAAATCTTTCAGATCTTCGAGAACAAGAGCTTTCATGGTGATAAAGATAATCTATACATTCTTGGCTGTCGAGGGCTGGACTCTCCTCGCACTACTCTGAAAACACGCACCGGAAACTCATATGCGACGTGGAGCTGTCCGGGGTGTTTGACGTCCTCGCGGCCACCCGGTAACGATTGCAGTAAGACTTGTGGCACAGGAACGACCCGCCCTTCACGACACGGGTCGTACCCTCCGGTGGTCCTGCTGGGTTGTCGCGTTCTCCCGTCCTATGAAAGTCGGCGCTAAACCAGTCCGCGCACCACTCCCAGGTATTGCCCGTCATGGAGTAGAGACCGTACGCGTTGGCGGGAAAAGCTTCGACGGGACAGGTGCCGGCATAGCCGTCATCAGCAGTATCCTGCTCGGGAAAGCTGCCTTGCCAGATGTTGCACCGATGCTCTCCGTTCGGCCGCAGCTTATCGCCCCACGCATACGTTTTCTGATCCAGTCCTCCCCGCGCCGCATACTCCCATTCCGCTTCAGTCGGCAGGCGCTGCCCTGACCATCGCGTATACGCAAGTGCGTCGTTGAAGGAAACGTGAACCACGGGGTGATCGCCGCGCTTGGCGACGGTTGATCCCGGACCCTCGGGTGAGTTCCACCTCGCGCCCCGCACCTTGCACCACCAGGGTGCGCCTGCCACGGTGTCCTCCGCCAACTCGCGGAAACGGGCTTTTGGAAGCAGTCCCCAGAACACAAACGACCAGCCGTACCGCTCGGCATCCGTCCGGTATCCCGTCGCTTCCACAAACGTTTCGAAACAGCGGTTGGTGACCGTATGGCGATCGATGGAGAACGGCCGCAGCGTCACCGGCCGGACCGGGCCTTCGCCATCCTGGGCGAAGCTGTCGGGCGCTTCCGTACCCATCAGAAACGTTCCTCCCGGCAATCGCACCATGCGGTCCTGAACAGCGGCCTGAAGCTGTTTGCCGGACGCAGCGCGATCCTCAGCAGGACGGCTCGCAGAATCGGCATCGCGAGCCGGCGTGCAGCAACACTTCCCTTGCCCTTGCTCCGCTTCGGTCGTCCGCGTGATGTCCATGGGTCGCCTCACAGTAGAGTAAACCGCCCTGCTCTCAACCAGAACGACCCGCGTCCGTCCTAAAAGGTCACCCTTCCGCCAACCTGCAAGGAGCGCGCCGGCCCGGCTGAGGTGACCTGTCCAAAGTTGCTGACCCCGTACGTCGTACCGACACCGACGAAATTAGTGTGGTTGAAGGCATTGAAAGCCTCCCCGCGCAGCTGGAAGTTAACCGTCTCCGCCAGCTTGATGTTCTTGTGCAGGCTGAGGTCCCAGTTCTCGTACCCGGGGCTGACAATGTTCGAGTAGGTCTCCGTACCGGCCCGATACTGGCCCGTAGGAACCGGTGCAAACGCTGCCGTGTTGAACCACTGCGCCAGCGTGTGGGGTGCATTGGTGTTTGGGTTCGAAAGGTAGTCCGGCCGCGCACCGCCGGGGCCAACCAAGAGACCCAGACCTCCTGGATCGACTCCGCCCTGTGTCGCCGTGAGGAACTGTCCGGAGGCATAGCCGACGATCCCCGTCAGCTCAAAGCCGCCCAGCGTATGCCCCACCAGCCCACGTTGCGTGCGGTACACCGGCAGCGGATAAACGATGCTCGCGTTGAAGACGTTGCGCCGGCTCAGCGGGCTTTGCCCGTAATCCTGGCGGATGTTGGTGTTGTCCTGCGGCGTGCTTGCGTTGGTTAAAGATTTCGCCCAGGTGTAATTGAGCGTGATGTGTGTGCCGTTGCGCAGGCTTTCGACCAGCGAGGTTTGCAGACTGTCGTACTTAGCCGTGAAGATGTTGAGCTGGTCGGTGATGAAGCTGTAGCCGGGAAACGGGCGAATCAGGTTCAGCACCTGCGTGTTGCCGGTCGTCACCACGTTGCCGGGGAGGATGCCGGCGCCGACGTAGGCCCCAGCCCTGGGCTGGTTCAGGTCGATGGCCGCGGGCAGCCGCACATCATGATTGCCGTAGAAGCCAATATCGAAGACCAGGCCTGTGTGCAGCTGCTGCTGCAGGTCCAGGCTGTACTGCTCCGCGTACGGCAGGCGATTGCTGACGTCAAACGCCTGCAGTCCCTGCGGGCTGGGAGCGGCTGCCGTGCCGCCGCTCGGGTTCGCGAACGTGGTGTTGGAGATGGTGGCCGTCACCGAGTTTGGCGGATCCTGGATCGTTGGAATCTTTGCATTGTTGCCAACTACTTCGAAATAAAAAAGGCCGTAGCCGCCGCGCAGCGAGGTCTTACCATCCCCGAAGACGTCCAGCGTAAAGCCGAAACGTGGGGCGAAGTTATCGGTCTTTACCGCCGAGGCGCCATCGCCGAAGGGTGAGCTGACTCCCCCGACGATGATTCCATTGAGCGAGTTGTAGTTCGGCGTCGGCGTCTTTCCGCCGTAGCAGGGGTTCGCGGTGCAGATCAGGCCGGCAGCGGTCAGAGACGGCGCCGCCGCGAGATTGTATTGACTCCCCGAGAAGTTGATCACGGGCGAGTAATACGTGCCCGGCAGCGTGCCTCCGATTGGCGTTCCGAAATAGGAGTAGCGCAGCCCGAGCGAAAGCGACAGACGGTTGGTGGCGCGGAAGTCGTCCTGCACGTACCCCTCGTAGATGCTGGTCTTGTTCGTGCCCACGGGATCAATGTTCGACTGCGTGAAAGTGGAGACCTTGCCCTGCAGGAAGTTTGCGAAGGCCTGCGTGAACTGCGTTCCGCCCGTGACGACGGTGCCCGGCGCAAACGTAAACACACCCTGGTTGGAGATGCCGTTATTGGAGCCGCCCTGCTGTAGCTCAATGTTGATGCCGCCCTTAAAGGTGTGGCGCCCAAGCGAGTTGGTGTTGTTCAGGAAGACCTGTGTAACGGGATTCCGCTCGTTGTAGGGCTCGGTCACGCGGTAGTTCGAACCGTTGATGATCAGCGAAGGCACCTGCTGTGTGCCGTTCACATATGGCAGCGTCACGCTGACGTCCGGCGAGTTCGCCTTGTTCAACAGGCCAATCGCATGCGCCGTGACCCAGTTGGCGCGGGTGGCGTAGCCGCCTTCGAGCACATGGCTCGACCCGATCACGTAGTTGAAGTGGCCGAGCCAGTTCGTCGATCCATCCGTCATCGTCGAGGTGGCCACGCCGGGGATCAGCGAAGTAGCCTGGAAGCCATTGGCGACAACCAGGTGGAAGGGATCGTCCAGATAACGGAAAAACACGCTGAGCTTGGAGTTGAACTGATGATCGATGCGGATCAGGGTCTGGGTCTCGTTGTTGTAGCCAGTCGCATTCGCAATCAGGCCCTGCGGGTCGGCGGGATTGTTCGGCAGCGGCACCTTGTTGATGATGTCCTTCAGGTACTCCTGCGCCGTGGGGTCGATTGTCGGGATCTGGTTCACCCTCGTGAGGCAGGCATTGGTAACGCTGTAGACGGTGCACACGGGCACGCTGAACGTGCCTCCCCGCTGTGCCAGCGTCGGGATATTGCTGATGGTCTGGGAGGTGGAGGCCTCCTGCCGCAGGTATTCCTGGCCGAAGAAAAAGAAGGTCTTAGGATCGTGAAGCGGAAAGATCTTGGGGATGTAAACCGGACCGCCGATGAAGTAGCCGTAGTCGTTCTGGCGCGCTCCCGGCCTGGCCACGCCGGCGAGGTTGTTAAAGTAATTATTCGCGTTGAAGAGCTTGTCTTCGTAGAACTCGAAGGCGCCGCCGTGGAACTTCGCTGTGCCGGCCTTAGTTTGGACGCTGACAAAAGCGGCGCCCGGCCCGCCGAACTCCGCGCCGTAGTTGGCGCGCTGCAGGTTGATCTCCTGGATAAAGTCCACGCCTTCAAAGGTGACCGGCTGCTGCCCGGCACGCTTGATGATGTCGGCTCCATCCAGGAAGTAACCGTTCGCGCTGGTGGCGCTGCCGTTGACCGAAAAATTCTGCGTGTTCACTGCGCCGCTCGTCGTAATGTTGCCGCGCGAGTCAGGGCCGGGAACGTTGGTCGCGATCCCGGGCTGGATCTGCAGCAGTTGCAGAAAGTTGCGGCTGCTCAGCGGCAGCTCGCTGGTCTCGCGCGAGTCAATCAGGGTGCCCGCCGCGGCCGTGTCGAACTGCACGGAGTTATTGATCGCCGTGACCTCTACCTCCTCCGCCACACCGCCGACAGAAAGCACTACCGGCACCACCGAGGGCGCGCCCACGTGGACATCGAGGCCCTTGGCTTCAAACGTCTTGAAGCCCTGCACCGTGACGCTGACCGAGTAAGTCCCGATCGGAATCAGCGGCGCACTGAACTGCCCGGCGGAGTCGGTCTGGACGGTACGAACGACCAGGTTCTGGTCCGTGTTCGTGAGCACCACGCTGACGTGCGGCAGGACGCTGCCAGCGCTATCCTTGACCGTGCCGTCGATCTCGCCCTGCGTGACCTGCCCGCCGGCGAGCGATGCGGCAGCCGACAGCGTAAGGAGAACGGCAGCTTGCCCCAGACTGCGGCTCTGTCGCAAGAAGAAGAGAAATTGGGGACGGGTTCTGGACGACACGGTTTCGCTCCTGAGCTGTTCGGTGTTTTCGGTCTCGGAAGTTATAGATAATCTTTAGAAAGGATGTCAAGCCCTTTCCTCAGACCCTCTCAACTCCCAAACGATCGCAACGAACCGCTGTCGAAACAGTCCACATGCCTTGCGTCTGCCGTAGCCTTCGGCATCCTCAGCGCTTCTCCCTACCTCTGTTTGCTGGCTGCGGCAGCGCGGGAGTCGGCCTTCTTCTCCCCGGCCGTCTGGGTCTTCTTGGGCTTGCAGCTGCCCTTGGTGCCGGGTTCCTTGCCGGGTACGGGCTCGAAGCCGGGCCAGCATTGGCTAGTCTGCTTGGCGGGCTTGGTGCTCTTCTTCGCGGAGGCTTTGTGCGCGGTTTTGTTGCTTGCGGTCTTGGCGGCACTCTTGTGAGCGGCAGACTTCTTGGCTGCCGACTTTTTTGCTGGAGCCTTCGTGGCGGTGGGCATGTTGGCTTAGAGGTGGAGAGCAGCAGTGGAGCAGCTTCGCTCCGATCAAAAATGTTTCAGCGAAGCTTCAAACGGATCGCTCCCTTTGCAGTGGAGGGATCGACGACGCGGCCGCCCTGCGTGATCACGATGCGTCCGGCGGCGACCAGACGGCGGGCGGCGGCGCGCGCAGGTTCCATCAAGCCCTCCCAATCGCGCCGGGCCGGCTTTCCTGCGACCAGCTTGCCTCCGACGGCTTTGGCAGCCTCCGAGGGGCAGATCGTCTTGTCGCGGCCACGTTCAGCGAGCAGCGCCAGAATCGCGGCTTCAAGCGCCGCATCCGCGGCTCCGGGCGGGTGGCCGCGGCACGCGTCCGAGCAATACTTCACCACGTCCCAGTCGCGCTCCCACTTCTTCCGCCACTCGAACGTGCGTCCGCAGCTTTGGCAAATCTTGGACCTCTTGGGAGTTTCCACGTCGCGCTTCGGCACTCGATCCGGCATGCACTCTTTATACTCAGGGAGCATGGCAAACTTTGCTCCGGTAGAAGAACAGTT
>CAXUEE010000043.1:12666-19605 GCA_964249905.1 uncultured Acidobacteriaceae bacterium
AGGCCACACGGTGCTGATGCGCAAGCTGCGGCACTTCCAACAGCTGGGGCATACCGTCATCTTTCTCATCGGCGACTCAACCGCGCTCATCGGCGACCCCACCGGCAAGTCCGCCACGCGCAAGCAGCTCACACAGGAAGAGATCGACGCCAACGCCGAAACGTACAAGCACCAGGTGTTCAAAATCCTGGACGAGGCGAAGACCGAGGTGCGGTACAACTCCGAGTGGCTGCGGAAGCTCGGCTACGCGGACATGATTCGCCTTGCAGCGCAGACGACGGTCTCGCAGATGCTCGAGCGCGAGGACTTCCACGCACGGTTTGAGGCCGAACAGGAGATCAGCCTTCATGAGCTGCTCTACCCCTTGGCGCAAGGCTATGACTCGGTGGCGCTGCGCTGCGATGTCGAGCTGGGCGGGACAGATCAGAAGTTCAACCTGCTGATGGGCCGCAGGCTGCAGCGGCGCGATGGCCAGCTGCCGCAGATTGTGCTGATGACGCCCATCATCGAGGGTTTGGACGGCGTACAGAAGATGTCCAAATCGCTCGGCAACGCGGTAGGGGTGACGGACTCGCCCTTCGACATGTTTACCAAGCTGATGTCCGTTCCGGATGAGCTGGTCGGGCGCTACTACACGCTGCTGACGGATCTTTTGCCGGCGCAGATCGCGGAGATCGGCGCAGAGGTGGCGGAAGAGCGCCTGCATCCGATGCAAGCGAAGCGCGATCTGGCAAGAACGATCACGGCGGACTTTCACTCGCCGGAGCTGGCGGCGCGCGCGGAAGAGAACTGGTCGAAGCAATTCCAGCAGGGCGGCGTGTCGGAGGACCTGGACGAGGTGGGGATCGCGCAGGCGGAGATTGCCGGACCGGAGGCGCACGCAACGCAGGATGGTGTATCGGGATTTACGATCCGACTGCCGAAGCTCCTGGTCCATTTAGGATTAGCCTCGTCCAATACAGAGGCGACACGCAAGCTGGGAGAGGGGGCGGTTAAGATCGAGGGCGAGGTGCACAAGGATCCGGTGTATGCGCTGGCAGAGTTGCCGGCGAGCCTGACCGTGCGCCTGGGTAAGAAGGCCAAGCGCGCCAACCTGACATGAGCCGGACTTCCATCACCGGCGTACCCGGCCGGAACTGGGCTCTGGCTCTCCTGCTGCTTCCGGGCCCATCGGCGTTGTTCTGTCAGACAAACGATGCTCGCTCCATCATTGCCGCCGCGTGTGCGAACGAGTATGCCGCCGACCGCAGCGATCACACGCCCTTCATGTACCTGGACCACGATGTCACGCCCGATCACGACACGCTCCACGCCGTGGTCGAAACACCGGAAGGCAATCTGCGGCGCAAGCTTGAGGACCACGGGCA
Source organism: uncultured Acidobacteriaceae bacterium (assembly GCA_964249905.1). Classification (GTDB taxonomy): domain Bacteria; phylum Acidobacteriota; class Terriglobia; order Terriglobales; family Acidobacteriaceae; genus Edaphobacter. Next base: position 14,034 of record CAXUEE010000043.1, read on the forward strand.
CCCGTTGAGCGCGGAGGATCGAAGCGCGGATGATGCCCGGATCCACGCTTTGCTGAACGATCCAGCCCAGCAGAAGAAGCTGCAGCGCGACACCGACCACGACGATGAGCAGGCGGATCAGTTGCTGACCCTGCTGCCCAAGGCCTTTCTCTGGACGATCGTCAGCGAGAATGGCGATCTGATGACGCTGAAGTTCAAACCTGATCCCGGCTTCTCCCCCGACAGCATGGAGGCCAAGGTCTTCGCCGATATGGCAGGGCAGGTGGTCGTTTCCCGATCGGAAGAGCGCATCCGCTCCATGCGCGGGCAGATGGTGGACGACGTCAAAATCCTAGGCGGGCTGATCGGCCGGCTGCATAAGGGCGGCACCTTTCAGGTCGAGCACCGGGAGGTTGCGCCGCATCACTGGCAACTGACGGAACTGCACGTCCACATCGTCGGCAAAATTCTGTTCAACTTCAAGACAATTGGGTCGCAGGAAGATGAGCTGAAGACGGAATTCAAGGTGTCTCCCGCTAAGAATTTCGAGCAAGCCTGGGAGATCCTGGAGCAGGCCCGTAAGTAATCATGACGCGCTCAAACATGCTCCTGAAGCAGGAGCTTAGGCGTCCTACAATGAGCTAAAGCGATGCCAAAGCCTTCCACGCCGTATCCGCAGAGCGATCGTGAACTGATCCGGCTTATCGAGCGCAGTCCTTCGGGTCGCGCGGGGTACAAGCAACTGGTGCGGGAGCTCGGGTTGGGCGGCGGGCGAGAGCGGCGTCTGCTGCTGGAGCAGCTGGCGCGCATCACGCTGCGGGGCGAGCTGGTGAAGCTCGAGTCGGAACAATGGGCTTTGCCGCATCGAACTCCGGAAAAGACGGCGCGTGTGCGGCCGGAAACCCCAGAGGTGCGCGTGCCGGAGCAGAAGGTGACGCGTGACGGCCTGGTTGCGGGCAAGCTGGATCTGCACCGCGACGGGTTCGGGTTTGTGCGGCCCAACGGCTCGTCTTCGCGAGAGGACGATCTCTTCATTCCGCCCATGGAGCTGAACGGCGCCATGCAGGGCGACGAGGTGCTGGTCGACGAAGCACCGCCGGGCAGAGATGGACGCAGGTCGGGCCGCGTGCTGCGGGTGCTGACGCGGCGCAATCCCACCGTGGTGGGCATCTTTCACTATGCGCGTCCACAGGGCCGCCGTGGGCATGAATTCCTGCCGTACTCGACGGCAAACTTCAACTTCGTCACGCCGCTCGACGAGCGCATGACACAGCCAGTTTTGATACCGGACGGTCCGGACGGCGGCGTGCTGCTGCCGGCTCCGCCGACCGAGCACCGGGTGCTGGGCGAAGAGGCGCAGGCACGGCTCAGACCACATCTCGATCCTGACAAGCACGATCCGCTCGAGGGACTTGCTGTCGATATCGAGATCACTGAGTTCCCGTCGCTTAGCAAGCCGGCGCGCGGGCGCATTCTGGAGGTGCTCGGGCATCCGGATGACTTCGGCGTCGACGTAGAGATTGTCATCCGCAAGCATCGTCTGCCCTACGTGTTTCCGGCCAATGTTCTGGCCGAGGCGGCCGACTCCGCCGCCCAGACGGTGGACACGCTCAGCGATGAAGAGCTGGCGCTGCGCCATGATTTTCGCGGGCTGCCCATCGTCACGATCGACGGCGAAACGGCACGCGACTTCGACGATGCCGTGCTGGTGCAATCGCTGCCCAACGGCAACTGGCAACTGCAGGTGCACATCGCGGATGTGAGCGGCTATGTGCGGCCGGGGACGGCGCTCGACCTCGAAGCCCGGCTGCGCGGCACCAGCGTCTACTTCCCGGACCGCGCGGTGCCGATGCTGCCGCCGGTGTTGAGCTCCGGAATGTGCTCGCTGCGGCCGCGGGAAGACCGGCTGGTGCTGAGCTGCGTGGCCGAGATCGATAAGGCCGGCGAGGTTGTCGAGTACGAGCTGTGCGAGGGGATCATCCGCAGCGAGGCGCGGATGACCTACACAGAGGTGCAAAAAATCCTGGATGGTGATGCAGAGACGCGTGCCTCCTTCATCCAGCTGGTTCCGGATTTCGAGCGCATGCACGAGCTGGCGCTCCTGCTCAATAGAAAGCGGCATCGGCGCGGGTCGATCGACTTCGACCTGCCGGAGCCGGTCATTGAGTTCGATCCGCTGGGCAACATGGCGGCCATTACGCGGTCGGAACGTGGCTGGTCGAATCGTCTGATCGAGGAGTTCATGCTGACGGCCAACGAGTGCGTAGCGCACTGGCTGGAAGCGCAAAGCGCCGGCGGCACGAGCATGGAGGCGTCGATCTACCGCATCCACGAGCTTCCCGACCCGAAGCGCATTCTTGATTTTGAGGAGGTCGCCGGCACCTACGGGCAGACGCTTGGCTTCTCGTCTCTGCCGGTGAAAAAGCTGACCATGAAGTCCGACCGACGCAGCTCGCGGGCCAACGCAGAGCGGCACGGAGGACGTGTGCGCGCGCCACAGGGGCACGAGGTGCCGGAGTCGATCCCGGTTACTCCGCAGATGTACCAGCGGCTGACGGCCAAGATTGCCGGCACGCCGGAGGAGCGCATCCTCAGCTTCCTCATGCTGCGCTCGCTCAAGCAGGCGCGCTACAGCGAGAAGAACGAAGGCCATTTTGCCCTGGCCAGTCCGAGCTACACCCACTTCACGTCGCCCATCCGGCGCTACCCGGACCTGATTGTGCACCGGCTGTTGCGAGCGGCGTTGCGGGCAGGGGCTGATCCCGTCGGCGGTGCCATTCTCTCGACCGACCCGCAGCCGTGGTCGTCCAAGCGGGCGGCCTCCCATATTCCGGCTGCGACGCTGGAAAATGGGAAGGATCGCTTCGTTCTTCCGCGCGAAGAACTTGCCGCCATCGCCGCCGAGTCCTCGCAGGCCGAGCGCCGCGCCGATGACGCCGAGCGCGAGCTGATGGAGTGGAAGAAGATCAAGTTCATGCAGGATCGCGTCGGCGAAGAGTTTGCCGCGACGGTTCTTTCCTGCACGAAATACGGCTTCTTCGTGGAACTCGATGAGCTGTTCATCGAAGGCCTGGTCCCCATCCAGACGCTCTCCGATGCAGGCCCCTTCGGCAGCGGCGAGCGCTTCGTCTTTCGCGACACGGACCGGGCCATCGTCGGCGTAAGCTCCGGCCGGGTCTTTCGGCTCGGACAGCGGGTCCACGTGCTGCTTGACCGTATCGACCGCCCGGCGCGCCGCCTGCAGTTCGCCCTTGTGCCCAGTGCGGAGCCACAGGGCGAGGCCCCGCGCAGCCTGCGCAAGCCCAAAGTTCCCAAGGCCACCAGAGCCGGCGTATTTTCAAGCCCGACGCGCACTGGAAAACCAGGTAGGACAAAGTCCAAAACCCGCGACCGCAGCAAAAAAGCAAAGGGCAGGCGGCGCTGAGCACGTAAGGACGATTGCTCGCTCGCGCTCCTCTACAATGGACACAGGAGCAAACAATGCCGCACATGGTTTTTTGCAGCAAGTACAAAGCCGAGATGGAGGGTCTCGACGAGCCGCCGTTCGACTCCGACTTCGGCCAGAAGATCTACAAAACTGTCTCCAAGAAGGCCTGGGGCGAATGGGTCGAGCGCCAGAAGATGCTCCTCAACGAGTATCGTCTCCAGCCGTGGACGCGCGAGGCGCAGGAGTTCCTCGTCGAGCAGATGAACGGCTTTTTCTTCGGTGAGGGCGAAGGCGGGTCGCTGCCCAAGGAGTTTGTCGCACCCCACTAAGTCATTCCCGGCTGATGTACACTTAGGGTACCCTGCCGTCGCGCATCGTTCGCGGCCGGCGCACCGTAGTCGGGACGTGGCTCAGCCTGGTAGAGCGCACCCTTGGGGTGGGTGAGGTCGCTAGTTCGAATCTAGTCGTCCCGACCATTTCTTTTCTTGACTGCTTTGAGGATCGAACCTGAATTTTTCTGTGGCTTCTGTTCTCGCGGCAGGGTGTGGCGAGATGTCTTAAAGATCTCTGGACTGACCCCCGAAGAGGGGCTCTGCGAGACAGAACTCACGCCGCTCTGCATGCGACAATCGAATCACGAGCTATGCCAAATCAGCACCTCTCTCCTCCATCCCAGCAGATTCCGCAACCTGCTGTTATTACGCCCGCACTGCTGAAGGTGCACAGCGTCACAGCTGAGGAATACGCACGGATGGAAGCAGCGCTGGGGCGTACGCCCTCCCTGACGGAGCTGGGGATCTTTTCGGTGATGTGGTCCGAACACTGCTCCTACAAGTCAAGCCGGGTGCATCTGCGGCGGCTGCCGACCAAGGGTCCGCGCGCAAGCGGGCCGGGCGCGGTGGTCCAGGGGCCGGGCGAGAATGCGGGCATTATCGATGTAGGCGACGGCTGGGCGTGCGCTTTCAAGATCGAAAGCCACAATCACCCGAGCTACATCGAGCCGCATCAGGGCGCGGCAACAGGCGTCGGCGGTATTCTACGGGACATCTTCACCATGGGCGCGCGGCCGCTGGCAGTCATGGATTCGCTGCGCTTTGGGCCGCTGAGCCCGGAAGCCGGCCAGCCACCGACGGCGGGCATCGATTATGCAAGGAATCGGCATACGCTGACCGGCGTGGTGAGCGGCGTAGGCGGATACGGCAACTGCTTCGGCGTGCCGAACGTCGGTGGTGAGACCCGCTTCGAAGAGTGCTACTCCGGCAACCCGCTGGTCAACGCGTTCGCGCTGGGGCTGGTGCGGACCGACGAGATCTTCTATGCCAAGGCGGAAGGCGTCGGCAACCCGGTCTTCTACGTGGGAGCCAAGACCGGACGCGACGGCATTCACGGCGCAACCATGGCTTCTGAAGAGTTCACCGAGGGCTCCGAACAGAAGCGGCCCAACGTGCAGATGGGCGACCCCTTTCTCGAAAAGCTGCTGCTCGAGGCTTGCCTGGAGGCGATGAAGACGGGCGCCGTGCTAGGCATTCAGGACATGGGCGCAGCGGGGTTGACGTGCTCGACATGCGAGATGGGGGCTCGTGGTTCGCTCGGCGTCAGCATCGAGCTGGACAAAGTTCCGCAGCGCGAGACCGGCATGACGAGCTACGAGATCATGCTGAGCGAGAGCCAGGAACGCATGCTGTTGGTGGCCGAAAAAGGCCGCGAAAAGGAAGTGCTGGCGGTGTTCGCCAAGTGGGGGCTGGACTGCGCGGAGGTCGGCGTGGTGACGGCAGACGACGTGATGCGGGTGTATCACGGAGGTGTGCTCGAGGCGGAGATTGGGAACAAAGCGCTGACGGACGACGCTCCGGTGTACCACCGGCCGGTGGGGACGTGGGAGGCTCCGGTGCCGAAGGATCCTCCGGCCTGGGTGCGTGAGGAGTTGGGGAAACCGCGGGACTATACGGCGGATTTGAAGAAGCTGCTGGCGAGCGCGAATGTGTGCTCGAAGGCCTGGATTTACGAGCAGTACGACTCGATGGTGCAGACGAATACGGTAATGGGTCCGGGCTGCGAGGCCGGGGTGATCCGGATCAAGGGAACGGGTGTACGTGCGCGCGAGTCGGAGGGTGTGGCGACCTTCAACGCGGTGAATGGGCAGCGGAGTACGGACTTTGTCGGCGC
>CAXUEE010000044.1:0-19589 GCA_964249905.1 uncultured Acidobacteriaceae bacterium
GTCACCCGACCCAAAGCTCCCGTTGTTCCCCGAGGCTGCGCCTCCACAAGCTCCGAAGCCGGAGCCGCGTAGGTCCGCCTTTAAGAAGAATGAGGGGGCAACTCGCGAGTGGAAACCGGTGGACTGACTAACGTGTACGGCATCTATGAAGACCTATCTCGCAGCGGGTGCGCTTTCGTTGAACCGGCCTTCCAGAACTTGCGTATTGGTGGAAAGCGCACTCATCACAGCAGGTTTGGAAGGTATCCAAAGAATGCCTCATGCTCTCCGGTTGCTCGTCTGCTCCCTTCTGCTTTGTATAGGCTCCGCTGAGGCGCAGCACCTCCCCGCGCCCACGTTTATAAACGTCCCTCTTTCCTACGAGGAGCCCGCACTGGGAACTGCGAAGTTGGCACTGGATTACGCAGCTCCGTTCAACCCCGCGAAACGGACAGTGCTCGTGATCGCCGACGGCCAGCAATTCTACGTCCGTTCAGGAGCGATGAAGGATTTACAAGAAAGCACCTTTGGAGACGCCGTGAACGTGGTCGGCATCATCACCCGAGGTACAACCCCAGCCTTTATCGACGCCACGCTTGGCAGTGACGGTAAAGCAGACTGGTCGAAAGCGTGGAAGGTGTTCAACAGCGGCGAGTGGGTTGATGACGTTGAATCTGTGCGCAAGGCCATCGTCGGAGAACAAGGAGAGGTCGATCTTTATGGTCGCTCCGGGGGAGCCTACCTCGTTCATCAGTACCTCTCTTTGCATTCGGACCACGTAGAGCGCATTTTCACGCAATCGGCGGTGAATCCATACCTCAACGCCGAACTCGGTATCTCGCTGGACACCTTCTGGAGCGACCTCGGCAGACAGAACACTACCCTTCAGGAGCAGTTGCAGTCTGCGCTAAAGACCCACCCGGAAGAGCGCATCGGCATTCTTATGACGCTTCAGCGACAACACTTTTTCGTTTCGGCAGACAAAATCAACGATGCACGAGCCAACCTGATCCATGCTCTCGCCGCGGGAAACATGGGTGCGTACCGAACGGCGCGCAAAGATTATCAGGTCGATGATATGGCCGCAATGTACGCCTCCAAAGACATCATTCCGCAGGATGTTCGTGTCTTGGAACTGCTCGCCCCTAGTGGCGCTTTCGATCATCTTGGCGACGGAGGGCTCTATCCTCTGGCGGAGACACAAGCGTTCGAGATCAAGCCGCTCCTGGATATGCTGCACTCTGGGAAGATCACCCTGCAACCCTTCGACTTTGCTGCCCTACACCGTTGCCCGGCGGATGTGTTTGTGTTGGCGGGGCGCTATGACGAAGCGGTGGACTATCGCACTGAGATCGCGCTGGCCAGCGTATATCCCCACCACTTCTTGTTCATCGCTGATGACAACCATGTCTTTAGTGCTCTCACGGCCAATGGTGCATCTCTAAGCCTCATCAGCACCTTCTTCGCCCAGGGATCACAGTCAGAGTCCTTCACGAATGCCGTGCATGACTCACGACGATATCGCTGGATCGAAAAGTAGCGAGGCGAGGAGATTAGTACCGGTATGTCGCATTGTCGGAAGTAGGGCGAATCGGCCTAAAATTTGTCTTAACATGCTGACGATCTCCAAACCGCTTTCCGGTGGCCAGGCCAGGACGTATCATGCCCGCGAGTTTGCGGCCAAGGAAGCGAACTACTGGAGCCGGGAGCAGCAGGGCCACAGCGAATGGCAGGGCAAGCTCGCCCAGGAGTGGGGACTTCGAGGTGCGGTCGGCTCGGAGCAGTTTGCCCGTCTGACCGAGGGCCAGCACCCCGAGACCCAGGAACAGATGGTGCGGCATCAGCCGGTCAAGACCTACGAGAACCAGTTCGGCAGGGAAGTGACCTCGGTCGAGCACCGGGCCGGATGGGATGCTACCTTTTCAGCTCCGAAGTCGGTTTCACTCACCGCTCTGGTCGGAGGCGATGAGCGCGTCCGCGAGGCACACCGGGAGAGTGTTCAAGTCGCTTTAGGGGAACTGGAGCGGTACACGCAGGCTCGGCTCGGCAACGTGAACGCACCGGAGCTGACCGGCAAGTTCGCCGCCGCGACCTTCGAGCACGACACCGCGCGGCCGGTGGACGGGTACGCCGCGCCGCAGCTCCACACCCATGCCGTCGTCTTCAATGTGACTGAGCGTGAGAACGGCCAGACGAGAGCCCTGGACGCCCGCAGCTTGTTTGGGTCACAGCAGTTCGCTACCTCCGTCTACCGGACCGAGCTCGCCAGCCGCCTACAGGGTCTCGGCTATGAGATCGAGCGCGGCAAGCATGGCCAGCCGGAGATCAAGGGGTACAGCCAGGAGTACCTTGAGGCGTCGAGCCCGCGCCGGGAGCAGATCAAGTCGCACCTCAATGAGATCGGCCGGGAGGGAGCGGGAGCGGCCCAGGTCGCCGCGCACCGGACGCGCGATTCCAAGGAGATTCAGTCGCCGGCCGAGGTTCTGCATCGGCACCGGGAGCTTGCCGCGCAGTACGGCCATCAGGCCGATTGGATCGTTTCCAAAGCTCTAATGAATGGCCATCGCCAGGAAGTGGACTCTCCGAAGATCGCTCAGCAGGCCGTGACCTACGCCCGCGATCATTCCTTCGAGCGTTCTGCGGTGCAGGACGAACGCGCGATCCTGCAAGCCGCCATGGACCGGAGCATGGGGCAGGCCAGTGCCAGCCAGGTGCGGGCTGAGTTCGATCGGCGGACCGCGCAGGGTGAGTTCCGCACCGTCGCGGGCGCACCAGGAGCGGCAGGGGAGCAGTACACGACTGCCGCCATGCTGCGCATGGAGCGCGAGACCGTGGCGCGGATGCAGGAAGGGAACCGGACCGCGCTCGACAACACTCCTCTGGTAAGCCCAGGCACCGGGACGGAGATCATCGAGCGGCACTCGCAATTGAACCAGACGCAGCGGACGGCCGCCGATCAGATCCTCCAAAGCCAGGAAAAAATAGTCGGACTCGACGGCGTAGCCGGGGCAGGAAAGACGACGACTCTTTCCGTCATCCGGGAGGGTGCCGAGGCGAATGGATATAAGGTGGAGGGTTTCGCGCCGACCAGCCGCGCGGCGCAGCAGTTGAGCGGTGCCGGCATGGAAACCTCAACATTGCAGCTCCATCTCGCCAAGGGCCAACAGGCCGACACCGGCGAAAAGAGGCTTTACGTTCTGGACGAGAGCTCTCTCGCGTCGACCAAGCAGATGCACGATTTCGTGAGCCGCTTGCAGCCGAACGACCGCGTTCTTCTGGTCGGAGACACCCGGCAGCATGAGGCCGTCGAAGCGGGCCGACCGTTTGCGCAGCTTCAGGAAGCGGGGATGCGGACCGTGAAGCTGGATGAGATCGTGCGTCAGCGCGACCCGGAGCTAAAGGCCGTGGTCGAGCAGCTCGCCCACGGCCAGGTCGGGGAAGCGATCGGCGGGCTGGAGCGTCAGGGACGGGTACATGAGGTAAAGGATCAATCCGCCCGGATCGAGGCCATCGCCCAGGAATACGCGAGATCGCCGGAGAACACGCTGGTCGTCTCGCCAGACAACCGCTCTCGCGCCGAGATCAACGCCAGGATTCACACCGAGCTGCAGGCCAGTGGTTTAGTCGGCAAGGAAGAATACCGCGTCAGTGCGCTTGTGCCCCGGCAGGACCTCACCGGAGCCGATCGAACATGGGCCGCGCGGTACCAGTTCAACGATGTGCTGCTTTACTCGCGCACGTCGAAGGAGACCGGCATCGAGAAGGGCGAGTATGCCCGCGTCAAGAGCGTGGACGCGCCCAACAATCTGCTGACCGTCGTCCGCGCCGATGGCTCGGAGCAGACCTACGATCCACGCCGCCAGCAGGGAGTTTCGATCTATAAGGAGCAGGAAAAAGCCTTTTCGGTCGGCGACCGCATCCAGTTCACCGCGCCAGCGAACGAGCTGAAGGTTGCGAACCGAGAGCTAGGAACGATCCAGAGTGTCACCGACGACGGCCGGATGACCTTGAAGATGGACACCGGGCGGAACGTGAGCATCGACCCCAGGGAGCATCCCCACCTAGACCACGGCTATGCCGTCACCAGTCATTCCAGCCAGGGGCAGACCGCCGACCGCGTTCTTATCAACATCGACACGGAGCTAGGAGCCAAGGACCTCATCAACAACCGCATGGCGTATGTCTCCGTCTCGCGCGGAGCGCATGATGCTCAGATCTTCACCAGCGACCGCGAGAAGCTGCCCGAAGCCCTCAGCCGCGACGTCTCGCACCAGAGCGCTCATGTGCCGGAGGTCCAGCAGGAGCCGGAGCCGCAGCGTGAACGGTTGAGTGGCCGCGAGCTTATGGACCAGTACCTGCGCCACTGGACGCCGCTCAAGGAGGCATTACCCGCCCACGAGGCCAAGCAGTTCGCCTGGAAACAGGAGAGCGGCACCATGCAGACTTACCAGCACATGCAAACAGGGCGGCACCTCTACATCGACGGTCAGGACGGTCAGTTCCACGACCGGAATCGCGAACCGATCACCGCCAAGGAAGGGCTCGATTACGCCATGCCCGAGGGCCAAGTGCACTCGCATTCAAGGGAACTGCCAGAGCGGAGCATCGAGCAGCAGGGGTTTGGATTGGGTCTATGAGCTTATTTAAGAAGTGCTTTGCTCGCATAGAGCGCGCGATAGAGCATTCCAACAACATCTCCAGTATCTGGAATGACACCGACATTTCAGAGTTCCTGGAGACTGAAGTTCATGTTGATGGTGATGGCAACGGCAATATCTGGCTCCGAGAGATCTCTTCCGTTTTACCGCAAGCCATAGAGATGGAGTTGGGCGAATTGCTCTACCAACTCCGCGCCGCCCTTGACGGCGCAGTCTACGCTTGTGCGGTGCACGATTCGGGGATTGATCCTCCACCACGCCCATCAAGTATCGAGTTTCCAATTTGCGAACAGAGAGAGGATTGGAAGAAGCAATCCAGGAAGATAGCCGCTCTCAATCTTGGTCGACAGCGCTTTATTGAACTCATGCAGCCATTTGAGGAGCCGGATCTTGAACCCGCGCTGCGAATCGCTAATTTCAATAGAGCTCTACGGCACTTAAATGACTTGGCGCGACTGGATAGGCATCGGAAGATGCATACACTCTGTACAGCCGTGGTAGCTCTACAGCCGCTGTTTCGTTTGCCGCCAGGTGTGGAAGTGAAGGCTTTGTGCGTCTGCGAAACAGGCAACCTCTCCAGGGAACCGCTCGCTACCTTTACTCTGACAGGCTGGTCCCCGGAAATGACAGTCAGCGCCAATCCTAATGTTGATCTTAATCTTTCCCTGCAAGAGCTTGAGCCCCCGTGTTTCAGGAACGATTATCTTCCAGATCGCCTAAAATCCATGGTTTTTGCGAGGCGCATGATGATAGCCACGCTTGAGACCAACAAATGGAAGGAGCCAGAGGGTAGAACTCTTATGGTGGGCTGAGGAGACATTCTCTGCAGTGCGGCATATAGAAGCATCATGGCGGACACCCTGACACAGAAGGAGCGCAGCGAACGCATGGCGCTCATCCGCGGAAAAGACACCAAACCTGAGATGAAGGTTCGGAGGCTTATTCACGGACTCGGATATCGCTATAGATTGCATGGTCCTGCCATGCTCGGCAAGCCAGATCTCGTTTTCGCCGGCAGGAAAAAGGTTATTTTCGTACATGGCTGTTTCTGGCATCGACATCCAGATAGCTCTTGCAAGCTTGCACGTATGCCGAAGAGCCGTTTGGAGTTTTGGGCCCCAAAACTAGAGAAAAATCGTCTTCGAGACGAGCGAGTCAGCCAGGAGCTTGCCGAGCAGGGATGGCAAGCCTTAACAATCTGGGAGTGCCAACTTGTTGATATCGCCGCCGTTTCGGAGCAGGTAAGATCGTTTCTGGACAGATGAGATCAATAGAGCTATTCGCGGGAGCGGGAGGGCTGGGGATTGGCCTCCATGAGGCGGGTTTCAAACCCGTTAACGTGATTGAGCGCGACCTTTACTGTTGCGACACCATCCGGCAGAATCAGGGCCTTAACGTAAAGGCCGTGAAGGATTGGGACGTTCTCCGCTGCGACGTTCGAACCATCGATTTCAAGGAATACGAGGGCAAGGTCGACCTCGTGTCCGGCGGCCCCCCATGCCAGCCATTTTCCGTGGGGGGTAAGCACAAGGCTTACAACGACACCCGCGATATGTTCCCCGAGGCTGTGCGAGCTGTTCGAGAGGCAAAACCGCGGGCGTTCATCTTCGAGAACGTCAAGGGATTGACCCGGACGACCTTCCGGAACTATTTCGAGTACATCAAGCTCCAGATGGAACACCCAACCCTAGCCAGGAAGAAGGCCGAGGGATGGATGGAGCACCTCTCTCGTTTGGAACGCCACCATACGAGCGGAAAGCGCGAAGACCTTCATTACCGAGTAGTCGCGCGAATCTTAAATGCAGCGAACTTTGGGATTCCTCAACGCCGGGAGCGCGTCTTTTTCGTTGGCTTCCGGGACGACCTAAAAATTTCTTGGAACTTCCCCCAGGAAACGCACTCTGCGGATGCTCTGATTTGGGAGCAGGCGATGGAGGCGACGTATTGGGAGAGGAACCGAGTGGCCAAGGATGCCCGCTGCGTCACACCGCGGATTTTGGAGAGAGCTCGAAAGCTTGAGGAGAAGCCCCTTTCACTGCCCTGGCGCACCGTTAGAGACGCCCTCGCGGATCTTCCCGACCCAGAGAAGAAACCGCGGCAGGCCGCGGAGATTTGGAACCATCAATTTCAGCCAGGAGCCCGCACCTATCCAGGCCATACGGGAAGCCCCTTGGACGAACCAGCCAAAACGCTTAAGGCTGGCGTTCACGGCGTACCAGGCGGAGAGAACATGTTGACGCGGCCTGATGGTTCCGTCCGGTACTTTTCTGTCAGAGAAACCGCTCGGCTCCAAACCTTCCCTGACAATTACGTTTTTCACGGCTCATGGACTGAGGCGATGCGGCAGCTCGGAAACGCGGTGCCCGTTGAGCTTGCTCATTGTGTTGGCGGAACCGTCATGGAGCAGCTCGGCGCATGACAACCGCAAAGTCACAGCCTTACAACCCGCTCGAAAAATTGAACTTGGCGAAAAGCATAGAGACGGAATTGCTCGGGCGACCTGGGATCTCATTTGCCGAGGCAGATGCCATCATAGGCGCAGGCGTGTATGTCATCTATTACGCTGGCCCTTTTCCCGCTTATGCGGCAATCGCCACGAAAAACAAAGAGGAAGCCAACGCTAAGCCTATTTACGTTGGCAAGGCTATTCCGAAAGGCGGCCGCAAGGGTGGCTTAAGCCGTGATGTTTCAGCTTTGGGCAAAGCCCTCGCGGATCGCCTCCGCCAGCACGCAAGTTCGATATCGGAAGCCATCAACCTTGAGCTTGTAGACTTCAGCGTTCGTTATTTAGTACTCGACGACATTTGGATCCCGTTGGGCGAAAATATGCTAATCGAATCCTTCAAACCTGTCTGGAACGTGGCACTCGACGGGTTTGGAAACAAAGATCCAGGTAAGCGAAGGGCCACACAGTACAAGTCTCCCTGGGACGTTGTTCATCCCGGCAGACAGTTCGCGGAGAAGCTTGCGGAGGCGCCTGCGTCAGTAGAGTTTCTGATTCAGCGAATAGAGGACTACTTCGCCGGCAGACAACCAGCCAAGCTCCCGAAGGCTCTTGCCGAACAAGAGGCTGCGGAACAGGCGGAAGCTGAAGAAGCCGCCGATGAGGCGTAGCTGAGTATTTCTCTGCTTACATCTACTTGGAGTTGCTGATCACGCCAGCATCGACCACGCGTTTGAAATGTTTTGCTGCTTCGCGACACGCTTGTCGTGTCCGCGCCTTGGATCGAGGTCGGGGAATGGTTTTACCTCTTTTCAGGCCCATGCACCAAATATCAGCAGCGTCAGCACCGAACTCGGATTCAACGATGATTGTTAATAATTCCATGTATGCGTCCAGCTCGTGATCCTTCCAGGAAGACGGATAGAGATAAACGAACTTTCTCTTAGCCTTACCGTCGAGAACGACCATATGAGGTAAGCCTTTCAGAATTAGACCGCTGAAAAAGGTGCCTTCAATCTGCGGGACCTTAAGCAAGCTCCGTTCGAAAGCCTTGATTTTCGGAAAGAAGTTTTTCTCGAAAGAGACAAAGCAGCTTTGATTGTCTCGGACCGGATCTTGGGTTCCCGTGTGGATGACATCCGCAGCTCGTTGCGACATCTCGTCGTAAATGTCCCGTCGGTTCAATCCGCCGTTAGCCGTGAATTTGACGATCGCCTCACGTACGGGCTGATAGTACAGGTAAACGATTTTCTCCTTCGCCTCTAAATCCGAAATTAGTTTTTCCCACTTTGCGGCAGAGGCACCGATCAATCTGCTGAATGGGTAGATGTGAATACGTGGCGCTTCAATGGTCAATTTCGCGACTAACGATTCGGGAATCTCCAATGCAGCGTTGTCTCTTTGCGCCATCTTGTTCACCCTTCTTTCAGCACGAGTGATTACTCGTTAACCTCACCCAACTGCGTCACAAATGCTTCCGCTGTAGGTCAATCTGTGGAGACAAAAACGGGTATAGGGCGTCCACTCGCCTGAGTTTCCAACTTCTCCGTGGAAAAGGGGGCTGCGTTCCGGCAGCCCCCTTTGGGTTTACACCAGCTTGCAGGTACCGTCGCAATCAGCCTGCTGAAGCAAGTTGTCGTTTAACTTGCCGTCCGCGCGAGTCCGCAGGTAGGGAACCTTGCCGGTTTCACGAATGACCTCAACGTCCATCTTCTTTCCGGTCGTACGATCGACCGTGTAGAAAGCCATCCGCTTCGCATCGATCTGCGTGATGGCCTGTTCGCGCGTCATGCGCACTTCCCGGCGAGATTGCCGACGTGGGTGATGTGTTCATGTGGACTGGTGCGGTTTGGGCGATTGATACATGTGATCTGATAAGCGTCCATGATGTGTGTCTCCTGTACTTGCTTCCGGAGCACCCAACGTGGAAGAATCGCTTTAGGGCAAGGCGATCCCACGCTGGGTGACCCGAATCGTTAGGCAATTGGCTGGAACCAATTGCATCTGCGGTTCTGCATCTGTCGAGCGGTCCGACCATTCGGGCCGCTTTTCAGTGTGCGCGAAAATTATGAGCGCATCCCCACTTGAGACCGCAGTCTGTCTTGAAGTTCTTTAATGGAGTTGGTGCCACTCTCGGTAGTCAACTCGGCGGCCATGGCCGCGGCGATGATCAGTGCCGCTTTATTGCCAGACATGCCGGAAATGGCGCGGTCGCCTGTTGCATCCTTACTCCAATCAAACCGCGCTCGTGCCTGTTTTAAATAATGAGCAAAATGCTCCTCGTCCACCTGATGAAGTGGCATGCAGCGATCAATGATCGTCGCGCCCAGAATCGAAAGGCTCCAGACGCCAACGTTTTTGAGGAGCAACGACTTTTTGGGTATCGCCCACTCCTCCGCAAACACGCTCTTCACTGCTCTCCAGTAATTTCGAATGACGACATACTGAAGTTCAGCATCACCCAAATCGTGAATGTATTGAGTTTTGGAGAGCATCTTCGAAACTCCGCCCTGAATGCTCGCGAAGTTTACTAAGCGTGTAAGGCCCTGCTGTCGTGTGCCCTTTTTTGATCCCCCTTCGTGAATCATTCCGTGCCAGGGAGATTGGGGATCCTTGCTTAACCGACTAGCAATCCAGCGGTCCAAATGATCACGGATCTCTATTTCATCTGCCGTCAGGCGATTTTGCATCACGGCTAGATGAGAGGAGCTGAGGCCCTTCTGGTTGCTATTGATGTCTACGAACAGCGATCGTTCCTGCTCGCGCGATAGACCAACATGCAGTTGAAAGGGAATGTCAGCGAGAAGAGGATCGCGTCTCTCGTCTCCGGCAGCGTAGAACAGCCGATGATTGCCATCCACTCGGCTTACATAAACCTTTCCCTCTTTGATATCGGTGATCGTGAACTTTAGAGAAGAGAGCACACCATCGTCGTTTTCCAAATTCAAGATGCTCTTATCCCTAACATTCAAAACGACTTCCGGAAAAGCTCTCGGATAGGCTTTATCGCGAGCGCGCCGCACGTATTCGTACGCCTCACTTGCATGTTTAGGAGAAAGGTCACGCTGCAAACCTTCAGGATTTGACGCTTGATCGAAAATGTCAGGCTGTGAGATCAGCGCAAGGTGAGCCAAGGGAGCGGAGCCTCTATAGCAAATCGTGTCGAGGTTCTTTGTTTTTTGGGCCGACAGTTGAATAACTGAAACTCCCGAGAGTTTGGACATTAAGGCCCTTTCAAAAATGAGAGGAGGATGCTCACCTGCAGCTCTCACTTTTGAGAGTCTCACATTCGTGAGCGAGATGTCTACTGTCACTAAAAAGTTTCAGGCACGTTCCAGTCGAGTGTCCGCGTGTATACGATAAAGGACGTTATCATATGTATATGAGTACGCCGCATACCTTCTCCTTCGTCACCCTAGAAACCCCTCGATTGACCCTGCGCGAGTTTGCCGAAGGGGACGCCAAGGCGATCCAGGTCTATGCCGGAGACCCGGAGGTGACACGGTTCACGAGCTGGGGACCGAACACGCCCGAGACGACGGAAGCCGTACTTGCTAGCTGGGTCTTAGACCAGAACGCTTCGCCTCGCACTGAATACACCCTGGCCATCGTGCGCAAGGAGGATGGAATCCTGATCGGCGGTGCCGGCTTTGGAATGACCGACTGGAATATAGCGGGACGGCAAACTTCGGCTACGTCCTCCGGAGATCCGCTTGGGGCCAAGGTTACGCTACGGAGGCGAGTCGTGCAGTCGTGGATTTCGCCTTAAACGACCTCGGCTTGCGCAGATTGATCGCACATTGCGAACCCGCTCATGCCGCATCCTTATCTGTTTTGAATAAGCTCGGTTTCACCCAGGACGCGCCGGTCTCCTTGCCCAGGATGAACGGGGAGATGCGTTCCTATTTAACCTTCGCTAAGGAACGTCCATGAGCTCGCTTGCCCTACTGCGGCCTGCAGCTCTCCGATTACCCGCGCTCTTCCAGGCCATGCCTGAGGCTGGCCGCCGGTTCTGGGAGTTCTTCACCGTCAATGTCCGCAACCCGAACACCCGGCGCGCGTACTTCAAAGCCGTTGAGGGCTTCGCCGCCTGGTGCGGGGAGAGAGGTCTGGGAGACCTAGCCGGAGTCACGCCGATGCACGTCGCCGCCTACGTGGAGCAGCTCGGCCAGACCCACTCGAAGCCGACCGTCAAGCAGCACCTCGCCGCGATCCGGATGCTCTTCGATTGGCTGGTGACCGGGCACATCATGGAGACCAACCCGGCCCATGCGGTACGGGGACCGAAGCACAGCGTACGCAAGGGCAAGACCTCTGTCCTCTCAGCCGACGAGATGCGGGAGCTGCTCGCCGCGATCGACACCACTTCCCTGCTCGGGCTTCGCGACCGGGCCCTGATCGCCCTTATGGGATACACCTTCGCCCGCGTCGGCGCGGCTACCGGAATGAAGGTCGAAGACTTCTATGTGCAGAAGCGCCGCGGCTGGGTGCGGCTCCACGAAAAAGGCGGCAAGGTGACCGAGCTCCCCTGTCATCACAACCTGGACCAGTATTTAGAAGAATGGATTGCGGCATCCGGGCTTGGCTCCGAACCCGAGGCGCCGCTCTTCCCTACCCTGCGCTATGGCCGGCTGACCGATCGCACTTCCCTGCCCCAGGCTAACGTTCACATGATGATTCAGCGGAGGGCCAAAGCCGCAGGGCTGCGAACCAAGATCAGCGCCCACAGCTTCCGCGCTACCGGCATCACCACCTACCTGCAAAACGGTGGAAAGCTGGAGATCGCGCAGCAGATGGCCGGCCATGAGTCCGCCCGCACCACCGGGCTCTATGACCGCCGCAATGATCAGATCGCGCTCGACGAGGTCGAGCGAATTGCATTCTGAGCACTCCTTGCTATCTAAGTAGCAGCTACTCCGTTACCAAACTATCTTATAACTTGCTGTAAAACTAGCAGCTAGCTTACAATCAGATAGCCAGGGGGCGTCATGGCTCAGATTGTCGGATTCATCAGCCAGAAGGGAGGAGTGGGGAAGTCAACCCTTGCTCGTGGACTCTCCCGAGAGGCCGCATCCAGCGGATTAAACGTGAAGCTGGCCGATCTTGATACACAGCAAGGTACGTCGGTCGATTGGTACAGGCGCAGGCTCGACCATGGGGCAACCCCAATCTTTTCAGTCGAGAGTTTTAAGACTGCATCGCAAGCACTTCGGATTGCAGATCAGTTTGACTTGCTTCTCTTAGACGGCCCCGCTCGGGCCAGTAGCGCAACGCTAGAGATTGCTCAGGCAGCATCGCTAGTCGTCCAGCCGAGCGGCGCAAGTGTCGATGACCTCCAGCCGGCAATTCTCGTATTTCACGAGCTGGTCAAAGCAGGCATTCCCAAGAACCGCCTTACCTTCGCCCTTTGTCGAATCGGTACGGACGCGGAAGAAGCGGAGTCACGGGCCTACATCGACCAGGCCGGGTACCAAACGCTAGACGGCGCGCTTCCCGAACGACCGTCTTACCGCCAGGCATCGAACGCCGGGCTTTCCATCACTGAAACCCGATATCCGCAGTTGAATCAGCGTGCCGACAAACTAATTCAATCCATGGTGGACAAGCTGAATGGCTAACTTCCCGAAGCCCAATCGCAAGAACCTTCCGCCGCCGCCGCCGCCGAGCGAGGCCAAAGACAATCTCGCGCAGCCTGAACACGCGCCCGCAAGTAACTACGTCGACGGCCGTACATTGCGGGCAACGGGGAGAACCACGCAGTTCACCACTCGCATTACGGACGAATTGCAAACCGAGATCAAAGTCTTTGCGGCTCAGCACAAATTGAAGTTCAACGACCTTTTGGAGCAGGCGTTCGACGCTCTGAAGGAACGGATGGCAAAATAGCTGCTTGTTAAGTAGCTACTAGTTTGCGGAGCGTTATAGCCGACCCATCATCCGACTGCAGAGGCGCACATGAACACAGATCCAAGCCAAAGACAGCTCCCAAATCTGACAGACTCTGCGGAGAACGTCACACCGGTGAAGAAAACGGCGATCGTCCCCCGCGAGACGGAAGGTTCAGAAAAGCTTCAACTGTTATCGGATACAGAGTTTCAGAACCGGCAGCTTGGCCTCTTCCAGACGTTTCTGGCCAATACAGACGAGCAGCGCGATCGCCTTTCCAACGCGATGGATCTCTGGGACAGCGTTCCGAGGTATTCGGTCAGCCGCCAGGCGATGAACAAAGCGCGCATTCAGGGGGAGTTCCTACGCGAACACGAGATGACGTTTCAGCATCGAGGACGAACCTATACGCGCACGATCTTTCCCGCGCGCGTGATCGATTTGGACGGTAAATATCGCGACCATTACCCCAGCGCAACGGAGGAGCTGATCGAAGACGCGCTCCGCAAGATCGCGACCGAGCAGCAAGCAGGCTATTTCGACCGGCCGAACCACGGCAGCGGGGTGAAGTTCACGCTCCACGCGCTGCGGAAGGAACTGAAGAAGCGTGGGCATGCACGGTCGTATCAGCAGATCGTCTTAGCCCTCAACGTCCTTTCCGGCACAGTCATTCAGATTTCAGTGAAGGACGCCGGCAAGGGGGAGGGCATCACCCGCTCTCCCTACCTGCCTCATCTTGCAGCCGTTTCGAGAACGAAATTACGCGACGATCCCGACGCTAAATGGGTTGTGCAGTTCCATCCGCTAGTGACGGACAGCATCGACCAGGTGACCTACCGGCAATACAACTATGCCCTGATGATGAGCCATAGCACCCAGCTTGCCCGATGGCTTCATAAGCAACTCGTTCTGAAAAACACGTTTGCCGAGATGTCCAGACGCTTCGAAATGCGTCTGAGCACGATAAAACGGGACAGCGGATTGCTTGATGGATATAAGCGCAACCGTGACGGTGTTGACGCTTTGGAGGCGGCTTTCGCCGAACTGACGGAGCGCGGTGTGCTGATGTCGTACAAGCGAGAGGATGTGCCAGGACCGCGAGGCAAGCTTTTGGACGTGATCTTCGACCTGTACCCAAATGTTGAGTTCGTTCGTGAGGTGAAGGCGGCCAACAAGCGCAAAACGGACGCAGAGAGAACGGCACAACTTCCACCTCCAAAGAGTTTAGGCGGGCGCAGGTTGTAGTTCTGGGTCGCGGGTCGGAGAAGGGAACACGGTAGCTATAGGTCGCGGGTCAACTGAATGGCAGTAGCTCTGGGTCGCGGATTGCGGTAGCTTTGGGTCGCCCCGCCTCGCTTTTTCACAAGAACCAAAGTAGTTATAGGTCGCGGGTCGAGACGAAAGCGGTAGCTGTAGGTCGCGGGTCCAAGGTTATCCACAGGACGAAGAGCAGGGAAGAGGTAGCTCTGGGTCGCGGAACAAGTCGGAAAGCAGTAGCTCTGGGTCGCGGGTTGGCCTCTGGTGGTAGTTATAGGTCGCGCATAACGATGCCAAATGGTTTGTTTTCAATAGCTTTGACGGCTCTAGCCTTTTATCCTTACTTTAACCCTTTATATAACCGTGCCAAAAGCTTTCGAAGCCAGCGAAGACAACAGCAAAAGCCAAAACTTCCTGATAAGGGTTGGGGTCGGTAAACGGTTGTGGCTGACGATTGAAGGTGTTGGCAATCGAGCGGAAAGGCGGCTAGGAGACGCTGCGGGCATTTGGGTCATGCACTGCCTGCCAAACCGTATGCAGGTACCTCTACGCCCTGATAACGAGGTCCGAAGGACCGAGAACAAACAACCAAACACGGGGTCCATCCATCCTCCATCCCGAATTCGGCCAGGATCGTTTCGGCCGGCCTCGCGTCAAGGCTGTCTTCGGCCCCGGTTCTTACCGGCGCTGCGCGGCCCTGACCCGAAGCTCTCAGACCGAAACGAAGCGCCTATCATTCCAGGTATGTAGAAGAAGAACAGACTCAACACCATGTCTTGTGACCGGCTACCCGAAAAGTGAGAGCAACAGTGGAACCGTCTTCAGCAGCGATTCCTTAGTCGCTCCATCTCGGGCTTGCACGGAGATGCCATGCAAGCTCGCCGCGCAGAGATTCCCCAAAGCATCCGCATCCGTGCCCGGGGACAGTTCGCCAGCCTGAGCCGCCTGGCGTATGCGCTGCACGATCGCTGCTGTCCGAACGCGGCGGTGCTCCTCAAGCCAACGTCCGATGGAGTCGTTTTCACTCGCGCAGTTTGTTGCGGAGGAGACCACCATGCAACCGCGCGGCCCTGTCTCTCGCGTGTACAGATTAATCGCTTCACGCAGCAACCGTTCAACGGCCAGGCCTGCGGTCGGCTCTTCGGCGAGGGCGCGGTCGGCGAAACCGCCTTCCTCAGCCTCATAGAGCAGTACCGCATCGCGGAAGAGCTGTTCCTTGGAGCCGAACGCGGCATAGAGGCGGGCGGAAGCAAGACCAAGGGCTGAACTCAGGTCCGCCATCGACACACCCTCATAGCCGCGCTCCCAGAAGAGATCGCGCGCCTGTTTCAACGCCGCTTCCTTGTCGAATTCGCGTGGCCGTCCCGCCATGATTCCTTGCCGTTCGTTCAAGAATACTTCATTGCCATGTTATTCTTTGTCGAACGATAAAGAATAGAGGTGCCTATGCGAGCTGCGGTGATCGAAGCGTTGAACAGCCCCTTGGTTGTACAGTCCGTTCCCGACCCGGAGTGTTCACCGGACGGAGCGATCCTGCGTGTCGGAGCCAACGGCATTTGCCGCACCGACTGGCATCTCTGGACCGACGATTGGGCGTGGCGCGGGCTGACGATCCAGCCTCCCTTTGTGCTGGGCCATGAGTTCAGCGGCACGGTCGAGGAGATCGGCCGCGACGTTCGCGGCTGGAGCAAAGGCGACCGGGTAATCTTTCCGATGAACCCCGGAGAAGGGACCTGCGAGTGGTGCCGAAGCGGCAATCAGCACGTCTGCGATTCGGGGGCGAAGCTCGTTCCGGGCGTGTCCTACTGGGGAGGTTTCGCGGAGTACGTGATGGTCCGGTACGCCGACGTGAACCTGATTCGTCTTCCCGAGTCACTCTCCTTCGTGGATTCGGCCAGCATGGCCTGTCGTTACATGGCCGCCTTCCACGGTGTGGTGGACCAGGCAGCGGTGCGCGGAGGCGAGTGGGTGGCGGTGCATGCAGCGGGAGGCGGCATGGGGCTCTCCGCCGTGCAGATCGCAACAGCTATGGGAGCCCAGGTGATCGCGGTCGATGTATCGGACCGGGCGCTTACGGCAGCGAAGAAAGCGGGTGCGGCATACACGATCGACAGCCGCACTGAAGATCCGGTGGAGGCAATCCGTACGCTCACCCATGGAGGCGCGCAGGTGTCCATCGACGCGCTCGGCATCGCGGAGACTTGCCGCAACTCCGTCCTATCTCTCCGCAAGCTGGGCCGTCATGTTCAGCTCGGCCACACGACTCGGAAAGAGGCAGGCTATGTGCCGTTGCCCATCGACATCATCCTGCTAAACGAGCTGAGGCTTTATGGCACCTTCGGTATGCCGGGACAGCGCTTCGGAACCATGCTCGCGATGTGTGAAGCAGGCACCTTGAAGCCGGCTCAGGTGGTGACTCAGAGAGTCGGTCTCGACGGCATCACCGGCGTGCTTGAAGCCATGGGGAACTACGACACGACCGGCGTCGTGGTGATCGACAGCTTCTGACGATGTTTGTAGGGGAAGGGTCATGCCTATGGATTTGCCGCTGCGCTTGGAACGCAAAGAGCGCGTCCCACAAACCCACAGGCACTGCGGCGGCGAGGCATTCAGCATGTAAAGCGAAGTGCAAAAGACGCGCTGCCCGTTGTTGTTTTGCTTGCAAGGTAAGTTTTGTTGCGCAATCGGCGAAGCGCAACAAAACGCTGCTTTGCAGCGGAAGAAGGTCTGACACGTCACCCCCAATGGGTTTACCGTTGTATACGGAACGTTTCTAGGCGTGAACGTTTGTGAAATGAGCAACTTGGGTCTGGAATGGTTCCAGGCGGAACCGTTCGTAAACGACCGCTAACGAAAGCCGCGCAGATCGTAAACGGAATGCGGGTTTGAGCCACTACCTAAAATCAACAACTTAGCCAGGGATGTAAACGGTCGTTAGCGCCGGGTTCCTATTGGAACCCGGCGAAAGTTGACCCGGAACAGCGTCCCCGCGTAGCGTTTTAGGAGCACCACTGGGCCACTTTCTATGTCACTTCCTCGCATTCCCCCGTCGTTAAAACCCACGCCTTCGAGCATCGAGTCGAGGCTTTCGACCGCCCTGAAAACCATAGCGACCAGGCTTCCTCCCGCCGAGGTGAAGGCGGTCGAAGCCGCCGCCGAAATCGCCGGCCAGACCTGCGCCGAGTGGATGCGCGAGGCGATCCAGCTCCATCTCAAGCGACCCGCACGGAAGAAAAAGACGGCTCCCGACCCGACCCTTTTGGCCGAGCTGATGGGCCTTCGGTCGCTGGTTCAGAACCTGATTGCCGCCGCCTCCGACCTGCCGGACGAGACCGTACAGCGGATCGTGAAGCATGCCGATGCCATCAAGGAGGGCAAGGCCGAGGAGATTCTGAAGCGGCTTGAGGGCGCTCACCCGGAGGGAAGTTAGGTGCCCCGGCCGCTCCGGTTTCGGTCCGGACTGGGGAAGATTCTGGGTTCCGTTTTCTTCTTTTCGCTCGGCTTCGTGCTGGCCTACACGCTCTGGTTTTCATTCGTCCTATCGCCTCTCCAGCAGCTCTACCTTCCGTCTTACATGGCCCTTCCGATGACCGCCCGGCCGACCCAAACCTTCCCGGTTTGGTGGATTTGGAAGACCGCACCGAAGCGAAAACCGGAGCTCGCCACCGACGCCGATGTCGTCTCCGTGAAGGCAGCCAAGCCCAAGGAGTTGCCGATCGCTCTCTCATCCGAGGCTCAGGCGGACGGATGGACCGGGCTTGTCAGGATCAAGCAGATGGGCAGCGCCCAGGACGAAGCGGTCACTCTCCAAAGCGAATTCTTCGCCGGGGAAAGTCTCGGTCGCATGATGATTACGCCGCTCTGCGGCGGAGCACTTTTTTTCTTTCTGTATCTAGCAATGCGGGAGAAGTTCGGCGGCCAGTCGAGGCATGAGGAGCGGCACGGACGGCGAACCAAAGGGCCGGAGCTGACCTCGGCTTTTGCGTGGGCGCGAGGAGGAAAAGCGAACGGCATCCGGTTCAAAATGGCCGGGAAGTTCGGCTTGCCGGGAGCCGGTTTTCGGATTCCCAGGAAGCTCGAATCGAGCCACATCCTGCTCATGGGCGACACCGGAAGCGGCAAGTCGAACGCGATCCGCCAGATACTCCGCCAGGTCGAGCAGCGAGGCGAAACCGCCATCGTCTACGATCCGGCTGGCGAGTTCGTCCAGGAGTTCTACCGTCCCGAGCGCGGAGACTACATCCTGAATCCGCTCGACGCCCGTTGTCCGTTCTGGAACCTGAGTGGCGAGCTGGACGGTCGTGGCGTCGAGGACGCGATTGCCGCCGCCATGCTCCCCGACAAGCAGTATGAGACCGGATTCTTCACCGATGCGCCGCGCCGGGTGCTCTCCGCCCTGCTCCGAAAAGGCGGTTCGGTGGGTGGCCTTCTGGAGTGGATGTCCGATCCGGCGGAGATCGAGCGGCGGCTCGCCGGGACTCCTCAGGCGGCATATCTCGACCGCAAGGCCGGACCGCAACGGGCGGGTGTTCTATCCAGCATGAACATGATCGCCGACAGTCTCGACCTGCTCCCGGAGACTTCGGAAGGTCGGCAGTGGTTCACCACGGAGAAGTGGAAGTGGGAGCGAACCCGATGGATGTTCCTGACCTCGCGCCCGGCTCTGCGGGAACGTATTTTGCCGCTACATGCGGCGTGGCTCGACCTGCTGATCCTGCGCATGATGGAGCCGTGCGTGAACCCGGCCAAGCCGGTTTGGTTCGTCCTGGACGAGCTCGCCAGCCTCAACAAACTTCCGCAGCTCCACACCGCCGTGACCGAAAACCGGAAGTACGGGAACCCGGTCGTGCTCGGCTTCCAGGGCCGGAGCCAGCTCGAAAAGCGGTACGGCCAGGACGCCGAGGCCATGCTTTCGCAGCCAGCGACCAAGATCTTCTTCAAGACCTCCGAGCCGCGCGCGGCGAAGTGGATCTCGGAGACGCTGGGCGAGATCGAGGTGGAGCGGCTCAAGGAGTCGCGGTCGCCTGAGCTGATCGGCATCAGAAGGAACTATGCGATGGAGATCGCCACCAAGCCTCTCGTCATGGCGTCCGAGATCGCCGGGCTCGAACCGCTCTCCGGGTACGTCAAGCAGGAGAATCGGGTGGTGCCGGTGAAGTTCGCGTATGTCGCCAAGCGCAGCCTCCAGCCGGACTTCATCGAGCGGAAGATGACGATCCCGGAGCCTAGGCCGGTGCAGCCAGCCGTCCTGCTGGAGGTTCCGCCAGCCGCGATCCCGACGCCCGAGGGTTTGCCGCCTGCAGTTCGGCCGCTTCCGCAGATCGCGGCGGCAGCACCCGTCCTCTCACCCGACCCAAAGCTCCAGT
>CAXUEE010000045.1:0-7025 GCA_964249905.1 uncultured Acidobacteriaceae bacterium
CAGAAAGTCGTTTGTGTATTGAATGATTTGCAACTTTGTTGCAGTTGCTTGGGATAGGTCCAGGCTTTAGCCTGGACGCCTGATGTGGCCCGTCATCGGGCTTTAGCCTCCGGGACTTGATCTCTTGCGCCAGAACTTACAAACCTACGCTTTGACTGCTGTGACGGTTGGGCGTAGACGACTGTTCCAACGGATCGTGAATGCCGAACTCATGGTAGAGACGCTGTTGCGTTACCGGGAGGCCGCACGATTTTTCTTGCATGGATTCGTTGTCATGCCGGATCACCTGCACCTCTTGCTTACGCCTGACGAGTCAATTAAGAAGACAGCGCAGTTGGTCAAGGGTGGTTTCTCGTTTGCCGTGCGAAAGCAGTATGCGGGCGAAGTTTGGCAGAACGGGCATTTCGCGCATCGCGTCACGGATGGGGCGGATTACGCAGCGCAGTTGGGCTATATTGCCGCAAACCCTCTGCGTAAGGGCTATGTAGAGTATAGCTTCGTGCATACGACGGGAGCGTGGAGGATGGATGAGGCTCCGTTTAGTCCATGTGAGGCGGATCGGAGATCGAGTCCGGGGGCTAAAGCCCGGTTTATGGGTGAGTCGGAATGTCGAGGCTAAAGCCGCGACCTATCCAAAACAGAGCCAGGTGCCTGCGATGGCAGCCTTTGAGGCATTTCTCCATCCCACCAAACACCGTCTCCCCTGCCCCGGGCTGATGCGATAAGCTGTTGCTTATGGCTGCGATTGCAGAATCCATCTTTTCTCCCCAAACGGCTGCGCGGTTCGACAAGCTGGCGACGATCTATCCGGTGAAGCGCTCTGCACTGGTGCCGATGCTCTTGTATGCGCAGGATGAGCTTGGCTTTGTGTCCGAAGGCGCGATCCAGGAGATTGCGCGGCGGCTCGATCTGTTCGATCTCGATGTGCGCAACGTGCTGAGTTATTACTCCATGCTGCGGACGCAGCCGGCGGGCAGGTACAACATCCAGGTTTGCACGAACATCAGCTGCATGCTGCGCGGCGGCTATGAGATTCTGGACCACTGCAAGGCCAAGCTGGGCATTGGACACAAACAGGTGACCAAGGATGGCGTGTTTTCGCTCGAGGAAGTCGAGTGCATTGGAGCCTGCTGCTGGGCGCCCGCGATGCAGGTGAACTATGACTTCCATGACGACCTAACCCCGATCAAGGTAGACGCGATCCTTCAGGACTATGCCGAAGGCCGCGGAGAGGACGTGAAGTAATGCCAACCCAGGTTTCTCATCCAGACGAAGCAATCGTGTTGAAGCGCAGGTTCGGTCAAGGCGCTCGGGACCTCGACAAGTATGTCGAGCTCGATGGCTATAAGGCCGTGCAGCAGGCGATTGCCGAGGGTCCGGAGTGGATCATCAACACCATGAAGGCGAGCGGGCTGCGCGGGCGCGGTGGTGCGGGCTTCCCGACAGGGCTGAAGTGGAGCTTTGTGCCGAAGAACGACAAGGCCAAGTATGTGCTGGTCAACGGCGATGAGTCCGAGCCCGGGACGTGCAAGGACCATGTGATCTTTCTTGAAGATCCGCATGCGGTGATTGAAGGCACGATGATCGCGGGCCTGGCGATTGGGTCGAAGCTGGGTTTTATCTACCTGCGCGGCGAGTACCTGTATCTGCTGAAGATCGTCGAAAAGGCCGTTGCGGATGCGTACGCCAAGGGTTTTTTGGGCAAGAATATCTTCGGCAAAGAAGGTGTGGACTTCGACATCATCACGCAGACGGGCGCGGGCGCGTATGAGGTGGGGGAGGAGTCGGCGCTGATGGAGTCGCTTGAAGGCAAGCGCGGGGTGCCGCGGATCAAGCCGCCGTTTCCGGCCGTGGTGGGGCTGTATGGCGGGCCGACGGTGATCAACAACGC
Source organism: uncultured Acidobacteriaceae bacterium (assembly GCA_964249905.1). GTDB lineage: Bacteria > Acidobacteriota > Terriglobia > Terriglobales > Acidobacteriaceae > Edaphobacter. The sequence goes on from CAXUEE010000045.1 coordinate 1,892, forward strand.
GGAGACGATTGCGAGCGCCCCGCATATCTTACTGATGGGCGGCGAGACGTACGCGAAGCTTGGCTCGGAGCGCAACGGCGGGACGCGGCTGTTCGGGATTTCGGGGCATGTGGAGCGGCCGGGCGTGTATGAGCTGCCGATGGGCTACTCGCTGCGGAAGGCGATCTATGAGGTGGCGGGTGGGATTAAAGGCGGCAAAGAGCTGAAGGCGGTGGTGCCGGGCGGGTCGTCGTGTCCGGTGCTGACGGCCGATGAGATCGACGTTGGCCTGGACTTTGATCAGATGGGCAAGGCTGGGACGATGTTGGGTTCAGGCGGCATTGTGGTGCTGGACGAAACAGTATCGATAGTTGAGTTTGCGTTGCGGGTGATCAGCTTCTACCAGCATGAGAGCTGCGGATGGTGCATTCCGTGCCGTGAAGGAACGGACTGGATCAAGAAGACCTTGGCGCGGGTGTATGCCGGAGGAGGCAGCCGCAAGGATATCGACAATGTGCAGTATCTGGCCGACAACATGATGGGCCGGACGTTCTGCCCTCTAGGCGATGCGGCGGCCATGCCGACGCTGGCGTTTGTGAAGAAGTTCCGCAAGGAGTTTGAGGATTACATTGATGGGCATCGGGTTGGGACGCCGGTGATGAGTGAGGTGCACGAGCTGGTCGGTGCTGGTCACTGAGACCGCAAGAAGTGATCCGTATTCTGATCGCAGATGGCTGGTTTGAGATTAAGCGGTCGGGAAGCCATATTCACTTCCGGCATGACACAAAACCAGGTCTGGTCATCGTTCCTTTTCATACCGGCAAGGATTTGGGTAAGTTGACGTTTGCTATCTTCAAGCAGGCAGGTTTGCGATGAAGCGGAACTACATGGTCGTGTACGAGCGAGTGACGGAAGATAACTGGGGCGGATGGGCGCCTGATATCGGTGGTGCCGTCGGTGCCGGAAACAGTTTGGAGGAGGCTCGTAAGAGTCTGTGCGAGGGGATCGCAATCCAGCTTGAGGATCTGGTGGAAAGAGGTTTCGAACTTCCTGTAGCGTCGTCGATGAGTGTGGATTTCTCTGAATTCGCTCCAGAGTCGTCTGACAGTCACTATGAGATTGAGTGGATGAGCGTAGACCTTCCGATTTCGGCTTCCGGCCATAAAACGCAACGAGCGGCTTGAATAGCTGGTTTTTGGCACGTCGAAGGTAACACGATATGAAGATGCTGAAAGGTCTACTTACCTCATTATTTGAAGCTTCTTCGAAGCTCTTCTAGCAAGAATAAGGAAATCAGTATGCCAGATATAACGTTCACCGTGGATGGAAAGCAGGTGACCGCGCCTGCGGGCACGCTGCTGATTGAGGCATGCAAGACTGCGGGCATCGATATTCCTGCCTTCTGCTACTACCCTGGGCTGAGCCTGCAGGCGGCGTGCCGGATGTGCGTGGTGCGGATTGAGAAGATGCCGAAGCTGCAGACGGCGTGTACGACGCCGGTAGCCGAAGGCATGGTGGTGGCGACCGAGACGCCGGAGATTGCGCAGGCGCGGAAAGCGACCTTGCAGCTGCTGCTGGGGAATCACCCGCTCGACTGCCCGGTGTGCGATGCGGGTGGGCAGTGCGAGCTGCAGGACATGACCTTCAAGTATGGCGCGGCGGATAGCTTCTATGCCGAGCCGAAGAATCATCGGGAGGAACAGAAGTGGTCGCCGGTGGTGTACTTCGACCGGCCGCGGTGCATCCTGTGCTACCGCTGCGTGCGCATGTGCGGCGAGGGCATGGATGTGTTCGCGCTGGGGATCCAGAACCGTGGGAGCTCTTCGATCATCGCGCCGAACTCGCCGGCGGCAGAGAATCCGGACCACTTGGCGCATGTAGATTGTGAGCAGTGCGGGATGTGCATCGATGCGTGCCCGGTGGGGGCGCTGACCAGCGGGACGTATCGCTACAAGACCAGGCCGTGGGAGATGAACCATGTCGCGACGGGGTGCACGCAGTGCGGTGATGGCTGCAAGACTACGCTGGGTGGGCGCGCGACGACTTCAGGATCTGAGATTATGCGTGGCGACAATCGCGACAAGAGCGGCATGAACGGGGACTTCCTGTGCGTCAAGGGACGCTATGCCTTCGATTTTGCCAACCATGAGGACCGGATCACGGCCCCGCTGGTACGGCAGGCGAATGGGAAGCTCGAGCCGGTGAGCTGGGAGACGGCGTTCACGCATGTTGGCCAGAAGCTGCGCGAGTTGCGCGACACACGCGGCGGCGGGTCGATGGGCGTGATTGGCGGCAATCGGCTTACGAACGAAGAGGCGTATCTGCTACAGAAGTTCGCGCGGACGGTGCTCGGGACCAACAACATCGACCACCATCGCACGGCGGATCATGTGGCGTTTGCGCAGGCGCTGGCAGGGCAGGCGGGACGGACGGCCTCGCTGCGAGATACGCTGACCGCGAAGTCGGTGCTGATTGTGGGCGGCGATCCATCGACTCAGTCGCCGGCGACAGCTTGGAATCTGCGCACCAATGTCCGGCTGAACGGCGCGAAGCTCTACATTGCGAACACGGAAGAGATCAAGCTGCGGCGGCGGGCGAAGGCGTTTGCTAAGCTGCAGCCGTTTGGGTATGGGGCGCTGGCAAGCTTTCTTGCCGGCGAGGATGCGGCGGCTTCTGGCGCGGTGAACGACACGGAGGCGCTGAGCCAGCTGCGCGACACGCTGCGGGGCGCGGAGGGCTTGCTGATCCTGATCGGGTCGGAGCTGCGCGGGGTGGACCTCAAGAAGCTGGTCGAGTTTGGGTTGGCCATCCCAGAGGCGAAGTTCGCGCTGCTTTCGGATTACGTCAACTCGCGGGGCGCGGCGGACATGGGATTGCTGCCGGATATGTTGCCGGGGTATGCTGCGATCGGCGCGGACCTCTTCGCCGAGTACAAGGCGCCTACATCGATTGGCAAGGACATGCTGGAGATGTTCGATGCGGCGGCGGAGGGGGCGCTGTCGGCGTTGTACGTCGTCAATGCGAATCCGGTGCTGCGGTACGGCGTCGATCCGGCGGCGCTGAAGGATACGTTCGTCGTGGTGCAGGAGATGTTCCTGACCGAGACCGCGGTGCTGGCCGATGTGGTGCTGCCGGCGGCGAATCTGTATGAGAAGGCCGGCTCGGTGACCAACCACTATGGCGATCTGCAGCAGGTGAATAAGGCCGGCGACCGCGCCGGGGTGCGTTCGGACTTCGAGATGATGGTGCGGATCGCGGACAAGATGGGCGCGCATATTCCTACGCTGGTGCCGTTCGGCAAAGGGCGCTGGGGTGCGAACGCGGGCGTGCGGGCGGACATGGGCCAAACGCGTGGGGCGCAGTCTGGTGAGGCGGATCGCCACGCCATCTGGCTCACCGCAAACCACCTGGAACCGCGGCTAAGTCCGTTTGATCCTTCGGCCATCCTCGACGAAATCCAGCGGCTTGTGCCGGGCTATCGGGAGCTGCTGCGACTGCAATTGCTCAGCGGCAATGACCAGCATCTAGAGCTCGGCGGCGGACTGGTGCAGATCGAGGGTGCCCCGGCGCACAAGGATCTTGTGCTACCTTCCGGAGACAACCTGTTTACGTCCGGGACGTTGGGACACTACTCGGCGATGCTGAATGACCTGCAAGAGAACGAGAGCCGCAAGTCGCTGGGTGTAACTCAAATGGCAGCAGATTGAGGACGTATGCGAGAGAGCCGGAGCAACTGACGTGAGCCATCTGACGGACTTCCAGACCTTCTTTCTCCTGAGTGTGTTCAAGATTGTCGTCGTGCTCGTGATCACGCTGACCGCGGTCGCATACACGGTGCTGCTCGAGCGCAAGATCATCGGCCGCATGCAGAACCGGTGGGGGCCTTCGCGCACCGGACCGTTCGGGTTGCTGCAGCCGCTTGCAGATGGCATCAAGCTCTTCCTCAAGGAGGACCTGACGCCGTTGCTGGTGGAGCGGCCGTTGTTTTTGGCCGCACCTATGATTGCGCTGGCGTGTGCGCTGATTTCGATTTCGGTCGTGCCGTTCGGTGCGCTGACGACGTTTCATGGCGTCGACCTGTTCGAGATTGCCAACGTCAATATCGGGCTGCTGGTGATCCTGGGGATTACGTCGATTGGTGTGTACGGAATTGCGCTTTCGGGCTGGTCGTCAAACAACAAGTATGCGCTGCTGGGATCGTTGCGGGCGTCGTCGCAGATGGTGAGCTATGAGCTGGCACTGGGATTGTCGCTGGTGGGCGTGGTGCTGCGCGCAGGCTCGCTGAATCTGCGGACGATCGTCAACTCGCAGGCGGCGCATGGTCTGTGGAGCTGGAACGTGCTGGGCGGCTTCCAGATCGTCGGGTTCATGGTCTACCTGATCAGCGCGTATGCCGAGACCAACCGGTCTCCGTTTGACCTTCCCGAGGCCGAGAGCGAGCTGACCGCCGGCTACCACACCGAGTACAGCTCGATGAAGTTTGCCATGTTCTTCATGGCGGAATACGCCAACATGATTACGGTTTCGTGCGTGGCGACGCTGCTGTTCTTTGGTGGCGCGTCGAGCCCGTTCGGTCATCTGCTGCCGGTCATCGGTGGAGTTGTGGGAGCGGCCGTCCTGCCGATCTTCTGGTTTGTGGCGAAGGTATTCTTCTTCCTGTTTCTCTTCATCTGGGTGCGTTCGACGCTGCCGCGTTTTCGCTACGACCAGCTGATGGGCTTCGGATGGAAGTTTCTCTTGCCGGTGGCGATGGCGAACATTGTCCTTACCAGCTTTGTCATGGCCCTACGAGGCTGATCCGGTAGAGCATTTTCCCTGTTGCTGTGCTCCCGAATCCGGCGTGCAGTGGCGTTTTCCTCGAGAGAAAACGCCCATGGAGGTCGTGGCAGCAGGTACATCTACAGGGAAAATGCTTTGGCCTGATCGAGTTCGGCGAAGATCTGCGCCACGTCCAGGTAGATGGGCGAGCCGGCGATCTCCAGTCTCGTACCCTCAAGCGGCTTCATGCCGGAGCGCGTGTAGGTGGAGGCGGAGCGATCGCCCGGGTCGACGATCCAGAGGTTCTCCGCGCCCATGGCGACGAAATCGTCAAGGCGCTTCATTACGCGTCCGGGGCGGTCTTCGGGCGAGAGGATCTCGATACAAAGCAGCGGGG
>CAXUEE010000045.1:7035-12596 GCA_964249905.1 uncultured Acidobacteriaceae bacterium
CGCCTTGGCGCACGACACAGATGTCCGGCAGGCGCACGCGCGTCCGAGAGGTGCGAGTGCGGTACTCCGTGACGACATTGATCTGCCATTCGGCGCGGTGATTGAAGAACCAGGCGCCAATCATGGCCTGCAGGAAACCATGGTCCCACTCACCCATATTTTTCTCCTCCAAGACCCCGTCGACGAACTCAAGGTCCGGTTCGTAGCTGGAGGCGAGGTACTCTTCGAGGGTGACCAATTTAGGAGGGTGGACGGCGGCGGCCATGGTTTGTCCTCACTGGCTCTGATTATGCTCTATATGCGAGCCGCGCGAAACACATTTGGAATCAGCGCAGGGCGATCGCATACCTCTCTCTCCTGCTTTACAATCAGAGCGAAGCCTCGCATCTAAATCGTCGAGCCTCCGGGAGAGACACGCTCAATCCATGCAACTTGCCCTGTTCATCATCTTTGCTGCGCTCGCCATTGCGGGAGCCTTGAATCTGCTGCTGCAGAAGCACCCGATCAACAGCGCCTTGTCCCTGGTGGTGGTGATGATGTCGCTGGCGGTCCTTTACTGGTCGCTGGGCGCGGAGTTTCTGGCGGCGGCGCAGGTGATCGTCTATTCGGGCGCGATCATGGTGCTGTTTGTGTTCACGATTATGCTGCTGAATGCGGGTGAAGAAGAGCACACGACTGGAAGCCGCGCGGCGTATCTGGCCGGCATTCCGGGATCGATCGCGGTTTTCTGCCTCCTGAGCTTTGTTTTTTTGTCGGAGTCGAAGGCGATGGGCAATGCGCATCTGGGAGGTTTGCTCGACAACGGGCTGAGCAACATCGCGGAGATCAGCCAGGTGCTGTTTACCAGGCTGCTGCTGCCGTTTGAAGTCACCAGCGTGTTGATCCTTGTAGCCATTTTGGGGGCGGTGGTCCTGGCGCGCAAAGAGGAGGAACAGTGAACACAGAGGTTCCGATCGCGGCCTACCTGATTCTTGCTGCCATCCTGTTTTCGATCGGCGTCGGAGCCTTTCTGATCAAGCGGAATGTGATCTCGATCTTCATGTCGATCGAACTGATGCTGAACGCGGTCAACCTTACGTTTGTCGCCTTTGCGCACCGCTGGCACGCGGTTTCCGGACAGATCTTTGTGTTCTTTGTGATGGTGGTCGCCGCCGCTGAAGCAGCCGTAGGACTTGCCATCATCATCGCCATCTTCCGCACGCGTAAGACACTCAATGTCGACCAAATTAATCTGATGCACAACTAAGGACTCCGAACGATGCCGTCTTCGCTGCTCTGGTCCATCCCGCTGCTTCCTTTTGTCGGCTTCCTGATTAACGGGACGGTGGGCAGGAAGTTGCCGCGTGCAGGCGTCGCGGGCATTGCTCTTCTGTTCACGGCGATCCCGGCGCTGCTGGTGGCTTGGCTCTGGTCGACGATGCTGCACACGGGCGATCTGGCTATGGAGGTTGTGTCTCGTCCGTGGATTCAGATCACCGGCTTTCATGTCGACTTTGCGCTCACGGTCGATCACCTGACGATGATCATGCTTGCCGTCGTGACCGGCGTCGGGTTCCTGATTCATCTCTACTCAGTCGGCTACATGGCGCATGAGGATGGATACTGGCGGTTCTTCGCTTACCTGAACCTCTTCATGTTCTTCATGTCGGTGCTGGTGCTGGCGGAAAGTTTTCTGCTGCTCTTCGTCGGCTGGGAGGGCGTGGGTCTGGCGTCCTATTTGCTCATTGGCTTTTATTTCAAGAAGCGGTCGGCTGCGGACGCGGGCAAGAAGGCGTTCATCGTCAATCGCATCGGCGACTTTGGTTTCGTGCTGGCGATGTTTCTGCTGATCCAGCACTTCGGCACGCTGAGCTTTCGGTCGGTGTTCGCGCAGATTGCGGCGCAGCCGAACCTGCATGCGGGCTGGCTGACGGCGATTGCGTTGCTGCTGGTGGTGGGCGCCGCGGGCAAGTCCGCGCAGATTCCGCTGTATGTCTGGCTGCCGGATGCGATGGAAGGACCGACGCCGGTGTCGGCGCTGATCCATGCGGCGACCATGGTGACCGCGGGCGTGTACCTGGTGGCGCGTTGCCATGCCATCTTCGATCGCGCTCCGGCGGCGCTTGCCGTGGTCGCCATCATCGGTGCCCTCACGGCGATCTACGCGGCCAGCATGGGCATGGTGCAGCACGATATCAAGCGGGTGCTCGCCTACTCGACCATCTCGCAGCTTGGGTATATGTTTCTTGGCTGTGGCGTCGCGGCGTACTCGGCCGCGGTGTTTCATCTGGTGACGCATGCGTTCTTCAAGGCGCTGCTCTTCCTTGCTGCTGGTTCAGTGATTCATGCGCTGAGCGGCGAGCAGGATATGCGGGTGATGGGTGGCCTGCGTACACGCATTCCGGTGACCTTCTGGACGATGACGATGGGCGTCTTCGCGATTGCGGGCATTCCACCGTGGGCCGGCTTTTTCTCGAAGGACGAGATCCTGTACCGCACGTTTGGGTACAGCAATGGGCCCTTGGGTAAGCTGCTTTGGCTGGTCGGCCTGGTGACCGCGGGCATGACGTCGTTCTACATGTTCCGGCTGTGGTTCAAGACGTTTTTCGGGGCGGAGCGGTTTGACGAAGGACACTCGCTCGCTGAGCATGGCGCACCGGTCCATGCGAGTGCTACCTCCACCCTGACGCTCGAGGCCGAGCACGATGACGGGCAGACGACCCAGCAGCACGGCGTGCATGAGTCTCCTTGGTTGATGCTGTTTCCGCTGGTTGTGCTGGCCGTCCTCTCGGTTGTCGGCGGCTGGGTTGGCATTCCGGCGGCACTGGGCGGGCATAACGAGATTGAGCACTTCCTGGATCCAGTATTCGCCGCGGCCGGTCATCCCGAGAATGCCTTGAATGCGGATCAGGTTTCACATGGCCTGGAGTTGGGTCTGGCCGCAGTGTCGGTCGTGACTGCCGGCGCTGGCTTCTTCTTCGCCTGGCTGTTTTACTTCAAGAAGCCGGGCAGCGCGTCCGCCTTGGCCGCCAAGGCTGGTCCAGTCTATGCGCTCGTCGCGAACAAGTTTTATGTGGACCAGATCTACAACGCCTTCTTCGTTTCAGGGCTTCTAGGCTTCACGCGCATCTTCCTGTATGGCCTTGGCGATCGCCTCGGCGTTGATGGCGCGGGAAGATTCGCCAGCTGGATGGCCCTTGACCTTGGCGAAGCGACGCGGCGGATGCAGTCCGGCAATCTTCGTTCGTATGCAGGCTGGCTGGCGTTGGGCGCAGCTGTCGTGATGACGTTTATGATCTTTGGCCGCGGCATCTGGGTGCACTAAAGGAGTGACAGAAGACCTGCTATGAATGTGGATCACTCCATCCTGAGTCTTGTTGTCTTCGTCCCCCTGCTGGGCGCGGCCGTGTTGGCGCTGCTTCCGGACCGCGGCAAGACCATGCAGTGGGGCGCGCTGATCGTCACCCTGCTGACCTTTTTCTTGACGCTGCATCTGCCCGCAAAGTATGCCAGCACAGACGCGACTGGCGCCTTTCGGTTCGTGCAGGACACGGCCTGGATCCCGGCGCCGGCGATCCGGTACCACCTCGGTGTGGATGGCCTGGGCATGTGGCTGGTCGTGCTGACGGGATTTCTTGCACCCCTCGGTGTGCTTGCCTCCTGGACGACAATCGCGGATCGACGTAAGACGTTCTATGTGCTTTTTCTGCTGCAGCAGGTCGCGATGCTGGGGATCTTTGTGGCGCTCGACCTGTTCCTGTATTACGCGTTCTGGGAGCTGTCGCTGGTGCCGATGACGATCCTGATCGCCACGTTCGGGCGCACGAAGGCACGACGTGCGGCGGCGATCAAATACTTCGTCTATGCCTTTGTGCCTTCGGCGCTGCTACTGGTCGGCCTGCTTTGGCTCTATGCGAAGACCGGGACGTTCGATCTCCCGCGCTTGGCGGAGCTTGCGGCGGCGCACCGGATCTCCGGCAACTCGGCCGCGCTTTGGCTCTGTTCGCTGGCGTTTCTGCTGGCGTTTGCGGTAAAGGTTCCGGTGTTTCCGCTGCATGGCTGGCTGCGAGACGCGATCGCGGAAGCGCCGACCGCCGCGGTCATGGTGCTCGCGGGCAAGACGGGGCTCTACTCCATCCTGCGCTTCTCGTTTGCGATCTTCCCGGAGCAGTCGCATCGCATTGCCCCGTTGATGATTGCGCTGGGCGCGCTTGGGATTGTGTATGGATCGCTGATTGCGATCACGCGCAAGGACATGAAGGAGCTTGCGGCGTACTCGACGCTGGGCCACCTGTCCTTCATCACCCTGGGTATTTTTACGTTTACCATCGCCGGATTAGACGGCGGGATTTATCAGATTCTGAACCATGGTATTTCCGGTGGCGCGCTGTTTCTCCTGCTCGGGTTCCTCTATGAGCGGTATGGCACGTATGACATGCGCGACCTTGGGGGGCTGGCGGCGCGTCTGCCTTGGATGATCACGCTCTACGTGATTACGACGCTCTCGCTGATCGGGCTGCCGATGCTGAACAGCTTCGTGGGCGAGTTCCTCATCCTCTCCGGCACGATGCAGGCGACGACCGAACATCACGTCTTCTGGACGGTGCTGGCGACCACAGGTGTGATCCTGAGTGCGGCCTACATGCTGTGGATGATTCAGCGCGTCTTCTACGGCCACCTCGGTGTGGTCGCGGAAGAAAGAGCGCCGCATGATCTTAATGGGCGCGAGCAGCTTGCGGTATGGCCGATGGTGGCGTTGATGCTGCTGATGGGGGTGGCCTCGCCGTACTGGATGCACACGCTGGATGCGAACGCGGTACGGCTGGCGACGGTGCCTTCCCCGCGTGAACCCCGCACGGCCGGGGGCGTAGAGCTGCGGACGATAGCGGGCCGCGCCTTCGTTGATCCGCAGCTAAGCCAGGAGGCGCTTTCGTCGCTCGGTAAGAAAGACGGCAAGACCAAGCGTGCTCAACCCGCGCCAGCTCCGGAAGGCAGGCTTTACTGATGAATGGAAGCGTCAACACGTTGGCCCTGTTACCCGAGGGCGTCCTGACAGCCGCAGGTGTGCTGATCATGCTGGCCGAGCCGGTGCTGAAGCCCGGCACAAGCCGCAAGCCGCTCGGCTGGCTGGCGATTGCGGCTACGGTGTTGGCCGGCGCCGCCAGTGCCTACCAGCTGCGGCTTTATAACCTGCATGGAGTCATGCGGGCTTTTTCAGACAGCATCCAGATCGATCCTTTTTCGGTCTTCTTTCATCTGCTGATTGCGGCGGTGGTTGTGGTGACGCTGCTTGGGTCGCTGGACTACTTTGAAGGCAACGCGACGCACGCCGGCGAGTACTTCGCGCTGGTGCTGTTTGGCGCGGTGGGCATGATGCTGATGACATGCTCGGTGGAGCTGCTGATGGTCTTCGTTGGCCTGGAGATATCCTCCATCTCGACGTACATCATGGCCGGCTTCCGCAAGGGCAAGGCCACCGGCACGGAAGCGTCTATCAAGTATTTCCTGCTTGGGTCGTTTGCGACGGCCTTCTTTCTGTACGGCATTGCGCTGGCCTTTGGAGCGACGGGGTCAACCTCGAT
>CAXUEE010000045.1:12606-13288 GCA_964249905.1 uncultured Acidobacteriaceae bacterium
GATCATCATCGGGCTGGGCTTCAAGGTCTCCGCCGCGCCGTTCCAGGTGTGGACGCCCGACGTATACCAAGGTGCGCCGGCACCGGTAGTGGGGCTGATGTCGACCGCGCCCAAGGCGGCGGCGTTTGCCGTGCTGCTGCGGGTCACGTTCTTCGGCTTCGGCGGCATGGAGGCACGGTGGTCGGTGCTGATGTGGGCGATTGCGGCCCTCTCGATGACGGTCGGCAACCTGGGTGCGTTGAAGCAGACCAACGTCAAGCGGATGCTCGCGTATTCCTCGATCGCACATGCGGGCTACTTGATTGCGGCCTTCACGGCATTTCCGCAAAACGGTATCGCGGCCGCTTGCTTCTATACCGCGGCTTACTCGGCCATGAACGTGGGCGCGTTTGCGGTGATCACGCAGCTGAGCGGCTACGAAGAGCACACGCGGAGTATCGAGGACTTTACGGGTGCGGCCCTGCGGCGGCCCTGGCTGGGCGCGTTGATGGCGTTCTTTCTGCTCTCGATGATTGGGATTCCGTTTACGGGAGGCTTCTTTGCCAAGTTCTACGTGTTCTCGGCGGCGATTGCAGGTGGACACACGGGGCTCGCGGTGGTGGGCCTGCTCAACTCGGGAGTGGCTTGCTTCTACTATTTGCGACTGCTGATCGCCATGTATGCGCGTCACCCACATGAGCTG
>CAXUEE010000045.1:13298-14644 GCA_964249905.1 uncultured Acidobacteriaceae bacterium
AGGTCTCGGGCTGGCGGCGGCTGCGCTTGGAACGCTGGTGCTGGGAATCCTGCCAGGACGCTTCGTGAAGCTGGCAAATCGCGGATCCTTGGCGGTGATGGGGACTTCTCTGTCGTCGGATACAGAGCCTCCAGTTGAGACAGGTGTAAACGCAACGCCTCGTTAGCGCGTTGCATTAAAAGGACGAGCACGGCCAAGGTAGAAGCAGATCCCTACGGGATGACAACCCAGGAAGTCGGGGAGCTGCAGCACTGTTCAAACAGAATGTCCTCCACATGACGTGGAGGACATTCTGTTTTGCCAGACAATGCTTACGAGGTGCGGATGAAGAGCAGCACGAAGGTGAACAGCGTGAGTGACTCGATAAAGGCGAGGCCGAGAATCAGGAAGAGTTGAATGCCGGGGCGGGCGCCGGGGTTGCGGGCGAGCGCTTCCGACGCGGACGCGGTGGCGCGGCCCTGGCCGAGGCCGCAGAGACCGGCGGCGATGCCCATGCCGATACCGACGGCGAGCGAGCCATAGTTGGGGCCGTTGGAGCCGGCTGCGGCGCCTTGCGCGAACGCGGGCATGGCGACGAACATCGCGGCCATTGCCATGAAGAAGTACTTCGAGATTTGAAGCATGCGAACCATGGTGAGACTCCTTGCCCCCGTCAGAGTGTTCGCCGCCAGTGGGTGGTTGATGCTCACCGAGCTGGCACCCTCACGCTATGCGGCGAGTAATACAGCCGGCCGAGAGGGGGCGCCCCGCGGCCGGCAAACTTGCTGGACTAGTGATCGTGCGCGACGGCGAGCGAAAGGTAGACCGTGGCAAGGATCATGAAGACATAGGCCTGGATAATGGCGACGCCGAAGTGCAGTGCGAGAAAGGCAAGCGGAACGCCGATAGGGATGAGCGAGAAGAACGCAAGCGTGACCATGTCTCCAGCGAACATGTTCGCGTAGAGACGGACGGTGAGCGAGAGCACGCGCGCAAAGTGCGAGATGATCTCGATGGGCAGCATGAGTGGGTAGAGCCACCACACCGGCCCGAGGAACTGCTTGACGTAGCTGAAACCGTTAGCGCGGATGCCGTGGTAGTGGTAGTAGAGGAAGGTGACGACGGCAAAGCCAAGCGGCACGACCGGGTTCGCGGTGGGCGACTCAAGGCCCGGAATGAGTCCCATCAAGTTGCCGAGCAGGATGAAGAGCAGGAGCACGGTGAGATACGTCACGAAACGCTCAAAGCCGTGGCCGATGATGCTCTCGCTCTGGGCGCCGACGAACTCGTGGGTAATCTCGGCAAAGTGCTGAATGGCCGCGGGCTTCTCGACCGAGAGGCTGACGCGGATGAGCACGAAGTAGAGC
>CAXUEE010000045.1:14654-18342 GCA_964249905.1 uncultured Acidobacteriaceae bacterium
GCCTGCGGGTGGGCGGGATGGATGCGGAGCGCGGCAAGCAGGCCGTCGGTCTGCGCGGCGAAGTGGTTGTTCAAAAAGCGGGTAAACAAAAGCTGTGTCGGCATAGGTGAGGTCAACGTTCAGAGGTCTATGTGGTCCAGCGATTCATGAGCCGGAGCGCTTCGATCGTAAGCGAAAGAAGGCCCAGACCTAGTCCGGCGGCAAGCGCAAAGACGGTGCCATGGAGATATTTAAGGCTAGCATACAGCACGAGGAGGGTCAGGCCGAGACGCAGGAAGAACCCGGCCAGCGTAAGGCCGACAGGGCGCTTGGTGCTGCCGGCGTCCATGGCCTGGTTCAGGACGGACATCAGCCGCGTCCACTCCCAGAGCGAGGCCGCGGAGATGGCCGCGCCGATGACGACGAGTGCGCCGCTCGACCAACCGGCTTTCACCCAGAAGATGGCAGTGGCCGCAAGCGTCAACACAGCCAGCAGGCGCAGTGCGGAGAGCATGGCTCCGCGGACGTCGTCGTCGGTGAGGCCTGCGGTCCAGCCTTGGCCGCCGGGGGCTTGCTTGGAGTCGGTGGTCACTCGCCGCCTCGCTTGAGCGACCGGGAGGCGGTGGTGAAGATCTGGACGAAGCCACCCGCCGCGCCGAGCAGCATGCCGACGACCACAATCCAGTGCTGGTGGTAGTGGCGGTCGAGCCACGCGCCGAGGAGCAGGCCGACAAAGCATCCGGCCGGCACGGCGAGCGCCATCTGGATCATGCCCTCGGCCTTGGCGAGATCACGCAGGCCGCCGCCATCGCTTGTTCCGGCATGCTTGGGCGGGATGTGCTGGTCGGCCATAACGTTTCCATTATCGCTCGGCTCACCAGGATGGTTCTGTACTCTCTTGCATCTTTCTACTGCTGACTGTATCTAAGATATATCGCACATATCATCGCGACCAGGAGAAGACAAAATGTTTGGACATGCTTTTTATGCTTCCGGCCGGGACCGCCGCGGATGTGGCCCCCGAGAAGATCACTTTCAACACGGTTTTGGACGCTTCGGCGGAGGCCACGGCCCGTTCGGCCGAGGGTTCGGCGGCGGCGGCGGCGGCCGGGAACGTATGTTTGACCAGGGAGAGTTTCAGCTGGTGCTGCTCTCTCTCTTGGCGGAGAAGCCCAGCTATGGGTATGAGCTGATCAAGACGCTCGAGGAGCGGCTGGCGGGAGGGTATACACCGAGCCCCGGGGTGGTGTATCCGACGCTGACGCTGCTGGAGGAGGGCGGTTTTACCTCGGCTTCGACTGCAGAGGGCGGACGCAAGGTGTACACCATCACGCCGGCGGGAACGGATCATCTGCAGGCAAACCGGAAGCGGGTCGAGGAGATCCTGGAGCGGCTGAAGGAGACGGGCCAGGAATTTGAGCGTGGACGTTCGCCGGAGTTCCGGAGGGCGTTCCGGGATCTGCAGCGGTCGATCCTGGGAGTGGCGATGCGTGGGCGGTCTGCGCGCGGGCTGACGCCGGAGCAGGTGCGCCGGATCACGGAGGCAATCGAGGCGGCGACGCGGGCGATTGATGAGTTGTAAGCCGGGGGAACGGCCGTGAGCTGAAGTCCAGGTCTGCAGCTTGGGGTTCAGCGCGGGTTACTCTGAAAGGAGATCATCCAAGGGGAAGCCTCGCGTGTTTGAGTCGGAGTTTGAAGAGAAGCTGTTTGCGCTGCGGCAGGAGAAGCTGAAGGAGATCGCGGCTCTGGGTGTGCAGCAGGGACTGACGGAAGCTGAGGCAACATATCCGAACAGCTTTGCGACTCCTTCTACGCTGGACGGTATTCCGGAGCTGCGGAAGCGGTATATCGATACGCCACATCCGGCGACCGCGGAAGAGCTGACGGCGAACCGGGTGGAGGTGGCGATTGCCGGGCGCGTGATGCAGATTCGCGTGCAGGGGAAGGCCGGGTTTGCGCAGCTGCAGGGGGGTGGGCTGCGGCTGCAGATCTATGTGCGCAAGGACGATGTGGGCGAGGCGCAGTTTGGGATCTACAAGCTGCTCGACCTGGGCGACCACGTTGGGGTGAAGGGGTATCTGTTTATCACGCGCACAGGCGAGACAACGGTACATGTGACCGAGCTACGGTTTCTGGCAAAGGCGCTGCTGGCGCTGCCGGATAAATATCACGGGTTAGAGGATGTGGAGCTGCGGTATCGGCAGCGGTATGTGGACCTGTTTATGAATACGGGGCAGTCGGCCAAGCAGGCGGAGCATGGGCCGGCGCCGAAGGTGGCGAATGATCCGGATGCGGGAGCGCCGGATGCCAAAGCCTGGAATGACTCCGAGCCGCGACCGGGCGAGTCGCAGCAGGGTCATGAGACGGCCCCGCCGAATGTGCGTGAGGTGTTTGTTAAACGGGCGCAGATTTTGCGGGCGCTGCGTAAGTTCTTTGATGACCGCGGGTATCTCGAGGTGGAGACGCCGATGATGCAGCCGGTTGCGGGCGGGGCTGCGGCGCGGCCGTTTACGACGCACCACAACGCGCTTGATCTGGATTTATTTCTTCGAATTGCGCCGGAGCTTTACCTGAAGCGGTTAGTGGTTGGTGGAATGGATCGGGTGTATGAGATTAACCGGAATTTCCGGAATGAGGGGGTGAGCACGCAGCATAATCCGGAGTTCACGATGCTTGAGTTTTATCAAGCGTATGCGAACTATCACGACCTAATGGATTTGACGGAGGAGCTGGTTAAGTTTGTGGCGATGGAGGTGAATGGTTCGCTGCTGACCAAGTTCAACGGGGTGGAGATTGATCTTGGAATGTGGAGAAGGCTGAGTATGGTCAATGCGATCTCTGCTTACTCAGCATTGGAGAAGGTTACGCCTCCTTTTACTAGAGAGGACCTTACGACAAAGGAGAAATTTACTGCTGCGCTGGAACGAATTGAATACGAACCCTCCGACTATGACGGTAGCGATCCTGTGGTACGCAGATACCACCTTCTTCGCGCGTTCTTAAAGACCAAAGCGCGTGCTCTAAGAGGAGGCGAACAACTAGGCAAATCCATTGCTGAGGTCTTCGAGGTTCTTTCCGAAGAACATCTCACCCAGCCAACAATCATCTACGACTTTCCTCTTGCTGTGTCTCCCTTGTCGAAGGTGAAGCGTGACGAGCCGGAGTGGGTGGAGCGGTTTGAGTTTTATATCGGTGGGTTTGAGGTGGGGAATGCATTCTCTGAGTTAAATGATCCGGTGGACCAGCGACGACGTTTTGAGATGCAGGTAGCAGAGAAATTTCGGGGCGACGATGAGGCGATGGAGATGGACGAGGACTATGTGCGGGCGCTTGAGTATGGGCTGCCGCCCACGGGGGGCGAAGGGATCGGAATCGATCGGCTGACGATGATCCTGACCGGGCAGCGGTCGATCCGGGACGTAATTTTGTTTCCGCTTATGCGCCCAGTGGCGAAGGCTGCAGGGGGGAACTTGCCTCCACCCCTTGTCCAGCCCTAAATGCCCTTCGATTGTCCAACTTGCAGATGTGCGTCGGCGGCGGAGATAGTCTTCTTTGTACACAAGAAGCGACAACAACGGCAGAAGCAGATCCCTACGGGATGACAAGTGGGGTAGAGTGCCGTTGTGGTTGAGCTTAGGCGGTCGGTGGGCTGGCCTTGGCAATTTCCTTTCGGATTTTCTTGGTAAGCGTGGCGAGGGTGGTCTCGTTC
>CAXUEE010000045.1:18352-19470 GCA_964249905.1 uncultured Acidobacteriaceae bacterium
CGGCGTCGGCACGGAGACGCTTGAGGGCGGCGTCGACGGCCTTCGCCTGGGTAACCGGCCAGTCGCCCGCGGTGGCGGCATAGACGTCGCCGAGGCCGATCGCCTTGGCGGAGGTCTTCAGTTTGGCGCCGCCCTGCGGGCCTTTTCGCTGGATGAGGAAGCCGGCCTTGTGGAGCGCGGAGAAGATGCGGCGGACCATGACGGGGCTGGTGTGAAGTTGCTCGGCAAGAAAGGCGGAGGTTTGCATGGTATCGGGGGTGAGAGCGAGGAGGGCGAGAACACGCACGCTTAAGCCGAAGCGACCGTTTTGGGCCATGTCGGAAACGCTACCATAGTGCGGGGTCTGGAACCCAGGTCTCCGACGCGAGACCTGGGCACCCGCACCCGTGAAAGGGTGAACGGATCTGCTAGGCTCGGTTGGGTGAAGATTCTGTTTGTTGGGGATGTGTTTGGGGCGGCGGGACGGCATATTGTGCGAGAGCATCTGCCGCAGCTGATGGAGACGCATGCGGTCGATCTGCTGGTGATCAATGGGGTGGGTTTGGGATTACGCCTGCGCTGGCCGAGGAGCTGTTCGACCTGGGCGCCGAGGTGATTACGACCGGCAACCATATCTGGGATAAGCGCGAGATCTTTGCTTACATGGCGGTGCCCTCGGACTCGCATGAGCGCGGACGAAGGATTTTGCGGCCGGCGAACTATGCAGTGACGACGCCAGGGTTCGGGCTGTATGAGGGCATGCTGCGCGACGGGCAGAAGTATGCGGTGATCAACCTGCAGGGGCGGGTGTTTATGTCGTCGTGCGATGATCCGTTTCGGAAAGCGGATGAGCTGCTGGCGGTGGTGGCGCGGCAGTCCGGGGCCAAGGTCGTTCTGGTCGATGTGCATGCGGAGGCATCCAGCGAGAAGACGGCGCTGGGCTGGTATCTGGATGGACGGGTGACGGCAGTGCTGGGGACGCATACGCATGTGCCGACGGCGGATGAACGGATCCTGCCAGAAGGGACCGCGTACCAGACGGATGTGGGGATGAGCGGGCCGTACGACTCGGTGATTGGGGTGGAGAAGGACCTGGTGGTGCAGAAATTCCTGACGGGGATGCCGGGAAAGTTCGAGGC
>CAXUEE010000046.1:0-19414 GCA_964249905.1 uncultured Acidobacteriaceae bacterium
CGGCATGCCAAGTTCTTCCCCGTAATACATAAGTGCGGTGGCCTTGGTCGTCAGCAGAATCGATGCGAGCAGCTTATCGATCTGGTCGTTGTGCGTGCCGTCGCCATAACGATCCGTCGAGCGCACATTGTCGTGGTTGTCGAAGACGATCAACGGCTGCGATCCGTGCACCTGGGTCTCCACCTCATCCAGGTGCGCACGAAGCGTGTTGGCATCCAGTTTGTCATGATCGCCATGGAAACCCACCAACATGTCCATGGGCAGGTCGAGCTCGTCGTGCGCCGCCCCGCCATACCACTTGTCTAGTTCCGCCGTGTTGGGCAGGTAGGTTTCACCAATCAGTACCCGATTGCCCGGATACGCTGCCACCATTGCCCGCATGCGCCGGATTACGTCATGCACTTTGGGCAGGTTTGATGTGTAGTCTTCTGCCAGATTTGGATCGCCCTGGGCATTGATTCCGCTAAGTTCACGCTCATCGCGCAGCTGCGGATCCTCGAACAAGGTAGGGATCGCGTCGAGTCGGAAACCTGCCACACCGCGGTCCAGCCAGAAGCGCATCGCGCCAAAGGCAGCCTTCTCGACCGCCGGATTGTCCCAGTTCAGATCCGGCTGCTGCTTGTAGAACTTGTGATAGTAGAACTGGTGCACCGCCGGGACCCACTCCCAGGCCGATCCGCCGAAGAGAGAAACCCAGTTGTTCGGCGGTACGCGCCCCTCATGCTCGAACCTCTTCTGGTAGGCCGTCACTCCGGGGGCATCCGCCGGCTTGCCATCGTTCCAGACATACCAGTCGTGCTTCGGGTTCGAGCGCGCGCTGGCCGCATCCAGAAACCACTGGTGCTTGTCCGATGTGTGGTTGAGCACCATATCGAGGATCATCCGGACGTGATGCGCCTGACCCGCCGCGATCAGGCGATCCATGTCAGCTACCGTGCCATATTGCGGATCGACCGACTCATAGTTGGAGATGTCGTAGCCGAAGTCCACCTGCGGCGAGGGATACATAGGAGCCAGCCAGACTGCGTCCACACCAAGCTTCTGCAGGTAGTCCATGCGCGAGGTGATCCCGTTCAGATCGCCTACCCCGTCCCCGTTTGAATCCTGGAAGGAGCGCGGATAGATCTCATAGACCACCGCGTGCTTCCACCAGGGAGAGGCGTCTCCGGCTGCGGATACTGGCTGTGACCTTGCCGGCAGAAAGCTGCTGCCGAGCAGGGCTGCCGCCAGCACTGCAGTGCGAAGAGGGAAGGTGAAAGGGCGATGCGCATCCCTCCGACTCGGGCCGTGAAAAAACATGATGATTGCCTCCGAGAGTAACCGGGAGAACTATAACATTTCGTCTTAAGTGCGCGCCAAGTTGTCCTACCGAAGCCGACCAGGCTACGTGCACAGCGTGTTTCACCCTCATGTCTCCACGACGCCGGACTTCGCGCAAGCATTGATTTGGCTGAAGAAGTAACCTTTTTCGCTGCTCGCCAGGGAAAGTGGTCCGGCCACTCCAATTGCTATGACAATTCAGAGGAACTGGCTGACAAATTGTCTTTTTTTTGACATTGACAGCTGCCCCGCGGTTGGGTAGTGTTGCCGAGCAGCAAAACAAACACATTCAGCGAAGCCGAAGCAGTCCTGCAGTACATCATTCCGCATGCATGACCAGGGCGTAATCGAGCAAGGGCCGCAGGCAGCGAAGAAGCGATTAGTAAACTTTTAAGGAGACCAAATGCAGCAAAATCTACGCAGAAAGCTCATGACGGCGATCACCGTGTGCGTCTCGGCTCTGACGGTCTCACAGCCGCGGCTGATGGCACAGGCCGTGTTCGGGCAGATCCTCGGTACGGTGACAGATGCGACGGGCGCGGCTGTGCCGGGAGCAACCGTTACTGTCACTGACACGAACAAGGGCACGTCCGTGAACCTGCAAAGTAACTCCGCCGGCGAGTTTACTGCCGAGCACCTGATTCCCGACGTGTACACCATCAAGGTCGAGGCGCCCGGTTTCAAGGGGTACGAGCAGAAAGATCTGCAAGTGTTCGCGGACACGTCTCCCAAGGTGAATGCCGTTCTGGCGGTGGGTGGCTCGGATCAGACGGTCGAGGTGAATGCGGATCAGGTTCCGCAGTTGAAGACCGATAAGACGGACGTCGCGACGGTGTTCAGCGCGCAGGAGATCGGGGAACTCCCGATTCCGGACCATAATTTTGCGAACCTCCAGCTTCTTCTTCCCGGAGCGGTGCAGCTTGGGTGGGCGCACGCGGCTTCTGAAAATCCGCAGGGGTCCAAGCAGATCCAGATCGACGGCCAGGCGTTTGGTGGCGTGAACTACACGCTTGACGGAACGGATAACCAGGACGCCATCCTTGGAATCATTGTGGTGAATCCGAACTACGAGTCGATGTCAGAGGCCAAGCTGGCGACGCAGAACTTCGACGCAGAGTTCGGCAAGGCTGTGGCGTCGGTTGAGACAGTGCAGACGAAATCCGGTACGAACACCTTCCACGGAACCTTGTTTGATAACCGGGAGAGCAACGCCAATCTGGCGCGCGATCCGTTCAGTGTAACAAAAGCGGCCGGCTATCCGGGCGGCCTCAAGAACCAGTTTGGCGGGTCGGTCGGCGGTCCCATTCTGAAGGATAGGATTTTCTTCTTCGGCGATTACCAAGGGGTCCGGCAGAAGGTGGGCTCGTCCGGCAACGGAACGGTGCCTTCGCTCCTCGCTTTGCAAAGCTGCACAGGCGCGACGGCTGCAAGCAACGGGCAGCCGGGATGCGACTTCAGCCAGTACGCCGTCCTTCCAGCCAATGGAGGTCCAGGCCGTCTGCTCTATGACAATTCCACCGGAACTCCGACTCCGTTTCCGAACAACATCATTCCTCTTAACCGGCTGTCGCCGCAGGCGGTGAACCTCTTCAAACTTCTGCTGGCAGGCAAGTACACGCCCAATGTAGTTACGTCTTCCAACAACAATGGTTTGACGAACAACTACTCGGGCACCGGTACCGGCATTTTCAATAGCAATCAGTGGGATGTGCGTGGAGACTCGACCATCAATGGCAGAGTCCATGTGTTTGGAAGATTCAGCCGATTTACCGACGTTCTGAGCGGCGGCAGTCTTTTTGGAGCCGCGGGCGGACCTGGGCTGGGCATTGCCGGATACGGTGGCGTGTCCAACGGAGCCAACGATTCTCTTGCGCTCGGCACGGATATTGCGGTGAACTCGAAGCTCGTCACGGACGTTCGTCTCGGGTACTTCCGCTACAACATCGGCACCCGGAAGAACGATCCGGGGAACACGAACCTTCCTTTCCTCGGTGAAAACATCAGCGGCGCCACTCCCAGCCTCGCCGTGACGACCGATTACGGTACCCCGGATATACAAATTGCCGATCTCAAGGATACAAACCTGGCGCAGGGGATTTCGACGACCCAGAACGCCGGTGCACAGTTTGGCTCCGGACTGAACGAAAACCATTGCAACTGCCCTTTGAAGGAGAAGGAGGACCAGTTCCAGGTTGTCAACAACTGGACCAAGACGATCGGCAACCACGCGGTTAAGTTCGGCGTGGACCTGCGGTATGCGCGGAATCTGCGTGTACCCAGCGACTCTGACCGGACCGGCGTCAACAACTTCGGCAATGGACCGACCTCGAACGGGTCGGCGGGAACCGGTCTTGGATTCGCGACGTTCATCCTTGGCGATGTAACCACGTTCAACCGCTACACCAGCGCGTCTCCGAACGAGACCAATGCGAAGGAGTTCCAGCCGCGCGACTTCTTCTACGTACAGGACACCTGGCGCGCAAGTCAGAAGCTGACCCTGAATTTGGGCACGCGCTATGAGTACTACGCGCCGGAGCGGGTAAACGGTGCGGGGAACGGGGCTCTTCTCAATTTGTCGACAGGCTATATCAACGTTGCCGGGGATGGCGGAGTTCCGCTCAACCTGGGAGTCGCTGCGGCCAAAAATGCCTGGAATCCGCGTATCGGCGTCGCGTATCAGATCGACCAGAAAACGGTGATTCGCGCCGGCTATGGACGGAGCTTCGATCTTGGAGTCTTCGGCTCTACGTTCGGTCACGTTGTGACGCAGAACATCCCTGTTCTCGCTAACCAGTCGCTTACCGGAACGGGCAGCACGACGAGCTACGCCTTCAACCTATCCGATCCTACCAATGCGACACTTCCCGGCGTCCCGGCAGCGAATGTCGCAACCGCAAAGGGCACCAGTCCGCTGCTTGCCTTCCAGTCGCCGGCGATCAGCTCGAACGGTCAAATTGCCATCAACGCAGTCATCCCGAACTCGAACGGGACGACAATCGCTCAGTCGGTCAACGTAAAGGCCCGCCCCTTCACGGAGCGGCTGCCGACTCTCGACGCGTGGAACCTCACCGTTCAGCGCTCTATTACTCCTACTCTTTCGGTTGAAGTCGCGTATGTGGGCAACAAGGGCACGCACACACTCAGCGACGGAGACGGAAATAACACTAACCCGAACGAGCCTGGCATCTTGTTGCCTGCCTCCTACAGCTCGATCTCTGCCGGAGGTACGCCCGTTGCCTTGCATTACGACAACGTCACTGCCGACGTTGCAGCAATAGGCACATTCTGTACGGCGAACCCAACGCAGTGTTCCGGCGGCGTCCCGACGTCCGGCACCTACGCCGGCGCCACAAACAACACAACCTTGCTTCGTCGCTATGTCGGTGGCAGCCTTCCCGCCTGCAACGGCCCTTGCGGCTGGACCCAAGACGTCAGCTACTACGGCGACGACCAGGATACCCACTACAACGCGCTGCAGGTCAAAGTCACGAAAACCATGACTCGCGGCCTGAGCATCAACGGAAACTATGCTTACCAGGTTGGCACGGACGCAGCCAACAACTTTGCCACCTGGAACAAGCAGGCGGTCATTGGGAACGACTCCAACATCCGTCGCAGTGCGTTCACGGGGTATGGGTTGTACCGTCTTCCGTTCGGAAGGAACGCCATGTTCCTTGCGAACACAAACAACGTGGTCAACTACCTCGTTGAAGGCTGGGAGTTCAGCCCGGTCTTTGTGTGGCAAAGCGGCTTGCCGTTCTCGCTGAGTTACACCGACTGCGGCCAATACACGCCAAGCGACGCACCCTGTCAGCCGAACGGAAATCCTGGGAGCTTACAGAAGGCGTTACGGGGAGTTCCCAATGTTGGAAGCGGTGTAACCTTCTTTTCCCCTGCTGCAAGCGACATCTGCAACGGCGGAAGCTCGTTTACCTGCCCGGGGCTCGACACGATTGGCAATGTGAATCGCAACTCGGAGTTTGGTCCACGGTTCTTCAACAGCGATATGTCGATCTCGAAGAATGTAACCTTCCACGAACGGTACACGGCACAGTTCCGCATGGATGCGTTCAACGCCTTCAATCACATCAACTACGGCCTCCCGAATGGCACGCTCGACAGCTCGACGGGCGGCTCCATCAGCGGCGGACCCTATCCCGCTTCGACCGGCGGCACCACCAACCCGCGCCAGCTGCAGTTCACCCTGCACTTCGCGTTCTAAGCCAGGAAAGAACGATCCGGTGGGAGGAGAACCATCCTCCCACCGTTCTTTTTTCTCGTTACTGTTTTCAGGGGTGAGGGTCTAACGCGGGCCATGACGATGCGATTTATAAAGCAACCTGCATGGCTTGCTTCCTTTCTTGTCTGCAGCTGGCTTATCTTTGCAGGCTTTGCTCTGCGCACAGAGGCTCAGGTAAGCCAAGCCGCTGTCGAGAGCAAAGGTGAGGGTGACGAGATAGAGACACTCCGTCATGCTATCGATACCGGCCATGCGGATTCAGCTTTGCAGCGGATTGAAGAGCTGCATACACAACACTCCTCCTTGCCGGGACTGGACCTCGTCCAGGGTCTTGCGCTTTATGCCAAGGGCGACCTGCGTGCCGCGGAAACGTCTCTGGCTGCGGCGACGCAGAGCAATCCGCAAGATAAGGAAGCTGCGCAGATGCGTGGTCTGACCTTATTTCGGCTCGGGCGTCCAGCGGAGGCTATTCCGCTTCTGGAAGCCTCGCGAAACGGCCCGCTCACCAAAGCCGACCCTAATTACGTTCTCGCCTTGTGCTACATGGACACGCGTCGTTACGACGACGCACGCCATGCGTTCGCTTCCCAGTATGGGTTCGCGCCGGACAGTGCCGCCGCTTATCTCGTCTCCGCCCGCATGCTGCTCCGCCGCGAGTATCTGCCCATCTCGCAGCAGTTCGCCGAGAAAGCCCTCCAGCTTGATCCCGCTCTGCCTCTTGCGCATGAGCTCCTCGGCGAGATTGCGCTTGCGCAGAACCATCTGGATGTTGCCGTTGGAGAGTTGGAAAAAGAACGCGCCCGCAATCCGCTCGAGGCCATTGTGTACGATCGCCTGGGAGATGCGTATGTGCGTTCGGCTCGCTATGATGACGCGCAACGCACGTTACAGGAAGCCATTCTCCTCCAACCGAACTCAACCGGTCCCTACATCCTGCTCGGCAAGACCCTGCTGAAGAAATCTGATCCTCTCGCAGCGGCCACCTATCTGGAGCATGCCGTACAGCTTGATCCTGCCAACTACATGAGCCACAGCCTGCTGGGGCAGGCGTATCGCTCGATGGGCCGCCGCGATGAGGCGAAGCGTGAGACTGACACCGCGCAAAAATTGCAGGCATCGAACCAGCCCAAGCTTGAGGGTGCGCACTAGCCGCTCCGCATGCGATCGACTCGCCATCTTTCGGGGCTGCTATGGCTCTTTGCTTTACCGCAAGCTTCGCAGCAGAACGTCTCTCCTACCCTTTCCATGCAGCCTCCCAGGGTGGGGTCCGTGACGCTTGCTGACCCAGCCGCGGAGCGTACCCCGATCTATCAGGCCGACTCCACCAAGCGCATGGCCGAGCGGCTGCAGGCTACCTACAAGGCCACGGACTGGAAGCTTGACCCCAGCAAGGCATTGCTCCGCGTGGCTTACTACACCCAATTGCTTTCCACCCGCCATCTCGCCTTGCACGACGACACCACCGTCCGTGAACAGCTTGCACGAGAACTCCTTTATGCGGGCGAGAACGAATCCGCCATTCGCCAGTTGGAGGAGGTTCGCCGCCGCTGGCTGTCCGCAAATGAGACCATGCCCCCGGCAGCTACGGCTGAGCTCGGCCAATGGCTCGCCCTGGCCTACCTGCGCCTGGGCGAGACTGATAACTGTACCCAGATGCGAGGTCAGCGCGCCTGCCTGTTTCCGCTGCAACGTTCCGCCGTTCACCAGATGCCGCGCGGCGCTCAAGGTGCAGTTCGCGAATTGACAGCGCTGCTTGAAGGCAATCCCTCCGACGCACAGTCGCAATGGCTGCTTAACGTCGCGTACATGCAACTCGGACGCTATCCCCAGGATGTTCCCGCGCGCTGGCTTGTTCCCGAGTCGCGTTTCCGGTCAGAAGCACTCCTTCCGGAGTTTCCGGAAGTCGCCGCCTCCTCGGGAGTCGACATCACCGGCCACGCAGGGGGTGTGCTGGTGGAAGACTTCGATGGTGACGGACGCCTCGACATCCTCGTCAGCTCCTCCGGTCCCCTGGACCAGATGCATTTGTTCCACAACAACGGCAACGGCACCTTTTCCGATCGCACACGCCAGTCTGGATTGATGGGCGAAACGGGCGGCCTCAACCTGGTGCTGACTGATTACAACAACGACGGGCTGCCCGACGTGCTGGTGCTGCGTGGAGGCTGGTGGGGCAAGCAGGGCTGTTATCCTCTTTCGTTGCTCCGCAACAACGGCGATGGGACCTTCGATGACGTGACCGAACAAGCTCATCTGCTCTCCGCGCACCCCACCAACACCGCCGCGGTGGCCGACTTTGACAACGACGGCTGGCTGGATATCTTCGTCGGGCACGAGTCCACCCCGAGCGATCCACATCCCTCGCAGCTATTTCACAACAACCACGATGGAACGTTTACTGAGATCGGCGCCGCCAGCGGTCTAAGTGCCCTGGGATTCGTCAAAGGTGCAGCCTGGGGTGACTTCAACCTGGATGGCCGTCCCGACCTCTATGTGTCCGTGATGTACGGCCACAATCATCTGTTACGGAACGATGGCCCGCGTGACCCGCATGACCCTTCGAAGGGCTGGCGCTTTACCGACGTCACCGATGCCGCGGGCGTAGGGAAGCAGTCCAACAGCTTTGCTACCTGGTTCTTCGATTACGACAACGACGGTTGGCCGGACCTCTTCGTTGCCGGCTATTCGCTCGACGCATCGTCCGACGTGGGCGCCTTTGAACTCGGTCGCCCTGTCCATGCCGAGCTTCCCCGGCTCTACCACAACAACCACGACGGTACCTTCTCGGACGTCACCGCAGCCGTGCATCTGGACCGCGTCATCCTGACCATGGGGGCAAGCTTCGGCGACCTAGACAATGACGGCTGGCTGGACGTCTATCTAGGCACCGGCGACTCCAATTACCAGTCCCTGCTGCCCAACCGGCTGTTCCGCAATAACGGCGGCCGCAGCTTCCAGGATGTGACGACTGCGGCAGATCTTGGCCACCTGCAGAAGGGGCACGGGATCGCCTTCGCCGATCTGCGCGGCAGCGGCTTCGAAGATATCTTTGAGGAGATGGGGGGCGCGCAACCGGGAGACAGCTACCAAAGCGCTCTGTATCGGAATCCTGGCAATAGCAATAATTCAATCACCCTTACCCTGCAGGGCGTGCGCAGCAATCGCTGCGCCTTCGGAGCCCGCATCGATGTTGCGGTGAGAGAGTCGGCGTCCACCCCGGTGCGTCACATCTTCCGTACGGTAGGTTTTGGCTCGAGCTTTGGAGGTAATCCGCTGCGGCAGCACATCGGGGTCGGCGCTGCGTCGCGGGTTCAAGCCATCACGGTTACCTGGCCTGCGTCGGGGATTGTGGACCGCCTGCAGAACGTCCCTGTTGATCGTTCCTACACCCTGCAGGAAGGTTCGCACACGCTTGTGCCGCAACCGCAGCGCTGACCTCTGCTGTCTCCATTGCCGCTCGCCGCCTAGCCTTCTATACTTGCCGTTTGAGGTTAAGCGCTGCATGATCTGGACTCGCCGTGGCTTTGTCCGTTCCTTATCTTCTACCGCGCTGGTGCTTTCTCTTGAAGATGTTCTTCGCCTCGCGGAGCCGATGGCGGCGCAGCAGGTCGGTTCGCGTCCAACCTACGATGCCAAGCCGAAAGCCGCTCCAAAGGCGCCTTCTCCGGTTACCGGAACTCCGCTGAGCTTCAGCTTTCTGGACGTGGCAAAATCGTCTGGCTTGAACGCACGCACTATCTACGGCGGCGAGCACAAGAACCGCTTTCTGCTTGAGACTACGGGCTGCGGCGTAGCCTTCTATGACTTCGATCAGGACGACTGGATCGATCTCTTCCTTGTCAACGGAACGCGTCTCGAAGGTTTCGCCAAAGCAGACGCCCCGCTAAGCCGCCTCTTCAAGAACAATCGGGACGGCACGTTTACCGATATCACTGCTGGTTCCGGGATTAGCCGCACCGGATGGGGGCAGGGATGCTGTGTGGGCGACTACGATAACGACGGGCTAAACGATCTTTTCGTCAGCTACTACGGACAACCCAGCCTCTACAAAAACCACGGTGATGGCACCTTCACAGACGTTACCGCAAAAGCTGGCCTCACCCAATCCCGGCTGCGCTGGAACTCCGGCTGCGCGTTTCTCGACTACGACAAGGATGGCCATCTCGATCTATTCGTCGCAAACTACATCGATTTCGATATCAAGACCGCGCCTCTGCCCGAAGCTGCCGGCTGCGCGTACAAGGGCATGCAGGTAGCTTGCGGACCTCCGGGTCTCGATGGGGGCAAGAACATCCTGTACCACAACAACGGGGATGGCACCTTCACCGACGTTTCAAAGAAGGCCGGGATCGAGGACACGATCGGAACCTACGGCCTTTCGGTCGCAGTGGCTGACCTCGACAACGATGGCTGGCCGGACATCTACGTCGCCAACGATTCTACCGCCGCTACGTTCTACCAGAATCAGAAAGATGGAACGTTCAAGGATCTTGCCATCGAAGCCGGCGTCGCCTACTCACCCGATGGCAAACCGCAGGCCGGCATGGGTGTTGCTGTTGGAGATTACAACCGCGACGGCTTGCTCGACATCGTTAAGACCAACTTCGCGGGAGACACCGACTCGCTTTATTTGAACCTTGGCGACGGTACCTTCGAAGATCACACCTATCTCTCGGGCCTTGGCCTGAACACGCGCTACCTTGGCTGGGGCGTAGGCTTCGTCGACTTTGACAACGACGGCTGGCTCGACATCGTCATCTCGAATGGGCATGTCTACCCTGAGGTCGATGGCTCCCACCTCGACGCGCCCTACGCCGAGCACAAGTACGCCTATCGCAACCTGCGCAACGGCCAATTTGAAGACGTCACCAGTCTTGCGGGATCCGGGATCAACGACGCTGTTCCAGCGCGCGGCTGTGCTTTTGGCGACTATAACAACGATGGCGCCATGGATCTTGTCGTCAACTGTGTCAACGCTCCGCCGCAGCTGCTGCGCTGCGACAACAGCAGCAACCGCAACTGGATCAAGCTGCGTCTGGTCGGCAAGGTCAGCAATCGGACGGGCATCGGCGCTCGGGTCACCGTCACCGCAGCGACGGCCCCGCAAGCTGAATCTGGTGTCGGTAGCCAGCCCTTGAGGCAGCTAGAGGAACTGCGCAGCGGAGGCAGTTACTACTCGCAAAACGATTTGCGATTGCACTTCGGTCTCGATCGCGCCACCCGTGCGGACCTCGTTGAGATCGTATGGCCTTCCGGCAAAAAGGATGTGCTCAAGGAGCTCGCCGCGAATCACCTGTACGTCATTGAAGAGGGCGGCAAGATCCTGAAGACGATGGCCATGGGCAAGGTTACGGGAGCCGCATGATCGGTGCCGCACGTTGCTTTCAGTTTGCCTGCCTGATCCTGCTTGGCTTTGTCTCAGCAGCCGTATCACCTCAGCTTGCGCTCGCCCAGGGCCCGTATCCGGCTACCTCGGCGCACACAGCGCCGGCCTGGTTTGTCGACGTGTCCGCACAGGCGGGCATCACCGTCCACAACGTGAACGGGAGCGCCACTACTAAGAAGTACATCGTTGAATCTACCGGCTCCGGAGTCGCCATCCTCGACTACGATCGCGACGGCTGGCCAGACATCTTTCTTGTCAACGGAGCAGAACTCCCCAGCAGCCAGCAGGCGGCCGGCCAGAACGCGGCCGCACCACCGACCAGCCATCTCTTCCACAATAATCGCGATGGAACGTTCTCCGACGTTACTGCAAAATCCGGGCTCGGCCTCTCCGCCTGGGGACAAGGTGCCTGCGTCGGCGATTACGATAACGACGGCTTCGACGATCTCTTCGTTACCGCCTACGGCCATAACCACCTCTTTCACAACCAGGGCGACGGCACCTTCCGCGATGTTTCGGCTGAGTCCGAGACTGCCGGAAGCGGCAAGGAATGGGGAACCGGGTGTGCCTTCGTCGACTACGATCGCGACGGCCGGCTCGATATCGTCGTCGCGAACTATGTCCACTTCGACCTCGCCTCCACTCCTGCCCCCGGAGCCGAGGCCGGGTGCATGTGGAAGGGAACTCCCGTCATGTGTGGTCCACGCGGGCTTCCGGGTGCCTCTAACCTCCTGCTGCACAACGAAGGAAAGGGCCGGTTCAAAGACGTCAGCGTAGCCAGCGGCATCCAGAAGACCCTTGCTCATTACTGCTTCTCTGTCACGACTCTCGACTTCGATGAGGATGGCTGGCCGGATATTTACGTCGCCTGCGACTCCACTCCATCGATCCTCTACCGCAACAACCATGACGGTACCTTCGCCGACGTTGGCGCAGACTCCGGGGTCGCCTTCAACGAGGACGGCCGCGAGCAGGCTGGGATGGGCTCGACCGCCGCGGATTACGACGGCGATGGCCATCTGGACCTCTTCAAGACGAACTTCTCCGACGACACCTCCACCCTCTACCACGCCAATGGTGACGGCACCTTCACCGACGTCACCTTCGCCGCAGGTCTCGGCACCAATCTCGACGCGCTCGGCTGGGGTACAGCTTTCGCCGATATCGACAACGACGGCTTTCCCGACCTGCTGGTCGTGAATGGACACGTGTATCCGGAGGTCGACGCGGCCCATCTCGGCTCCGCATTTAAGCAGGCGCGCTTCCTCTACTGGAACCAGGGCAACGGCCACTTCAAAGACCTGTCAAAAGCTTCTGGTCCGGGCCTCATTACACCTCTTTCCGGACGCGGCCTCGCGGTGGCAGACCTGTTCAACGATGGCCGCCTCGATGCGGTGGTGAACAACCTTAGCGAGCGTCCCATGCTGCTCGTCAATCAAGCCGCGAACCACAACCACTGGCTGGGACTGCATCTCGCCGGCACGGTCTCGAACCGCTCCGCGATTGGCGCCCGCGTCACCCTTCACGGTGACAAACGCTCCTGGGTCGACGAGGTGCGCAGCGGTTCCAGCTATAACAGCTCCAACGATCTCCGCTTGCATTTCGGTCTCGGCGCGGAGTCCCATCTCAGCTCAATCGAGGTCCGCTGGCCCAATGGTGTCAGCGAGCTATTCCCCGCATCTTCTGTTGACCGGACCCTCGAAGTCACCGAAGGCAAAGGCAAACCCGCGCAGACAAAGTGAAGCGGCGGAGCTGGCTGTGCTTTCAAGGCAAGTCTGTGCTGCCGGGCGCGGCCAGCCTCGCGGGGGCTTCGACCGGCTTGCGTTTCACTCGCAGGTACGCGACCAGATGCTGAATCTCCAGGTCGCTCAGCTGATCTCCAAACGCAGGCATGGCCATTCCTCCATCGTGTATCTGCCGGGCAATCGCGCCAGCATTCAGGCGCTTGCGCACCAGCTGGAGATCCGGTCCGAGGGTTCCTCCCACACCGGCCGGTCCATGGCAATGCGCGCACCCTTTGGTCGCGAAGAGTTCTGCCCCATCCGCCACCGGTGCCGTCTCCGCTTGCACGCTATGCAGGTGCGGCAACAATGCGAAGAGGACAACCAGCCACACTGTCCCGATCAAAATGGCTATCCGTTCGCGCACGCCGGCCTAGACCGTTTTCCCTGTTGGCAGGGTTCCCGAATCAGGCGTGCAGCGGCGCTTTCCCTGGGAGAAAACGCCCATGGAGGACGTGGCACCAGCTGCACCTACAGGCAACACGATCTAACGTCCCCCGCCCGAGGTGTCTGCACTGGTCGGAATAACCAAGGGCAGAACCGGCTCTTTCTCATCGCTTCCGTGTTTGTCCAGATCGTGCACATGCCACGGCACACTTTCCTGCGCGATCTCGCGATGTTTGCGCAGATACTCAAGCGCAAAGGTGCTCGCGGTCGGATCATCCTTTTGGTCCGCAAAGTACGCGGCCTGCTCCGACGCCTTCTCCTTCAGGCCCAGCCTTCGATACAGAATGGCCAGGTTGTAGTGTGCCGCCAGGTCGTCCGGGTCGATCGCCTGCACCCGCTCATACTCGGCACGCGCTACGTCGTACTTATGCTGCTGGTAAAAGGAGAATCCAAGTTCCCGATGCGCATCGCGGGAGCGCGGAAACTGTACGATCACCTTTTCGAGGTCAGTAACGGCTCTGTCCACCTCACCGCGATTTCGCTCCACCAGCGCCAGGTAATACAGCGCCCTCGCATTCTCCTTCGCCAGTCGCAGCGACTCCGTCAGGTATGGCAAAGCCTCGTCGTACTTTTCCCACTGAATGTAAGCCAGCCCGATGTTTGTCTGCGCGTCTGCATAGTCAGGACGCATCTTCGCGACATGCTCGAACGCGCCCACACTGGCCGCATACTGCTGCGCATCCAGCAGCGCGATGCCGTAATTGTTCCAGCGCATCCACTCCGGATTGTCCGCTTTGGCGGCCGGCGTCGGCTCGTTCCTGGCCACGCTGAGCGTCCGCGTCTGAGAGACCATATCAATAACCGGCTGCACATAATGCTGTCCTTCGGGCTCGCTCATGCCGAAGTCCATAAAGTGCTGATCGAACCGCCGGTACCGAACTGTCGCGGTCACGGTCACGGCCCCCCTGCTGGGCATGCGGAAGCAGTAGCGAATCAGCTGCGAACGGCCGGACTGGATCGTGTTGTTGTACGCCACCACGCGGTTATCCCACACCTGGTGCAGGTCGTTTGCGGTTCCATTCTTGTTGACCAGACGGTTGGTGAAGCTGTGCGCCGCCGGATCCAGTTCCTTCCCCGGCTGGACGCCGCCGCTCTCCGCGATCACCTTGCCCGCCGCATCTTTCACCGTGAACTGCACCCAGCTTTCATACATGTCGCGCTGTTCCGGTACGTGCGAGTGGGCGATCCCCTTGTTTTGAATGACGACCGAGATCGTCGCTCGCTCTCCACCCTGCAGCTCGAACGGCTTTTCACCCAGCGGCGCCATCAGCTGCTGTGTTCCTGCGCCATTGGCTGCCGGCTCTCCCGTCTCCAGTCCGAAGATGTCTACGTTGAACACGTTGGCCTGCAGGAACTGCACCACACGCTTGCCCTGCTCGTCGAAGTGGTAGTACTGCGGCACTATGGTATTCGCGCCCAGCCAACGGTGGCTCGCCAGCTGTCCCTGCTTCGCGCCGTAGTCCACGGTCTGCAGTGCTTCGCGTTGCATGTGGCACGTCTGACAGGTGGAGACCGAGTCCTTCTTATAGAAGGGCAGCGGCGACTCCTTCGCAAACGAGCTGTTCTGCCACTCATCGTAGAGCGAGATCGCCCGTTGCCACTTGTAGTCGTTGAGTGTCCTGGGCAGGGCCGCCTTGTGGCAGGTGGAGCAGAATTCGCTCGTTCGGTAGAACGGCTTCATCACCGCCGCCGAGTGCCGGTCCAGGTGCGCCAGGATCTCCGCATCCGCCACCGCGCGGTGAATCGGCTGCCCGTTCTCGTCCAGCAGCACCGCCGGCTCGGCCACCACAAAGCTCGCCGTACCCCGCGTGTCCACGCTCTTGATCGAATGGCAGACCATGCAGGTCACGCCGTCCTGGTCGTACGGACGTTTTCGCGGCGCACCCTCGGTGATGGCCCCAGCCACGACCGCCACCGGATCGTGGCAGCCCTCACAATGCCGCGACGACGAGATGTTCTTCTCCGCGTTGAGAAGATTTACGTTGCGCAGATACCAGGGCGCCCGATTGGAATTCGAGTGCGCCGACTGCCTCCACTGGGCGTGTGTCTCCTGATGACAGTGCCCGCAGTACTGTGCCGTAGGAAAGCTTTTCGGATCGATGAACTCGCCGTTATCCGTCGTGATGTTGGACGGCAGGAACGGATGTTCCGCCCCGAATCGATACGTGTAGTCCTTGGCCGCCTTCTGCGAGTAGGCGGTGCGCGCCGCCGCGGCCGCATCGCCTTCCGTCCCCGCCTCTACCCGTGCAGGGCGCAGCGTCAGCGCTCCCAATGCCAAGCCAAGCGAGGCCAGCAGGTAGAGCCGCACCCGGCTGGTGCGGGCGCTCAGGTTTGGCTCGTACTGCGCCAGAAATCCTCCATGGTGCGCGAAATTGCTATGACAGCTTTGCGAACGAATTCTAATCTATCCGCACAACCCTTGTCAGCAGCTGCTTCTCGCGATGCTACTCGGGTTTCGTGGCGGTCAGAGCCGTCCCTTGACCCTCACGCAAAGTCAAGATCCTGTCCACCGCGCCCACGACGAATACCTCGTGCAGTCCACTGGGCCAGTGAACCTCCAGCCGCTCCACGCTGGCCGACGAACCCAGCCCGAAGTGCGGACGCATGTCCGAGGTCGACGCGAAGCTGCCGCCCGAGAATACATCTCCGCGTTGCGTTATGCCGTTCGCCTTCACCAGCACGGTTGCCCCGGTGGCATCGCGCGGACTCTTCGCGCCTCCCACCAGCAGTACCCCCAGCCAGTGATTCCGGTTGCCGTCCACATCCCGCAACAGCGCGGGAACGGCGTCGATATTATTGACCACCGCATCCATCTTTCCGTCGTTGAACAGGTCACCTACGGCCATGCCCCGCGAGGTCATCGCCTGCGCCAGCGCCGTCCCCTCCACCGCTGGCACGGGGTTCATTGTCTTTCCGGCGACATTGTGAAAGAGCAGCGGGCGCTCCGCCCAGGTGGTGCCCCAATGGTTCTCGTCCGCGTTCCGGTATACGTGTCCGTTTACCTCCAGCAGGTCTTTCCAGCCGTCGTTGTCGTAATCCAGAAACGCCGTGCCCCAACCGAGGAAGGGAATCGTCAGCTCCGTGACCTTCGCGTCGTAGCTGATATCCGTAAAGTTCGCGTCTCCATCGTTGCGATACAAAGGTTTGTAATCGTCCGAGAAGGTTGTGTTGTAGATGTCCAGGAGCCCGTTGTTGCGATAGTCCCCAACCGCAATCCCCATGGACGCCGTTTCGCGCCCTTCCTTGTTTAGCGCGTAGCCGGAGGCGTAACTCTGATCCTCGAACTTGCCGCCACCCAGATTCATGTACAGGTAGTTCGGCGTCGAATCGTTCGCCACCAACAGGTCCGGCCTGCCATCGTTATTGACGTCGATGAAAATGGAGGAAAGTCCGTAATAGCCAGCCTTATCGGCGACGCCCGCTTCCACGCTCACATCCTTGAATGTGCCGTCCCCGTTGTTATGAAACAGGTGATCGCTCTCCCCCGGCAGACCGCGTGGTCCGCACAGTGTTTTGACTCCGCGGTATTGGCAGAACGTCACCGGCAGGCCTTCGCTGGTCGCCTCGTTTCTAAAATCGTAGTGGACGTAGCCGGGCACAAACAGGTCGAGTTGGCCGTCCCCGTCATAGTCCCCCCACGTGGCGCCTGTAGACCAGTTGCCCAACGCCACACCCGCTTTTTCGGCAACGTCGGTAAACGTTCCATCCTGATTGTTGTGGTACAGCCGGTTCTTGCCCAGGTTAGTTACGTACGGTCCGGCCAGCCGTCGTTGTCGTAGTCTCCGACAGCTACGCCAAAGCCCCAGCGGTCGTTGCCTACACCTGCCTTTGCCGAGACATCGGTAAAGGTGCCGTCATGGTTATTGTGGAACAGTGCAGCGTGCGGTGTCTGCGCTTTTCCGTCCATCGCCTCGCGTGTGCTGCCGTTTACGAGGTAGATGTCCAGCCATCCATCGTTGTCATAGTCCAGCAGCGCGACGCCGGACCCGATCGTCTCCACGATGGTCTTCTTCTCGGCAGATCCCATCGTGTGATGCCACGTCGTTAACCCGCCATGCTTCGCCGCATCTTCGTACACGGCCGGACCACTCTTAACTGTTCCGCCCACCGTGATCGGTAGGTTGTTCGCATCGTAAACCGCGGGAAAGCTGCCGCCGGTGATCGAGCCACCTCGAGCAGGAGCCTGCGCACCCTCCTGTGCCGGTGTCTTCCCACTCTCGAGCGGCAACTGTGCATGAGCTTGCACTGCGAGCGCCAAAAGAACTATTCGCGCGAGGTATCCGTATCTAGAAGTGCATAGAGCTATGTGCATGATGTCTTGAGCCCAGCAGCACCGGACGCGATCTCCGATCGGCAGCGCCGCACGTGTAACGTTCTGTCACAGACTATGACAGAATCAACGCATTCGTCCTATCAAAAGGCTCAGGATTAACCTGATGGCTGTCTATAACAAGTCGAGCAAGACCGGGAAGCGGGTCGCGAACCAGGAGAAGTCTCTCAGCCGACTGCATTCCACTGCCTCAGAACGAACGCCTGCCGAGATGCCGCGCCATCGCGCCATCTACGAGCAACTCCTCGGGGAGATTCAGTCCGGCGTCTATAAACCCGGCGATCGCCTGCCCTCGGAAGCCTTCCTGTGCGAGCGCTTTGAAGCGTCTCGCATCACGGTCGCCAAAGCATTTCAGACGTTGCAGCGCGATCATCTCGTCGTCAGGCGCCCCGGATCCGGAACCTACGTCGAACGGCTGCCACAGGAGTCTTCCCGCCAGTTCGGTGTGCTGATCCCCGACTTCGGCAGGACCGATATCTTCGAGCCCATCTGCCAGGGCATACTGCGTTCGCCGCACGCTCGCTCCCACTCGCTCACCTGGGGCTCTTCGCCGATCGACGCAGCCAACAAGGTGGAGGCGGCTGAGTTCCTCTGTCAGCAGTACATCGCCCAGCGTGTGTCCGGAGTCTTTTTTGCGCCCACAGAGTATGCCGAGTCCAGCGACGCTTCCAACCAGCGCCTCATCTCCATGCTCGAACGCAGTGGCATCCCGGTCGTTCTTCTTGACCGCGACTTCGTCCACTACCCTGATCGCTCCAACTACGATCTCGTCGGGATCGACAATCACCGCGCAGGGTATGTGTTGACTCGCCACCTTCTTCAGGCCGGTGCCCGCCGCATTGTCTTCGCCATGCGCACCAACTCCGCATCCACGGTGGAAGCTCGCGCCGCCGGCTATCGCGAAGCCCTGTACACGCTGCAGCACGGCGCGCGGCCCATCGTCTTCCAAACCCGCTTTGACTGTCCGGAAGATATTCAGCGCATGCTGAAGACCCACAAGCCGGATGGTATTGTCTGCGCCAATGACGTCACGGCCGCGCACCTGATGCAAACCATGGTTCCCCTCGGCATCCGCATCCCTGACGAAGTCCGCATGGTTGGCGTCGACGACGTCAGCTATGCCAAGTTCCTGCCCACGCCGCTCACCTCTCTGCGCCAGAACTGCTCCGAGATCGGCATGATCGCCATGTCCACTATGCTCGACCGGCTCAATCTTCCCAGCCATCCTGTTCGCGATTGCCTTGTGCGCTGCGAGCTGATCGTGCGCGCTTCCTGCGGTACGCAACAGGCGTCAGACTCCTAAGGGAGGCTCCGTCAGCGTAACGCGAATTTTCTGCAGTAATTCGTCCGGCAATTCTGGAGTAGCCCCCGGTCGGCCGGCCACGAAGCTCCCGCAAAGATTGCTCACCTCACTGATCTGTCTAAGCGAGCCTCCGCGAACGAACGCGTGAACCATACCCGCCGTAAAGGCATCCCCCGCCCCGATCGTATCCACGACCCGCACCGGGTGCCCCCGATGCCGATGCGCGCCGGCTCGATTTGCCAGGAGGCTTCCATGGGGTCCCAGCGTAATGGCAACCATGCTGCAGCGCGGCGCCAGTTTCAGCAGCATGGCCGCCGCGTCCTCCGCCCAGGCGGTCAGAAGACCCTCCTTCTCGTCAGGAGCTTCGTCCAGCAAGCGCCCAAGCAAGTGCGCCACGTGCGGAAGCTCCTCGTCGCTGACCTTCAGCACCGTCGCGTGGTGCAAACACCAGCGGAGCGTCTCGGCCGTACAGAAAGGCATCCGCAGATTGACATCGCACACGCGAACACAGGTCTCCGAGGTTGCGCGTATCAACGCACGAAGGGACTCGCGCGATCGCTCGTTCCGTTGCGCCAGGGTGCCGAAGCACACTGCCGACGCCCGTTCC
>CAXUEE010000047.1:0-2892 GCA_964249905.1 uncultured Acidobacteriaceae bacterium
GTTCCCAGCTGCGCGGAAGGCGGCGTCCTCGGCATCCTGCCCGGTCTCGTCGGCATCATCCAGGCCACCGAAGTCATCAAGTACATCCTGGGCATCGGCGAGTCGCTCGCCGGCCGCCTGCTCCTCGTCGACGCGCTCGGCATGAACTTCCGCCAGCTCAAGCTCCGCAAAAACCCCGCCTGCCCCGCCTGCGGCACGCATGAGATCCAGCACCTGATCGACTACGACCAGTTCTGCGGCATTGAGAAGCCCGCCGACCTTACCGGACCCCTCGAAGTCGCCCAGAACAAAGACGTCTCAGGCACCGTGGTCGACGGCATTCCGCAGATCACCGTCGAAGATCTGAAACGCAAGCAGGATACCCACGAGGACTTCTTCCTGCTCGACGTTCGCGAGCCGCACGAGGTCCCTATCGCCTCGCTCGGCGCGCCACTGATCCCCGTCGGCTCGCTCGAGTCCCGCATCGGCGAAATCCCCGCAGCCAAAGACGAGGAGATCGTCGTCCACTGCCGCTCCGGAGCCCGCAGCCAGAAAGCCGCGCTCATCCTCAAGAACGCCGGCTTCACCAACGTCTCGAACCTGGCCGGCGGCATCCTCGCCTGGGCAGACAAGATCGACCGCTCCATGCCCAAGTATTAACTTCCTGCCTCGGCTGGAGCGGTGCAATCCCTCCAGCGGGGTTTCCAAGCCCCAAATGGGCCATCGTGCCACGCCACCGCTGACTGTTAACTTCGGGTTGTACCCGGAGAGAACAGACGGAGATGAAAATTCTGCTGGCGCAGTCGGGCGGTGTTGGGAATCAGCTCTTTCAATACGCGAACGCACTCTTCTTCTCGCAGCAGCTGGGCGTCGCATTCGAAGTCCTCCAGGAACCAGAAATCTCCCTCCGCAGGCACGGCTTCCCTATCCTGCTCTCAAAGTTCTGCATACGCGCTCCCATCCGCGCCATGTCTCGCTGGGATCGCCTGATGTTTTCCCGCGTCAAGCGCAACCAGCTCTTCGCCAAACCGGCCCGCGTCCTTTCCCGCAACCAGGTTCTCTTCCAGGAACACTTTCTCAACTACGCCTTTCCCGCTGACCTGAGCCTGCATGCCTTCACCCGCAAGCTCTACCTGTTCGGATATTTGCAAACCCACCGCATCCCCGACGCGATCGAGCCCGAGCTGCGCGAACACCTCACCTTCCGCAACGCTCCTGCCGGCAAAAACCTAGATCTGCTGCACCAGATTCAGGAAACTGCCGCGCCCGTCTCTCTCCATGTGCGGCGCGGCGATTACACCCGCGTCCACGGCGGCAAGGACGCCCTCTCGCTGACCTACCAGCGCAACGCCATCGAGGCGATCCGGAAGCGCGTCAGCAATCCAACCTTCTTCATCTTCTCGGACGACATCGCGTACTGCCGCAAACACCTGCCCGGACACGTCAAGATGATCTTCGTGGACCACAATGACGCCCTCAACAGCCACGAAGACCTGCGCCTGATGGCTGCCTGCAAGCACAACATCATCGCCAACAGCAGCTTTTCCTGGTGGGGCGCCTGGCTCAACCCCCATCCCGGCAAGATCGTCTGCGCGCCCAGCGTGTGGCGAGACGAAGCCATCTCCCGCCAGATCCTCCCGCCTGCGTGGATCCGCTGCAATATCCGGCCCGAGCAGGAGAGGCTGCGCCCGCACACTCGCCTTGAGCCACGCCCCGAACTCTACCCTGCGTACGCCTCTCCTCCGCTGCCTGTTCTTCCGGAACCAGTCGCGGCATTCTCCGCTTGAGCGATCACGCAGTCGGCTCGTCTCTGTCGTCGACCACCAGCATCTCAAGCGCCAGCGGCCGCGCAATCATGCAGTCCAGCGCCGCCGTCGAGTCCACCGCCCGCGCAATCACCGAGTTCAAACACGGCTCTGTCGTCACCACAAACGCCAGCCGCTGCTTCGGATAGCCCTTCCGCTGCAGGAGCGAGTCGATGTTTGCGCCCACAGCCGCCAGCGCTCCCGAAATCGCCGACACGATTCCCGGTTTGTCGTTCACGATGAAGCGCAGATAATGCGGCGCTACCGAGTCCCCGGTCACCGATTTCGCCTCTGCCTCTAGATGTACCGCGCGCGAGCCCTGCGCCACCGCCAGAAGGTCCGAGAGCACCGCCACCGCCGTCGCATCGCCACCCGCTCCGTGCCCCGAGAACACGACGTCGCCTCCCATGCGGCCCGTCGAAACGACCATGTTCTGCGTCCCGTGCGACCACGCCAGCGGCGAGTTCAGCGGCACCAGCATCGGCGCCACCCGCGCGTACATGCCGTCTTCCAGCAACTGCGCCTTCGAGACCTGCCGAATGGTCGAGCCCAGCTCCCGCGCATACGCAAAGTCCACCGCATCCACATCCGCAATGCTCTGGGTCGCGACCTGCTCCGGGTCGAGCTCAGCCTGCATCGCCACCCGCGCCAGAATACATAGCTTGGCGCGCGCGTCGAAGCCGCCTACATCCGCGGTCGGATCCGCCTCCGCATAGCCGAGCGCCTGCGCATCCTTGAGCACATCCGCGTAGCGATCGCCCGCCTCCATCCGGCTCAAAATGTAGTTGCACGTACCGTTCAGGATGCCGCTGATCCGCGTTACCTGGTCGCCGCCCAGCCCCTGCTGAACGCCCGGGATCACCGGCACCCCCCCGGCCACTGCGGCGCCGTGCAGCAGCTGCACCCCATGCTCCGCCGCCAGACGCGCCAGCTCCGGCCCCCGGTATGCGATCAGCTGTTTGTTCGCCGTCACCACGGATTTGCCCGACCGCAGCGCGCCTTCGATCCATGCCGCCGCCGGATCGGACCCGCCGATTAGTTCCACCACCACATCCGCCTCCGACGCGAGCAACTCCGCGAGGACTTCCGTCCAGGCCACCTCCCGCCC
>CAXUEE010000047.1:2902-3625 GCA_964249905.1 uncultured Acidobacteriaceae bacterium
ACCTCGCGGTTCAAAATATGAGTCAGCTGAACCGCCGGCAAGCGGCTCTCCTGCAGTCCTTTCACCACCGACTGCCCAACCGTTCCGAACCCCAGCAATGCAACCTTTGTCAGCTTCATCAGTAAAGAATCCTTCCCGCAAAGGTTTGCCACGCATCGAAGCTCGACCCTGCCTCCGCACGCAGTAAATTGCCCGTCGGCAGATCACGCGCATCCGCGGCCTGGCGGACCTGCTTATAAAAGTAGGAGTCATCAAAGCCCGCCGCCGCCGCGTCCTCAGCCGTATTGCCGAAGAAGAGCCCGCCACAGCGCGCCCACATGATCGCCGCCAGGCACATCGGACAAGGCTCGCAGCTTGAATACAGCACCGCTCCCTGTAGCTCAAACGTGGCCAGCGCCCGGCACGCGTTGCGGATCGCCGAAACCTCCGCATGGGCCGTCGGATCGTTGGTCGCCGTCACCTGGTTTACTCCCGTGGCCAGCACCGCGCCCTCCCGCACCAGCACCGCGCCGAACGGACCTCCGCGCCCGGACACGACGTTCTCCGTCGCCAGCGCAATGGCCATTCGCATAAAGCGCTCGTCATCTTGGGTCGGCACGCTTTCTCCCTTGGTCACGTTTCTCGTCGGGAACAAACCCGATTATGGCATATGCCTCTAACTAACCATGGCAGCTTCCAGTGCAGGCTGGTGAGCAGCCCTTCGAGGCCGTAGCCGAACTCGCC
>CAXUEE010000047.1:3635-9677 GCA_964249905.1 uncultured Acidobacteriaceae bacterium
CACCTGGCCACGCTGGTCGACGACTGGCGCCAAGCCGGAACCCAAACCGCCATCGTGCGCTACACCGGCAACCGCAGCGTCAGAACCAGCTATGCCGCGCTTGCCGTCCTTACGGATCGCATCGCCGCCGAACTCGAGCGTCGCGGCATCGCCCCCGGCGAGCGCGTCCTGCTCTGGGCTGAAAACTCCTTGGAGTGGGTTGCCGCCTTCTTCGCATGCATCGTATGCGGCGTTCTGGTGGTTCCCCTAGACGCGGCAGGCACGCTTGCGTTCGCCGCCCGTGTCCTCGCCGAGACAACCCCCAAACTCGTCTTGGGCGACGCCGCATTGCTGGCGGCACTCCCGGCATCGCTCCCGCATCTGCCGTTTCTGAACTCATCCGACTGCCCACCGCCGGCCCTTGCGCACCCGTCCCGAACCTGCATCGGCAGAGCCCGCTGCAAATTCTCTTCACCTCCGGAACCACCTCCGAGCCCAAGGGCATCGTGCACACCCACGGCAACGTACTCGCCAGCGTTGAGCCGATCGAGGCCGAGATGCGCAGGTATCGCCGCTACGAGCGCTGGTTCCATCCTTTGCGTTTCCTGCACACACTGCCCCTTAGTCACGTCTTCGGCCAGTTCATGGGCCTGTGGCTTCCGCCTATCCTCGCCGCAGAAGTTCACTTCGAGAATCGCCTCGAAGCCGAGCGGATCGTCCATACCCTGCGCCGCGAACGTATTACGGTGCTCGCCGCGGTCCCCCGTCTGCTGCATCTGCTGCGGTCCTACCTGGCCATCGATCCACACCACCTGCAAGCTGCGTCCGGAGAGAGCGTCTGGCGACGTATCTGGCACTTCCGCCGCGTGCACCGGCGCCTCGGCTGGAAGTTCTGGGCCTTCGTGTGTGGCGGCGCCTCACTGCCGGCGGATCTTGAAGACTTCTGGAACCGCATGGGATTCGCCGTCATCCAGGGCTACGGCATGACGGAGACCGCCGCCCTCATCACTCTCAACCATCCCTTCCGCGTCAGTCGCGGAACGATCGGCAAACCGCTCCCCGGGCGCGACATACGCCTCGGCCCCGAAGGCGAGATCTCGGTCCGCGGCGAGATGGTCTCGACCGCAACCTGGCAGCACGGCCAACTCATCGAGCGACAGGACCCCTGGCTCGTCACCGGAGACCTCGCCACGGAGGACGACGACGGAAATCTTCGCTTCACTGGCCGCCATAGCGAGGTCATCGTCAACGCATCCGGCGTCAACATCCACCCCGAAGACGTCGAGGCGGCCCTCCTTCGCCAGCCTCAAGTGACCGCCTGCGCGGTTGTCTCCCTTGCCGTCGAAAGCGGCGGCCAGGAGCCGGCAGCGATTCTCGTCGTGCCCGCCGGACCAGGAGCCGCCATCGCCGCCGTGCATGCCGCCAACGCCGCACTCGCGGGCTACCAGCAGATCCGCCATTGGTTCTTATGGCGAGATGCAGATCTGCCCCGCACCCCGACCGGCAAAGTCCAACGAAGAAAAGTAGCGGAGTGGGCCGCGCGGCAGAGCCTTGCCTCGGACGATATCGAAGAAGCCGATTCCCTCACCGCGCTCATCGCCTCTCTCACTGGAATCCCGGCCAGGCGCGGAGACGACGATGCCCGCCTGGCCGAAGACCTTCATCTCGACAGCCTTGGACGCGTCCAGCTGCAAAGCGCCGTCGAGCAACGCTTCGGCGCCTCCATGGACGACGTTAGCTTCCAGCAAATCGAGACTCTCGGACAGCTGCGGGCCGCACTCGCAGGCCAGATTGCCCCGGCAGGTGCTCCAGTCGCAGGATTGACCGCAAGCCAAAGTCTGCCGGACGGCCAGCCTCCCTCTATCTTTCGCTACCCACGCTGGCCATGGTCGCGTCCTGTGCAAGCCCTCCGCGTCGCCTTCGTGGAAGCCATCGTTCGCCCGCTGGTTTGGCTTCTTGCCAAGC
The DNA here is from genome assembly GCA_964249905.1 of uncultured Acidobacteriaceae bacterium. Lineage (GTDB taxonomy): Bacteria > Acidobacteriota > Terriglobia > Terriglobales > Acidobacteriaceae > Edaphobacter. Next base: position 5,580 of record CAXUEE010000047.1, read on the forward strand.
CCCGCATAGAACTCTCCGCCGCACCTCTTCCCACCCGGCCCTTACTGCTCATCGCCAATCACGCCACCTGGTTCGACGTAGGCCTTGTGCTCTACGCCCTGCCCCCGCATCTGCGCCGGCATCTCGCCGTGGCTACTGCGGGGGAGATGCTTGAAGACTGGCGGCACGCGCGCAACCAGGGCAGCGGTTTGGCCAACGCTCTCGCCTTCTTCCAGTACTGGCTCGTCACCGCCCTCCTCAACGCCTTTCCTCTTCCTCGACAGGCCGGGTTCCGCCGCAGCTTCGCGCACGCCGGCGAGGCGCTCGACCGCGGCTTCCACGTGCTTGTCTTCCCAGAGGGCCGCCGTTCCCGCACCGGTGAGCTGCAGCCCTTCCGCGCCGGCATCGGCCTGCTTGCCCAGGCTTCCAACGCAGCAGTCCTGCCCATCGCTCTTCGCGGCTTGCGGGAGGAGATTGCCTCGCCCAAGGCATGGTTCCACGCCGGACGCCTCGGCATCCGGATCGGGCGGCCCCTCTATCCCGCGCCGGGTGCCGCCCCGGAGGAGATCGCCTCGGCACTCCACGCCGAGCTGGAGCAGATGCTTGAGCAGCCTGTCATGACGCCATCCCCGGATACCTCTTGCTAAACTGGCTGCGGACCCTGTTACCTATGTCGATTACCTCTATCAATCCAGCTACCGGCGAGGTGCTTCGCCAGTTCGAGCCCCTGAGTGACGAGGCCGTCAAGGCGAAGATCGGCATTGCACACGCCGCTTTCCGGGTATACGGTGAAGTTCCGCTGGAGCATCGCGCCCTGTGCATGCGCAAGCTGGCCGGCATCCTGGAGCACGAGGTCGACGAGCTCGCCGCCATCATCACCGCTGAAATGGGAAAAACACTGGCGAGCGCCCGCCAGGAGGTCCTCAAATGCGCGCTCGGCTGCCGCTACTTCGCCGAGAACGCCGTCCGCATCCTCACCGAGGAGCCTATTCCCACCGAGCAGAACAACAGCTACGTGCGCTGGGATCCGCTCGGCATCGTGCTCGCCGTCATGCCCTGGAACTTCCCTTTCTGGCAGGTGTTCCGCTTTCTTTCGCCGGCGCTGATGGCCGGCAACGTCGCCCTGCTGAAGCATTCGTCGAATGTGCCGCAGTGCGCCCTCGCCATCGAAGCCCTTGTCCGCCGCGCCGGCTTCCCCCGAGGTACCTTCCAGACCCTCCTTATCGAGATCCGGCAGGTCGAGGCGGTTCTGTCGGACGAGCGGGTCGCTGCCGTCACGGTCACTGGCTCCGAGGCCGCGGGGCGTGCGATTGCCGCCCAGGCCGGTTGGCTGCTGAAGCGCTCCGTTCTCGAGCTCGGCGGATCCGACCCCTTCATCGTCCTGCCCTCGGCCGACCTTGAGCTTGCCCTGAGCACCGCAGTCAAGGCTCGTACCGTCAACAACGGCCAGTCCTGCATCGCGGCGAAGCGCTTCGTGGTTCACGAAGACATCTACGCCGACTTTGAGTCGCGCTTTGTCACCGCCATGCAGGCCCTTATCGTTGGCGACCCAACCGACGAAGCCACCGAAATAGGCCCGCTCGCCACGCCGCAGATCGCCCACGAAGTCCAGCAGCAGGTGCACGCCGCAACCCGGGCCGGCGCGCGACTGCTGACCGGAGGCCAGCGCCGGGAGGGAACAGGCAATTTCTTTCCTCCCACGGTGCTGGCCGATGTTCCCCGAAACTCGGGAGTTTACTGTGAGGAGATCTTCGGGCCCGTAGCCATGCTCTTTCGCGTAGGCTCGCTCGAGGAAGCGATCCAAGTCGCAAACGACACGCCCTTCGGTCTGGGCGCCTCCGCCTGGACCCGCGACGCGGAGGAACAAAAACGGTTGATCGCCGAGCTCGAGTGCGGCCAGGTCTTCGTCAACGCCATGGTGGCAAGCGACCCTCGTCTTCCTTTTGGCGGCATCAAACGCTCAGGCTACGGACGCGAGCTCTCGGCAGCCGGCATGCGCGAGTTCCTGAACGCAAAAACGGTGGTCATCGCGGACGCGGTGCAACAGACAGAGATCGCCTTCGAACCCAGGGAGGACGAAGAGCCCAACCTCCATCGCACCCCCTTTGACGCGCAGCAGTTTCAACAAGCCTTCCGAACAGCCGGCAAGAACACCGAATAGCCGCCAGACTTATGTTTGTCATCCCGCGGGAATCTGCTTCTCTCCTGCATCAGCGGCCGCAGACGGCGGAGCTAGAGGAAAACACATCCGCTGCATGCAGAGGCAAACCCGTGCAGATCCTCCGGCAACAAGGCATGCGCTCAGTCGAAGCGCAGACTCACTCGCCCGATCGTCGAAAAGTGAACATCCACCGAAGAAGCGGAGCGGGCCAGCACATTGCCCGTCCAGCTGCCGGTCGTGATCCATTGCCCGGCACGGAGACCACCGGTACGCGCAGCGCCCTCATTCGCAAGCCAGGGAAGAAGCCGCAGCAAATCTTCCAGTGGATGGGATCCTGTCTCTTCCACCCGGATCATGCCGTCGATGGCCAGCGTCACGTGCTCCTTCTGAAAATCCACCATTCGCCAGGTAGGGCAATCCGGTCCAAGGATCAGGCCGCCATGCATCTGCAGGTCCGCCAGCATCGTCATCTTCACCTCCGGACGCGTCGGGTCTACGAGCGCGGACTCCAGGATCTCGATCGCCGGATGACAGCCTGCGATGGCGCCATAGACCTCTTCATCGGTGTACCGCGTCGCGCGCTTCGGCAAATCCGATCCCAGCTGAAACGCCACTTCTGCCTCTAAGCCTCGCAGTCGCCCTCCCCGGGACGCACCGTTCGCGGCAATCACCGTTAGCGGAATTGGAGCCGCCATCGGAGTCACTTCGCCAGAAGCCGCACCCACCTTCCAGCCCCCCACATCGCCGTAGGCCTCTTGCATCCGATCCTGCACAAAGAAGACTTCGTCCAGCGTCACCGGCCGCAGTTCTGGAGGCAGATCGTTCATCGGAGTCATCGTACGCCGAGCGTCCAAAAGCAGATCGACCGCTTCCAGCAGTTGTGACTCGCGAAATCCAGTCATGCACAACGCTCCTCAGGGGAAGACCTGCCGCGGTACACCTCGGAGCGTCCGTCCCACCTGCTGTGATGCACGAGTACGAGCGAGTGATCTTGCCGCGCCGATCGATTCGGAGAAAGCCGTCGCGGATTTTTCCCGTAACTGATCAGGTTTGCGAGCAGCCGGTACGCTCCCGGAACCCCTTCCGGCAGCTGGCGGTAGAGGGCGAGCGCGCAATACACGTAAGCCCCCTTGCCGACAGGCGCAAGCAGCAATCCGCCGCGCTGCGGGTCTTGTCCGACGTCCCCGGTTTCGAGCAGCGCCTGATACTGCGGAGCCCAGGTTGCCGCGAATCCATGTCCGCGCTCCTCCATCCATCCGTCAAAATCAGCCGAGGTAATTTCGTTCGGCCAGCTCAGGAGCGGGCTCTTAGGTGTGAGGACCCGTATGGGCTGCGCTTCTTCTACAACGTTGTGCGCCGAATCGCCCGGTACCTTAATCGGATACGGAGCCTCCGCGTCCCCGAACTTGGCCGTCATGTACTCGACAACCACGATTCCGCCCGCCCGCGCATACTCGATCAGCGGCTTTGAACCCGCGCCGCCCAGAGCCGACTGCGCGGCATACGCCCGCACCCCGACGATCACCGCGTCATACTTTGCAAGCGCTGCCGGATTGAGATCCTGAGGCGTGATCAGCACCGGCGTGACCCCCAGGTTCGGCAGGAAATCCGGTAGCGGATCGCCCGTCCCGGGAAGATACGCCACCCGCAGCCCCGGCGCAGTATGCACATCCACCGCCTCTGCCTTGTACGTTGCGGGTACGTAGAAATTGGTATGCGGAAGCCCTGGATACCCAACCGCTCGGTACGACTCAGTATACTTACGACCTTCACATGAAACTTCCGCATGCAGGAGATAGGCAGCCCTCAGCTGAGCGTCGTGCGGCTCAACTTGCCATATCTCTGGTTCACCTAGGGAATTTTCCGTACCCTTGAGCCGACTCGACCCGGACTGAACCGGCAAAGCCGCTGGGCTGAGCCTCGACGTCCAGCCCTCCGGGACCGACAGCCTTGCTTTC
>CAXUEE010000047.1:9687-18757 GCA_964249905.1 uncultured Acidobacteriaceae bacterium
AGCGACTCGACCAGGAAGGATCGAGCGTCCATATGAACGATGCCGAACTCCGGCGCCAGCGCCACGGAGAACGGCGGCTCCACCTGCGCGGCCTCGAGCGCCGCTTCCTTGGCCGTCACCGCCGTCTTCAAGATAAGCCGAGCCCCATCATCGTCCACCAGCTGAGTCACCACCAGCGGCGGCGGAGTCGAGGGCGCATTGCGCAAATCCGGCTGCGACACATCGTAAAAGGCCTGTTCCGGGTTTGGCCGCGAGAAGTACGGTCGAGTCACCGGCAAACCCTGCTGAAACATAAGTGTGCGGGTCGTCTCGGTCCTTCCCCGGGGCAATTTGCTTGCGTCTGCGTCGGGCAGCGACATGGCCGAGGTGTCCTCCCGCAGGAGCACCGGCGTTCGCCCGCCGCTGTTTTCCAGCCGCACATGGACCGTCGCCGAATGGAGAGTGCTCAGCAGCGGATCACTCTTCGCATCGAGCGTCGCCGTCAGCCGCAAGCCGTCCGCCAGCACCAGCGCATCGTTCAGCTGCACCCGCTTGATCCGCAATTCATGCAGCACATTCAATCTCTGCGCATCCGGAATCGCATCCGGCTTTGCATACGCTGTCAGCAACAAATCCACAGCAGCCAGTGCGCGGCGCAGCGGAGGAGCAACCGCGTCCATACGATCCGGCGCAAACAGCTGCTGCGCTTCAGCAACCCGCGCATCGATCGCCAGCAACACCTCCCGCAGCTTGGGGGCGTCCGGCGCCAGATCCGCGATCCCCGCCAGCGTCGTATCGATTCCCGCGAAAATGCTTGCTTCCGTCGCCGGCGGCGTCCCCAGCCGCGACCCCATCAACGTGTATCCCGTCTCGGACTTCCCCGGTGGTGCTTCCCGCGTTCCAGGCCCGATCTGTGTCTTCTGCAGTGCCAGCCCCCGCCGCGCAAACTGCACATACGTCAGGCCGTCCATGCCCAGTGCCGGAGCCGCCAGCCTTCCGCCAAAGGCCACCGACGCCGGAGCACTCTCCGTAATCTTTACGGTCGCTGTCGGCTCCACATTCGTCACCTTGCCCGTCACGTAGTTCTCAAAGCGCGTCGGGATCGTCTTCCCGGTCGCGTAGTCGAACATGCCGTCCTTGGTGACGCGCGAAAACGGCACCCGCGCATAGACCTTCAACGGGGTCCACGGCAGCAGGCCCTCCGCGATCATCTCCGGAAAGATCTTCGGATCACCCGCCGCAGTAAATACCTCCTGCGTGATCTCTCCGGCGACCTGATGCTGCCCATGCCCGTCCGTTGGGCCGCCGACAAAGACGCTCGCCAGCACCAGCGGCCGGTAAAGACGCACCGCACGCACGGCGTCATACAAGACGCGCTCATGCGTCCACTTGGCAAAAGCCTCTTCCTTAGTCTTGGAAAATCCAAAATCGACCTCCGTCCCAAACATCTGGTCGACACCCAGGTACCGGTCCGCCGCCAGCAGCTCCTGCGTCCGGATCAGCCCCAGGGCGTCATCAAAATCTCCGGACATCAGGTTCTGTCCACCCTCGCCCCGGTTCAAGGTCAACATGGCGACACGAGCCCCCACGCCGCGTGACTCGTACGTCAGGAATCCGCCGTCCTCATCGTCAGGATGCGCCACAATCAACATCAGCGAAGCGCGCGTCCGCAGCTTCATCAGGAGCTGCTGCAGTGCCGGCGCCCCCTGGTTCAGCGGCAGCGTGTCGGCTGGTGATCTCGGCGACACCTGCTCGCCGGTCAGGTTCGCCGGGTCGTCCACCTGCCGCGGAAGCTGAGCCGCCTGCGCAGCGTGCGCAACGTTTGCCCACGCTGCTATCAGCAACAGCATGCCGTGCATGAATGAGGTGCGAACGTTCATAACGCTACTTTCTCATATCGGCCGCTTCAGCCAGAACTTGAGCCGGCCTGCGAATTTTGTCCGAAGCTGCCGATTCCTGGACGATAAACTGCCTCTATCGCCACCCAAACCCAACCCGGCCATCCTCTGGTCCGATCCCTCACCCTCCCGGGCGCGGTTGCGATCAACATGCTCGACATGATCGGCGTCGGCCCCTTCATCACGCTTCCCCTGCTGCTTTCCGCCATGGGCGGCCCGCAAGCCATGCTCGGCTGGATCCTGGGCGCGGTCCTCGCCCTCTGCGACGGCCTGGTCTGGGCTGAACTAGGCTCCGCCATGCCCGAAGCGGGCGGCACCTACCACTTCCTGCGAACGATCTACCCGGGCGCCTCGGGCCGCTTTCTTGCCTTTCTGTTCGTCTTCCAGCTGATCTTCTCCGCTCCACTTTCAGTTGCCAGCGGATCGATCGGTATCGCGCAATATACCGGCTATCTTGCCCCGTCTTTGCGCAATCACACCGTTGCCTGCGGACGCTTCGTCGTCAGCCCGGCCACAGCCGTCGCCATCGCCGCAATCGTGCTTGCCGTCCTCCTGCTCTACCGCAACCTCGCCAGCCTGCGCCTGGTCAGCTATCTTCTCTGGGTCACCGTCATCGGCACAATCGCCTGGGTGCTGGTCACCTCGGTTCTGTTCGGACACCTCGCGCAAGCCTTCGACCTCGCCCCTGGAGCCTTCCGTCTTACGCCAGCCTTTTTCTCCGGCCTGGCCTCTGCGATGCTCATCGCCACCTACGACTTCTGGGGGTACTACAACGTCACTTTTCTCGGCGCAGAGGTCCGGGATCCCACCCGCACGATCCCCAGAGCGATCCTGCTTTCCATCCTGCTCGTCGCCGCCCTCTACGTCGCACTCAATGTGGCTGTACTGGCCGTCGTTCCCTGGCGCCCGCTGCTCTCCATCCATGACCTCACGGAGCGCCAGTCCGTCATTTCGTTCTTCATGCAAACGGCTTACGGAGAGCATTTCGGACCAGCCGCCGGAGCCTTCACCGGCCGCCTCGCCGCCCTCCTCGTCATCGTCACCGCGTTCGCGAGCATCTTCTCCCTCCTGCTCGGCTACTCCCGAATCCCCTTCGCCGCCGCGCGGGACGGCAACTTTTTTTCAATCTTTGGCCGCCTTCATCCCACCCGCGGCTTTCCGTTCGTCTCGCTTCTCTATCTTGGCGGCGCCGCTGCCCTCTTCTGCTTTCTTTCTCTCGCCGAGGTCATCGCCGCTCTCGTGATTCTGCGCATTCTCATCCAATTTCTGCTGCAGCACATCGGCGTCATCTATCTTCGGCGGACGCAGCCCCAGTTCCCCCGACCCTTCCGTCTTTGGCTCTACCCCTTTCCTCCGTTCGTCGCCCTGCTCGGCTTCACATACATCCTGCTGGGCCGCCCTGGATTCGCACATGAGATCTGGCTGTCCGGGCTGGTCCTCTTGCTCGGCGCATTAGCCTATCTGCTCCGAGCCCGGCTGTCCGGCACGCCCAAAATCGCCTAACATAACAGGATGAGCGAAACGCTGGAAGCCACGGAAGCCCCGGCAGCGAGTCATGCGCCGAAGTACACCCGCAACAACCCCTACCAGTCCGCTGTGCTGGTCAACGAGCTGCTCACCGCGCAAGGCTCGGAAAAAGAAACACGCCACATCGAGCTCGCCCTCGAAGACGGCATGACCTATACTCCCGGCGATGCGGTCGGCATCCTGCCTGAGAACCGCCGCGAAACCGTCGATGAAGTTCTTCACGCCCTCAACATGCGGGGAGACGAGCGCGTTCTCGACCACTATAAGGTCGAGATCGACCTTGACGAAGCTCTCCGCACCCGCCTCGCCATCGGCAAGCTCGAGCGCGGGCGCATCACCCAGATGCATAAGCTCGCTCCCGGGAACGAAGGTCTGAAAACCCTCGCCGGCCCGGAAAACAAGGCTCGCGCCGAAGAATACTGCTACGGCCGCGAGTTTATCGATCTCCTGCACGACTTCCCCGGCGTCATCACGGCCCCGCAACAGCTCTTCCAGGTCCTCGCCCGTCTTACCCCCCGCATGTACTCCATCGCGTCCAGCCAGGCCCTCCATCCGGACAACGTGCAGACCACCGTGCGCGTCGTCCGCTATGACGCCCACGGACGCAGCCGGCAAGGGCTGGCCAGCGGACATCTTGGTGACCGCGCCCCCGTCAGCGCGACCATGCCCATCTTCCTCCACGCCAACGGCAACTTTCGCCTGCCGGAGGACACCTCCGCCCCGGTCATCATGGTCGGCCCCGGCACCGGCATCGCCCCCTTTCGCGCGTTCCTCGAAGAGCGCCAGGCGATCGGCGCCCCCGGGGACAACTGGCTCTTCTTCGGCGAGCAGCGCCGCGCCCTCGACTTCCTCTACCAGCAGGAGCTCGAAGCGATGCACAAAGATGGGGTACTCACCCACCTCGATACAGCCTTCTCCCGTGACCAGGCCAAAAAAGTCTACGTCCAGGACCGCATGGAAGAGCGCGCTTCCGAGCTCTATGCCTGGCTTGAACGCGGAGCCTTCTTCTACGTCTGCGGAGACGCAACCCGCATGGCCAAGGACGTCGAACTCGCCCTCCTCGACGTCATCGCCAAGGGCTCAAAAGGCACCCTCGACCACGCAGCCGAATACCTTAGCCGGATGAAGAAAGACAAACGCTATCAGCGCGACGTCTACTGATTCGGTCCGACCTAAGAGTTCCGTGGCTGGTGGTGAATCGTCTCTACCATCACCGCGCTCGTCCAGTGATGATCCCGGAAACGCCGGCGCAGATCGTGCAGATCAGGGAGCGTGGAGTGCAGATCCCCGTTCGCCTGTCCCGCCGCCGGGACCAGCATCGACCCGGCCCCGAAGCTGCCGTTCGCTGTGGCCGGGTTTTCACTGAGATTGCAGCTGATTCCGGCAGCCGCTGCAAGAAGAATCGCAGTCAACAAAGAAGCCGTACGCACGTGCGTTGCCTGGAGCGGGCCCTGGTTACGATCAAAGTTGTTCATGGGGAGCCTCCGTAGTTCCAAATGAAGCATAGGAAACTCCAGGCAGGTTCGGCCATACCACCTGCAGCGGCTCCGATGCCCCGCCCGGTTCATCGGCGGACGTTTCGCACCACCCATACGGCTCCTGCATGTCTGCGGACTGCTTCTCAGCAGCTCTAAACTCGCGCCAAATCCGGCCGCCAGCTGGTAATCCGTTCCTTGATCTGCCGCGACGTCAAGCCTTCCCCCAGCGCATGGGCCACCAGCATCGGCAGCTCTTCATCAGAAGCGAAGCGCAGCGCAATCAGCTGCCCTGTCGAAAGCCGCAAAGCCTCTGCCGCGGAAACCAGCGCCGAAACCCGCAAGCGCTCCTCAAGCCGGATCACCCGATCCTGGATCCGCAGCGAGTAGTTCCTCATCTTCACCACCATCAGCAGCAGCGCGAACCCAAGCACAATCAGCCACACATCCAGTCCCAGGAGACGCTCCGGATCGTGCGCCGCCCAGTAGATCGACAGGCCGAAATTGATCAGAAAAATCGGGATCAGCACAAAATGCGTGATCGGATCGTACTTCGTATGATTCGCGGCACTCTGGGTCTCGGGCATGCAGCGATCCTACCCCACCTGAGTTAACGTTGAACAATGACGGTGAGCCCAGACAAGAAACGCATCGGCGTACACGTCGGCACCGCCGGCGGCTGCTGGACCGCAGTTCAGCGCGCAATCGGCGCCGGCGCCAACACCTTCCAGATCTTCAGCTCCAGCCCCCGCCAGTGGCGCGCCGCAGCCGTCAAGCCGGAGGACGCCGCGCGCATGCACGAGCTCCGCGCCGCCCACGACGTCGGCCCCATCTCCGTCCACGCGAGCTACCTTATCAATCTCTGCAGCCAGACCGAAACGGTCCGCACCGGCTCCACCGCCGCCTTTCGTGGCGAGGTCGAGCGCGCCCTCGCCCTCGGCGCGGAAAACCTCGTCCTTCACCCCGGCAGCTGGAAGGGCCTCACCCGCGAAGAAGGCCTTCGCCTCGCCGCCCAATCGATCCAGCGTGCGATCGATGGCTTGGACTTTACCAGGGCACCCGACTTCCGCATCCTCATCGAAAACACCGCCGGCGCCGAGTTCTCGCTCGGCAGCACCTTCGAGCAGGTCGCCGAGCTCGTCGAACGCCTACGCGCCTGCGCCCCTGTCGCCGTCTGCCTCGACACCTGCCACGTGCACGTCGCCGGCTACGACCTCGTCTCGCCTCAGGGCTACGAGGAAACCATGCAGCTTATCGGCCGAACCATCGGCTTTGACGCCGTCCGCGTGTGGCACTGCAACGACGCCAAGGCCGCCATGGGATCCAAACTCGACCGCCACGAGCACATCGGTGAAGGCACGCTCGGCCCCGGCCCGTTCCGCCGCCTGCTGCGCGATGCCCGCTTCGCTTCCGCCGTCTTCATCGCGGAAACGCCCGTCGACGAACCCGGCGACGAGCAGCGCAACGTCATGACGCTACGCACCCTCGCCGCTGGTTAATTCTTGCCGGCTGTCGGCCGGGGCACGCTTCACTTCCCGAAACGACCTTCAAAGGCAAGCTGAGCCAGCGGCAAGCGGCTGTTCGGAGCCTCGCGCGCCTGCAGCATCTCCGGCAAGCTGGACTTGTCGCCGAGTTTTCCAACGGCGAACGCGGCCTCCACGCGGTACCCCGGAGGTACGCCAAGTTCAGCGAACGCCCGTTCCCGGTCAAACCCAACCATTCCGTGTACATACCAGCCCATCGTGTGGGCCTGCAGGGCAAAGTAACCCGAAGCCGTCCCTGCGTCGAAAGAGTGCGTCGGCGAAGGCACATCCTGGTCCGCGCCGGGTGGACGCATCAGCGAGTTTGAGACCAGGATCACCAGCGCCGATGCATTCTTCGCCCAGTCCCGATTGAACGGCACCAGCAGATTAAGAAACAGCTCCCAGTGCGGCGTGTCGCGCAGTGCGTAAACAAACCGCCACGGCTGCGAGTTATAGGAAGAAGCCGCCCACTTCGCAGCCTCAAGCATCGTCAGCAGGTCGGTCACGCTGATCGTTTCACCACTGAAGGCGCGCGGCGACCAGCGCTCCAAAAACATGGGATCAATCGGGTAATCGGCGGTTCTGCCATTCGCACTGGTAGTCATGGTCTCCTCGCGTCTGTTCGAAAAGCCGGATCTCCGGTCTCCGCGAACGTGTCGATTGTATAAGCGGTCAAGAGCAGAAGCTTCCCTTTTTGCAGAGGAAACCGGCTCTCAGAGGTGGATCGTCCAGCCAAGCTCGCTGAGCTTTTCTTCGATGTCTACCAGCGCCGTCTCCAGTGCCGTACGGCGATGCGGACTGGACGTTCGTTCCGAAAGCACACGTTCCCGCTGCAGCTCCAGGGCTTGGCGCAGGCGCTTGCGTTCCGCGTCCGCCATCCGGTTGCTGTGAACCTCGACAGCACTTGCTCGGGCTTCCGTCCGCTGCTCCGTTGCCGTCATCGGCAGCCTCGTGGAAACCTCTTCGGGCACCCCGAGCGACTTCCCTTCCACTTCATCCGGCATGAGGCGATTCTATACCCGGCCGATCCCTTTCAAGTACCATGAAAGCGTGCATCCACGAGGAGTCTATGAGCTATGGGCGCACCGGTGTAGCGCGTCTCGGGCGACGCTGACCTGTCACCCTTGCCAAGTCCAGCAGCCGCCCTCGCCGCAAGCCCGCCTCGCATCGGTCAGCCAGAGCCGCCTCGGATGAGCCGCCTCGGCATCGACACCGGCGGAACCTTCACCGATCTCGTTCGCGTCGACGAGCAAGGGATCACGGTCCACAAAGTTCGCTCCACGCCCGACGATCCCTCGCGCGCCATCCTCGCCGGCATCCGCAAGATCGCCAAGAGTTCCCCGGTTGCCGGGATCACTCACGGCTCGACCGTCGCCACCAACGCCCTCCTCGAGCGCAAGGGCGCCCGCGTCGCCCTCCTCACCACCGCCGGCTTTGAGGATGTCCTGCTCATCGGCCGCCAGACCCGCGCCGAGCTCTACAACTTCATGGTCGAAGGCCGCAAACCCCTGATCGAACCCGGCCTGACCTTTGGCGTTCATGAGCGCCTGGCCGCGGATGGATCCGTGCTCACACCACTCGAACCGGCCGAGCTGCCGCGCCTAATCAGAGCCCTTTCAAAAGCTCAGGTCGAGTCCGTCGCCGTCTGCCTCCTGCACTCCTACAGCAACCCCGTCCACGAGCGCCTCCTCGCCGAAGCCCTTCGTGCGGCCGGCTTCCTCGTCTCCGCCTCGCACGAGATCCTGCCCGAGTATCGCGAATTCGAACGCTGGTCGACCACCGCCGTCAACGCCTACGTCACGCCGCTGATGGCCGGCTACCTGTCGCGCCTCGCCGAAGGCCTCGCCGCAAAGAGCACCTTGCGCATTATGCAGTCGAACGGCGGCTCGATCTCCGCCGCGTACGCCAGCCGCGCCGCCGTCCAGACCATCCTCTACCGACCCGCGGCCGGCGTCGGCGGCGCACAGGCGCTCGGCGCGGCGTCCGGCTTTTCGCGCCTCATCACCTTCGACATGGGAGGCACCTCGACCGATGTCAGCCTCCTCGACGGCGCCATCGGCACGACGGTCGACTCCGTCGTCGGCGACTTCCCTGTGCGCCTACCCGTGCTTGACATCCACACCGTCGGCGCCGGAGGCGGCTCCGTGGCCTGGCTCGACTCCGGAGGCAGCCTGCGCGTTGGCCCGCGCTCGGCCGGCGCCGACCCCGGCCCCGCCTGCTACGGCAAAGGCCCCGTCGGCAGCCAGGAGCTCACCGTCACCGACGCTAATCTGCTCCTCGGCCGCCTGGACCCAGCCTACTTCCTCGGCGGCCGCATGGCGCTCGACCTCGACCGCACCCGCACCCTGGCTAAAGCTCTCGCCGCGAAGCTCAACCTCACCGAACGCGCGCTCGCCGAAGGCATCGTCCGCATTAGTAACGCAAACATGGAGCGAGCTATCCGTGTGGTCAGCGTCCAGCGCAGCCACGATCCCCGTGACTTCGCCCTGCTCGCCTTTGGCGGCGCCGGAGGCCTCCATGCCTGTGCGCTTGCGCACTCACTCGACATCAGCACCGTCCTGATCCCGGAGCATTCGGGCGTCCTCTCCGCGCTCGGCATGCTGCTCGCCGATGTAACCAAAGACTACTCCGCGTCGATCCTCAAACCCGTACCCTCTCCGCGTGCCCC
>CAXUEE010000047.1:18767-19011 GCA_964249905.1 uncultured Acidobacteriaceae bacterium
TTGAGGTGGGGGCTGCTCCCATGGACGACCTCGGAGCTTACCTTCAGCAAGCCCTAGCGCCCTTGACCGAACGCGCTCGCGCAGACCTCGCCGCCGAAGGCTTCGCCGACACCGCCATCCTTCTCGAGCCCAAGCTTGACATGCGCTATCGCGGCCAGGCCTACGAGATCGCCGTCCCCCTCACGCCCGACTATCCCGAGGCATTCCACCGCGCCCACGCCAAACTCTACGGCTACGCCAATCC
>CAXUEE010000048.1:0-11243 GCA_964249905.1 uncultured Acidobacteriaceae bacterium
TGCCGACGTCCTCAGCGTCTTCGTTGGCATCCGTCCTCTGGTCAAGGCTCCCGGCTCCGGCGCAAAGAAGACCGCCGCCCTCTCCCGCGACCACACCATCCACATCGATCCCTCCGGCCTGCTTACCATCGTCGGCGGCAAGTGGACTACCTACCGCCATATGGCCGAAGACGCCATCAACCATGCCATTCCGCTCGGCAAGCTGCCGCAGAAGCCCTGCATAACGCGCACACTGCCCGTCCACGGCTTTCACCAGCACCCGGAGCAACTGGGGAGCCTTGCTGTTTACGGAGCCGATGCTGAGCCACTGAAGGCCCTCACACGCGATCGTCCCGAGCTCGCCCGCCACCTCCACCCCGATCTCCCTTACCTCGCCGCGGAGGTCATTTGGGCCGCCCGCGCAGAAATGGCCCGCACCGTCGAAGACGTCCTCGCCCGCCGCACCCGCGCCCTCTTTCTTAATGCCCGTGCCGCCGTGGAGATGGCGCCGGAAGTGGCCACGCTGCTTGCAGAGGAGCTCGGCCGCGACAGGGCTTGGGCAAGCCGGCAACTCACGGAATTCCAGGCACTCGCAACCCAGTACATACTAGAGACCTTCCCCGCGAACGCCCCCGTCCTGACCAGCGTAAAGCATCCCGCATAAGCGTTCTGACAGACACGCAGCGACTCACCCAGCGGCAGCACATTCGCTTCGCTCCAAGCATGGGTGGTCATTCTTCGCCGAAGGCGGAGGATTTGCTTTCGCCAGTCAGGCCAGCTGCACCAAAAGCAGACCCTGGTCTAGGTGCCGTGCTTCCAGAACACCTCAAAGCAGCCTCAAGAGCGCTTCCCCGCCAGGAGCACAAGGATGATCCATTCGACGCGTCTCATGCGCGGCCCGCGACTCGCCCATGCGCTGGCTGCCCATCTCGTACACATGCTCGAAGACCTCCAACTGGTCTCGAGCCATGGCGGCCGCTGCCTGAACGGGAAGCAGTGTCACCGCAAACAGCCTCGGCGTGGACGTTTGCCGCGGCCGTATCGGCCTGACGATGCCTCCCTCAATCGTGTAAAGACGAAGTGAGTTCGCGTCGTGTCGGGGCGTTCTGTTTGGCTACGTGAATGCGCTCACCCAGCCGGCAGGCCCTCGCTCCCATTCACCCGCGAAAGCGCCTCCCGCCGCTCCGCGATGCGCTCCCGCTCAAACGGCACAATCGGCGCTGCCCCGCCGCGTAGGCCCGCAATAATCTGCGTCTGAAAATCATGCGCCGCTCCCGGATTGTTCGGCAGAAACACCGTGTTCGTCCCGCCCCGGGTCCCGATATCCCGCAGCGTATCGAAATACTGCGTCAGCAGCACCAGCGCCATCACGTCCTCGCTCGTCGCGCCCGGCACCCCGTGCTGGAAGTTCTCGATCGAAGCCGATAAGCCGTCGATGATCGCCTGCCGCTCCGCCGCGATTCCTTTGCCCTGCAGCGCCTTCGCTTCCGCCTCCGCCTCGGCCTGCTTCACCTTCAGGATCTTGTCCGCCTCGCCCCTTGCCTGCGCCGCCACCTGCGCCCGCTGCGCCGCGTTGATGTCGTTCATCGCGGCTTTCACCTTCACGTCCGGGACGATGTCCGTCACCAGCGCCGTCAGGATGTTGAATCCAAACCCCGACATAATCTGGTCCAGCTCCGTCTTTACCGCCACCGAAATCCCCGACTGCTGCTCAAACGTCTCATCCAGCGACAACTTCGGCACATGGCCCAGGATCGAGTTGAAGACAAAGCTCTCAATCTGTTTCTGCGGACTCGAAAGCTTGTAGAACGCGTCGAAGATCCGGTCATCCAGCACCTGGTACTGCACACTGACCGGAATCTGCACAAAGACGTTGTCCTTCGTCTTCGTCTCCACGGAGAACTGCGCCTGCTTCACCTGCAGGTCGATAATGTACGCCCGCTCCGCAAAGGGCAGCAGAAGCTGCAGCCCCGGCCGCACAATCCGGTTGAACTTCCCAAACCGCTCCACCACGCCCGCGGTCGCGGTTCGCACCGTCACCAGCGTCTTCAACATCGCCCCCAGCCCCACCAGCATGCCCAGCAACGCAAAGATCGTCACCACGCCCATCGCGCCGGGTCTCCCTCTTTTCCCCGTGCCCGAAGCATACAGCAGCCTCACCGCACCCGGACCGGCGACTGCGCCTGCCTTACCATGGAAGGGATGAAGACGAGCACCCACTTCACCCCCGCCGCCCTGAACTTCCTGAAATCGCTCGCACGCAACAACGACCGCGACTGGTTCAACGCGCGCAAGGACGTTTACGAGGCCGAGGTCAAGGCGCCCATGCTCGCGCTCATTACCGAGATCAACGACGCTCTTGCCGGCTTCGCTCCACATTTTGTCCGGGATCCCGCCAAATGCATGATGCGCATCTACCGCGACATCCGCTTCAGCCCCAACAAGCAGCCATACAAAACTAATGCCGCCGCCTGGTGGGCCCGGGCAGGGCTCGAGAAAACCTCCGGAGCCGGCTTCTACCTCGAACTCAGCCCGGACGCCCTGCGGATCGCCGCCGGCGCCTACATGCCTGAGAAAGACCAGCTGCTCGCCATTCGGCGCATGCTGCTCGACGAACATGAAGCGCTCCGAAAGCTCTTCTCACCTAAATACCTCAAGGGCCGCATGGAACCCTTCGACGGCCAGAAAATGACACGCGGACCCAAAGGCTTTCCTGCGGACCATCCCGCTCTTGACCTTATCCTCCACCGGCAGTGGGGAGTCATGGCTACTCTTCCAACGGAGACCGCGCTCCGTCCCGGTCTCGGCAAAGAGATTGTCTCCCGCTTCCAACTCGCCTTGCCGATGGTCGAGCTCCTCAATCGCCCACTTCTTGGGAAAGTGAAATCGCCTCTGTTCTAGGGGTTTTTCAGAGCATTCTGGTCGAAAACTCAGGAAAAACAGGCTTCTGCCTCCAAAAACCTAGAAATACCTATAAAAACCGTTGACAAAAGCCCTGCGTGGGTCGATGGTGGATTGCGGAAGATTCTCCTGTATCTTCAAAAAGCCGCATGAATACAAGCGATTTCGATTCTCACTGCAGGCAGATCCATCGGAACGCCTGCAACCATCGTGTCTCGAAACCCGCTCGCAAAGAAACCTTCACTCAAGGAGCAACAATGGCAAAAGGAATGACCAAAACCGCGCTCGTCAAGACGATGGCCGAAAAGATGGAACTCACCGGAAAACAAACCTCGGCGTTTTTTGTCATGCTCGCTGAAACCGCCGTCAAAGAAACCAAAAAAAATGGTGAGTTCACCATCCCAGGAATTGGTAAGCTGGTGAAAGCGGAACGAAAGGCTCGCCTCGGGCGCAACCCACAGACCGGCGAGACGATCAAGATCAAGGCGAAAACAGTGGTCAAATTCCGGGTCGCCAAGACCGCAAAGGATACGATCGCTCCAGTGAAGAAATAACTTCGCGGAGTCGATCGTTTGCAGCGCAAGAGAGTTGGCCAGGGTGCAGGGATGCGCTCTGGCCGTTTTTTTGCCGCTCACTGCCTCTTCCTACTCGGTACAAACGCCTGCAGCAACAGCGACACTCCTAGCGACACAATCACACATTGGAGCAGCAAGGTTGCGTTGTAACGCCAGCCCGCGACGGCAAACGCCAGCGCCACGCCCCACATGTAGCTTTCTCCCACGGCGGCCTGCGCCCAGCGCGGCAAGACTCCTTGCCCTACCACTCGCGGCCGCAGCACCGGAAGCAGCCGCGGAACCAGTCCGCAGTACGCCACATACACGGCGCCCAGACGCGCCGTCAAAAACGGCTCCTCCGCCAGAATCAATCGGATCTGCAGCACCGCAATTGAGACAAGGGTAAAAATCGCCCCGGATCTCGGCATAAGCAGACAGACTGCCAGCGTATGCAGGAACGTGCCCAGGTACAAAGGATTGCGCACATACCGAAACGGACCATCCTGCAAGAGACCGGCGGCCCTGCCTGTCTCCGCCGCATGCATCGATCCTGCCTGCACCACGTCTGCCCCAAGATAGGCTCCGCCCCAGGTCCGCAAGGCCACGCCCGCAAACGCAAACACAATCGCAGCCCACAGCAGCAGCTGAAACGCCAGGGAAATGTTTAGCCCGGCCTGGGTCAGGTTCACTGCCAGCAGGCCCCAGGTGTGCGCATTGGCTCCTGCAGGATCCAAATGCAGCCACACATTCCATGGCGCCCAGAAACCCAGTCCGTAGATCAACGCATGGAGCAGGTAGCGGAAGCGGTACTCAAAGCGCGACGCCTTCATCCTTCCATCCTAAGCGCGTTTGACCAGAGCACCCCGACCGGCTCAGCTCTCCATCTGCGCGTTCAGGGCAGTCAACAGCGAATCGAAATCGTCGAGGTTCGCGTATTCGATGATCACTCGCCCCCGGCCGCGTTTGTCCTCGACCCGCACTCTCAAGCCAAGCGATCGCTGCAGGCGATCCTGCGCCTCCCGCACATTGGGGTCCTGTTCGGCCTGCTCCGCTGCCAGCTTCTGTAGCTTCGTTGGTCTCGTCTCAGGATGCATCAGACCCTGCACATAACTCTCCGTCTGCCGCACGGAAAGCGATAGGGCCGTCACCTTCTGTGCCGCGGAGACAATCTGCTCCGCAGTGGACAAGCCCAGCAACGTTCGAGCATGCCCAAAAGTCAGCTCCCCGGACTCGACCTGGTGCTGGACCGACTCCGGTAACTTCAACAAGCGAAGGAAGTTACTTACGGAAGCCCGTTCTTTTCCGGTGCGTACGGCTATCTGCTCCTGGGTCATCTGGAAGTCGCTATGCAGCCGTGCATAGGCCCGCGCCTGCTCCATCGGATTGAGGTCGGCGCGCTGCAGATTCTCGACGATGGTCATCTCCATCGCCTGCTCGTCTGAAACCTCCCGCACCACTGCCGGAATAGTCTTCTTACCGGCCTCCTTCGAGGCTAGAAGCCGGCGTTCGCCCGTAATAAGCTGGTAACGGCCTCCGCTTACCTCACGGACAATAATCGGCTGCACGACCCCGCTTGCGGCAATGCTCTTCGCCAGCTCACTTAGCTTTTCGGGATCGAAATTTGTCCGGGTTTGGAAGGGATTCCGGTCGACCAGATCAACGTCTACGTGAAAAGGAGTTCCCGGCCCTTCGGATGCGGACTGCGATCGAGCCACAGGAACAGGGTACGGCCTGGACGGCAGAAGAGCCTCCAATCCTCGTCCGAGGGCCCGCCGCGGCACGGCTTTCGTCTCCATCGTCCCTTCCTTCATCTTTCTCCTCTGTGGCTTCTCGAGAGGTCAGGATAAAGCCTGAGAAGCTCCTTCGCGAGCTCGCCATACGCCTCCGCCCCACGCGATCGTGCATCGTAAAGTGCAACCGGCTTTCCATGACTCGGAGCCTCGGCGAGCCGTATGTTCCGAGGGATCGTTGTTTGGAACAGCTTCTCCGCGAAAAAGTCGCGTAGGTTCTGGGCTACCTGTTGCGATAAATTGGTTCGGTCGTCATACATCGTCAGCAGCACACCCTCCAGGCGCAGCTCAGGATTGAACGCGGAAGCTACCCGATCAAGCGTGCTCATCAGCTCGGATATCCCTTCCAGGGCGAAGTACTCCGCCTGGAGCGGCACCAGCAGGCCATCGGCCGCGACAAGCGCGTTTAGTGTAAGCAGGTCGAGCGCCGGAGGGCAATCTATGAGGATGAACGTGTAGTTCTTCCGGATCACTCGCATGGCCTCACGAAGCCGGAACTCTCTACGCTCCATTGCAATCAGCTCAATGGTGGCGCCGATCAAGCTCCGGTTGCCAGGTACCAGCATCAGCTCCGGTACGGCTGTGGCAAGAGCAGCGTCTTGGAGCGTACTCGATCCAAGCAGCACGTCATAGATCGAGAGCCGCTGTGTCTCAGTATCTCCCTGCCTCCGGAACCCGAGCCCTCCCGTGGCGTTCGCCTGGGGATCGCAGTCGATCAGCAGGATCGAGTGCCCTTGCATGGCAAGCGCGGCGGCCAGATTGATCGCCGTCGTCGTCTTTCCTACCCCGCCCTTTTGATTGACGATCGCAAGAACGCGAGCAGAAACAGAAGAGGGTTTGGGCATGAAGGCTCGTCCAAGCCTAATGGTCACGGCTCAATGTGGCAACTGTTCCACGTGGAACAGTTTCGCTGCTTGCTCGTGAATAGCTCAGCTACTCCACGGCCATGGCTGACTGGCCGATGGCCATCTGCCGGGGTCTCTTCTTCGCATCGCCGGCAAGGTATCCCTGTAACGCGGCCACAGACGTGATCGACGGCGGAAGCTCCAGGCGGCTTGCTCTAATGGCCGCATCCCGCAACTCGCGGGTAAGCCTGCGAGCTTCTCTCTGCGATACCTCTCGGTCCAGCAATCCCCTGTCCACTGCAGCCACTTCACACCCGCAGGAACGGCAAAACTGGCGCCGATCCGGCTCCACGGTCCCCAAGTCACTCGCGTGGCAGATACAGCGCAGCGTGCCAAGCGAGGAAAATTGCATCAACGACTCTGACTCGCGAACACCAAAGGGACGCACCGGAGAACGGAAGAATGCGAAGGCCAGACCGGCAACGGCGCCGCCGGCAACCGGAAGCATCGATCCGTAGGAAAACAAGTGTTGCAATGACATAGCAGCTTGCATCATTAGCATGGTTTCGTCTCCTCGCCGGCCGTCCTTGCAAGACGACCGTACCTCACCGTACTTCTCCCTGCCAGAATCGCAAATGCCTCTCGACAAGTTCCCTATACAACTTTCGTTCCAGGATCGGCACTTCAGTCATCCCACCAAAAGGGGAGGTGTGGCCTCATTCTTATGAGCGGAGCGTCGCGCCTGCTAACCGACCAGCCCTTCATGGTCGGCCGGGCGGCGTGACCACAGCAAAAAAACAAATCCCAGCACAGCCAAAAACAGCATGCACCCCAGAATGACCTCTCGTAGTGAACGCTTGATGGATGCTTCAGCCCGATCCACCGCGGTCACTCGTACCAGTGGCGAAGACGAAGCCGACTCAATCAGCGCATCCTGTAGGCACGGCATATACACACTCATCTGGTCCAGCGAAAGATGTCCTTGGCCGCCGCGCTGTCCATACGTAAACGTCCAGCCACTGTTCGCGACACGGTCAAAGTACAGCGTGCCCCGTCCATAGTGCAGGATTCTGCGTCCTCCCGCCACCGTATCTTCGTAAATGGTCTCGTCTCCATGCAGCGGGGTGCCGCAATGATTCAACACCGCGTCCGCGTCTCGTGGCAGCGCGCGCGCGCTGACAGATATGAGCATCATCAAGGTAGACAAACAAGGTGCCAGATGCTTCCTCATAGTAGAGTTGCTCCCTCATCCGATCTCCTAGCAGTCTTCCTTAGGACCAGCCGAAGTGGAATGACACGGACGGGGGATGTTCCACGTGGAACGAAGCAGTCTAGCGCACGTGAGAAAGCATCTGCAGCACTGTTCGTTCCGAGTTGGGAAGCCGATACACCGATCCACTCTCATGGAGCATTCCGGCATCGGTTGTCAAGAGCGCAAGCACACCCGTGGGCGCCAGTTTCCGGCGAGCCGCCCGCAAAGCCTTCTCCGGCTTATCCACACCCCGCATCGTCACCACATCAAAGCAACGCTGCTCAGGCATCGCCTCCACACGCCGGTCCCACACCTCTGTCGAGAGCCCCAAGACCCGCACCGCTTCCCGTAGAAAGCTCGCCTTCCTGTTCTGCGCCTCGCCGAGCGTTACCGTGAGAAGCGGCCGGGCCAACTGAATCGGAAGACCCGGAAAGCCCGCCCCGGAACCGAAGTCGAGCAGCGTCTTACACGCAGGGAGATGACGCGCAACAAAGAGTGACTCACCGAAGTGGCGGCGCACAATCTCCTCCGGATCCTGCATCGCCGTCAAGCTTACCCGCCCATTCCAGCGCAGCAAAAGTGCTAGATAGATCGAAAGCTTCTCTACCAGAGTCTCTGTTACTTCCGGATCATAGGGCAGCAGCAGCTCTGCAAGACGCGCATTGGACACAGCCGGCGACAGCACGGACTACGAACTCCGCCGTCGCGCTGCTGCCACCAGCCCATCGAAAAGCCGGCGTGAGGCCGCCGAAGAAAATGTTCGCTCCGGATGCCACTGGACCCCCAGCAGAAATGGATGCTCCTCTGGAAGGGCCAGCTCCAGGGCCTCCACGACGCCATCCTGAGGACAGCGACCGGTCACCCGCAATCCCGCACCCGGGATTCCAACTGCCTGATGATGGGAGGAGTTGGCCGCCATGCGCGTCGCGTCTCCCTCCAGAGCGTCATCGGCAGACAAACGGGCCAGCAAGGACCCTGGCGCCACGGCTACCATGTGGGCGACCCCCACGGACGCACCCGCCGTATGATTCACGGGCAGCGGCGCTAAATCCTGCACCAGCGTGCCTCCCCGAAACACGTTCAAAAACTGCAGCCCAAAGCAGATGGCCAGCAGCGGCTTTTTGCCCGAAAATACCTGCTCCAGGAGCAGCCGATCCACCTGCTCTCGTGCTGAGTCTGCCGGCGAACAAGCAGGCTCCCGTTCCTGCCCATAGTGCACTGGATTCACGTCCGCTGGACTTCCCGTCAGACACACCGCCTGACATCCGGACGCGAGAGCTTCTGCTTTCCGTGCGGAGAGATCGAGCAGAAACGGCACAGGTTCGGCACCGCACGCTTCCAGGCACGCCGCGTACACCGGCCAGTTCTGCTGATTGTAAGCATGGTCGACGCTGGTCGGTATTGGAATTGCGATACGGGGTTTCATAGTTGTGGACTGTACTCCGGGGAAACGGCAGAAGTATGCTCGAAGTAAAGGCTCGCAATCGACGCGAACAGGCGTTCCGTAAGCGCTTCCGCATCGCGTGTGGTCAGACCAACCGTGGAAAGCGGCTCGCCGACAACCACTTTTAGCGGCCTCGGCGTGAGGTGGTACACATGGATGGGCAGCAGCTCGTACGTCCCGACGAGCGCCAGCGGGACTAGGCTCACCTGCGCCTTGATCGCCATGAAGGCCGCTCCCGACTGAAACGGCGTCATTACTCCTTCCGCAGCGCGACCGCCCTCAGGGAACACAAAGATTGGTAAACCTCCTTGCAGCGTTTTCACTCCTCGCAACAGACCAGCCACTGCGGAGCGAGCGGAATTCATCTCGATCGGCACTTGCCCGGAACGGTGCAGATACCACCCGATAAATGGGATTTTCCAAAGGGAATGCTTCGCCAGAATACGAAACTGAAACGGAAGTTTAGCGAAGAGAACAGGCGTATCGTAGTAACTCAAGTGGTTGGACGCATACACCGCCGTTTGACCGCTGGGCAAACGTTCGCGGCCAATCAGCTTCACCGGGGAAAGGCTAAGCAGCAGAAGCGTCCTCGCCCATGTGCGGGCGATGGCATGCTGTTGCCTTCCGGATCTATCCCACAGCCCGGCCAGCAGGGACAGAGAACCGAAGGCCGCGGTCGCCAGCCCGATCAGAGGCATCAACAGAAGGTAGGTCAGCCAGCGCAAAGCGGGTCGCGATTTCCGAAAGCGGTAAGGCGATGGCACTCGTGTTTGCCGGACCTCAGGTGGTCCAACCAATCGATCGTCCTCCCGTACGCCGGGGAGCTCTGTCGGCTCATACATGGACTGCATCTGCCGCAAGCACCAGCGACCGAATCTCGCCCACCAGATAAACGGAGCCAGTCGCCAGAATGACGCCCTCCGGAGGAGTAAGCGCTCGGGCCTGCGCCAACGCCCCCGCAAGATGAGGAGCCGCATGGGCCGGAATCGCAAGTGCACGCGCGGCGGCCACAAGCTCTTCCAACCCTGCGGCGCGCGGATTGCTGATCGGCGCCAGCACCAGATGATCTCTGCGCCGGAGCGGATCGCCTTCCGGGGACGAGTCGAACAGCGGAAAGAGAATACGTGACATCTCGGTCAGATTTTTGTCTCTAAGACAGGAGAAGATCAGCGTCCTCGGCTGGGTCTCCGGCAATCCCGAGATCGCATCGCGCAACGTCCACGCCCCGGCCGGATTATGCGCGACGTCCAGCAGGGTATCCGGGGTAATCCACTCCAGGCGACCCGGCCAATCCGTCTGATGGAGTCCCCGCTCCAGCGCCGCATCGCTGATCTCGAACCCTTGCCGTCCCCGTAATTCAATTGCAGCTGCAATCGCCAAGGCCAGATTTCTTTGCTGGTGTGTTCCGGCCAGCGGCGAATCCACACGCACTGCCCGTAGCTTGCCATCTTCCATCCAGTCGAGAGAGTACTCATTCCGCAGGAACGCTTTCGTTCGGCCCGAGCCCTCCCCTCCGCTCCGATTTCTCTGTGCCGGTGGCAGATAGCGCGTAGCGTCAATTGCCCGCACTTCGAGCGCCGTGGCCGCTTCACCGATGGCCAAGTTCGCCTCCGGATGCTGCGGCAAGGTCACCAGGGTGCCATGCCGCCGCAAGATACCGCACTTCTCTCGTGCGATTTCTCCAATCGTCTCGCCCAGATACTCCTGATGGTCGAGTGCAATATCCGTAAGGATCGACAGCAGAGGCTCGACCACGTTTGTCGCATCCAGCCGGCCTCCCAGACCCACCTCCAGCACCATCACCTCTGCTCGCTTGCTGTCCTCACTTCCCGCGAAATACAGGAAAGCTAAAGCAGTCAGCCGCTCAAAAAAGCTCGGGCGCACCGGCAGCTGCGCGGAGGCAAACAGCTGCTCGCCCACCGCCTCTACCAGGGTGTAAAGCCGCGCAAACGTGTCATCGGCGATCGGCGTCAGCACCAGACCACCTTCCGCGTTGCGCGTCGCCATGCTTCCGTACTCCGATGGCAGACACGGATGCGCCATTTGCATGCGCTCATTTACCCGCTGCAGGTGCGGACTGGTATACAGGCCCGTACGGTAACCCGCAGCCGTCAGAATCGACGCCAGCGTCGCGGCCGTGGATCCCTTGCCGTTGGTCCCGGCAATAAGCACGGCAGGGACCCGCGCCTGCGGATCTCCTAAGGCAGAGCACAAAATTCGCATGTGCTGCAAATCCAACTTTCGGAGTACGGACGCAGTTCCGGAAGACGGCACAGCTAACTCCGGTCCGAGAGCAAACAGGTGTTCCACTGCGTCCGCGTAGTTCATCCATCCCATTCTACGGCGCAAGTCGAGCCACACGGGCAGATCCACCCCGAGCCCACATTACCTCTGGGGTGGAATTCCCGCTCTTACTTGGCAGCCGCCTCGCCCGCGGGCAGAAACTCTCCAAGCAGGTCCTCGCGTTTCACCTTCCCC
>CAXUEE010000048.1:11253-13230 GCA_964249905.1 uncultured Acidobacteriaceae bacterium
GTTTCAGATATCCCGTTTCGAGGTTATAGCACTCCATGTGGGACCCCGGTGCATACACGCTGCCTGAAGTGATGATCACAGTCGTCTTCTTGTTCTTGAGCAGTCCTTCGTAGCTTGAAGTAAACGTCACGTTGATTCGCACAACATGGTCAATCCAGGCCTTCAAAATCGCAGGCGTCGAAAAGTTGTACATCGGCGCTCCAATAACAATCTCGTCCGCAGCCTTGAGCTCGGCAATCAGCTCATTCGAGATCTGGAGCGCGTCTTTCATCTCGGGAGAGTGCTGCTCTACAGGGGTGTAAGCACCCGCAATCCAGGGCAGATCGACAAAGGGAAGCTTGGTCGTACACAGGTCACGCGTCACCACCGCGCCACCTGCATGGTTCTTCGTCCACTCGTCAACAAAGCTTTTCGTGAGTGTACGGGAGACTGAATACTCTCCACGGGGACTTGCCAGTACGACGAGTAGATTGGGCATAGATGAACAACCTCAAAAGGGAATTGGGATGTTTTCACATCCCCCGCATAGGATGGCTCAAACGTCGGATCGATGCAGATCCACCTGCTCAGCCGCAACTCCCTGAGATCGCTGCTTCAGAGCGACCACTGCTGCGCACCACCCAGCAGGGCCGCGGCGGAATACTTCGGATGTCCAGCCCAGTCTGGAACATTGAAGCCAGTGCGAGGATGGACATCTCCGGAGGCCGACGCGGCATGCTGCCTGGCCAGCGCCTCCACCACCTGGCGACGAGTCGACTCCTGCTCGGTTTTCGATGTGCGAGACCAGTACACAAGAAACCCTTGACCGCACACATGACAACGAACATCGCTTACCGTCTCTGAAATCTTACAAAGAACTTGCATAGTCAATCCTGCCTTTCTAAGGTCTGATACCGCATTTCCTGGGTACCTCTGAGTCTACAACCCAAGAGTGAACAAAAGGTTAGCTTCTGCTCTAAGCCTTCGCCCATACCCCTTGTGAGATTCCCGGAATGGGAGGAGGTGTATCCCTCTCCTCGTCAGGGGTATGTGGTCGCTTCCGTGTGTAACGATTCTGCTTTGTCTGTGTAGATGCACGCCACGCTTATTGCGTTGGTGTTGTCAGTCAGGTACAGCGTTGGTGTCCTCGCGCCAAAGCACATATGCTGGAAGCTCGGAGAGCCAATGCAAGAGCAAAGCACACTAGTCCATTCCGCCCAGCCAACCATCCAGGTTCAGTTGCCTGACGGCAGCATTCGCATGGTTCAGCAAGGCACAACGTCCTTAGAGATCGCCGAATCTATCTCCCCCCGCTTGGCCGCCGCCGTCGTCGTCGCGCGCATCCGTCCCCTTGCCGGGCTCGACATCAACCAGGCCGAGGGCGGCCAGGACGACGCACCGCAGGACGCAACCCAATCCGCCGAATCCATGTATGGCGCCGGCGACCCCGAAGCCGAAAAACTCGTGGACCTCAACACACCTCTCACAGAAGACGTCTCCTTGGCTTTACTGAAGGAGCAAGACGAAGCCTCGCTCAAAGTCATGCGGCACTCCGCCGCGCACGTCATGGCCACTGCCCTCCTCGAGCTCTTCCCCGAAACCAAGCTCGGACACGGCCCGGCTACCGACACCGGCTTCTTCTACGACGTCTACCGCGAGCAGCCCTTTACCGACGCGGACCTCGCCGCCATTGAAGCACGCATGGCCGAGGTTGTCGCCCGCAACGAGCCCTTCGTCCGCGAGCTCGAGCCCCGCGAAGTCGGCCTCAGCGACTACGAACAACAGGGCGAATTTATGAAGGTTCACTTCATAAAGCGCTTTACAGAGCCCGGCGAGGACATCTCGCTCTATCGCAATGGAGATTTTGTCGATTTTTGCCGCGGCCCCCACATGCCCTCCACCGGCCGAGTCAAATCCTTTAAAGTCACCTCCGTCGCCCGCGCCCACTGGCGCGGGGCTGAGCAGAATCAGCAGCGCCCCCGGCACTACCGCCCCGCC
>CAXUEE010000048.1:13240-17769 GCA_964249905.1 uncultured Acidobacteriaceae bacterium
CATCTACGGCACCGCCTTCTTCAACGACAAAGACATGAAGGCCCACTTCGCCCGGCTCGAAGAGATCAAGGCCCGCGACCACCGCGTCCTCGGTAAACAACTTGACCTTTTCTCCATCCAGGAGGTCGCCGGGGCCGGCCTCATCTTCTGGCATCCCAAGGGCGGACTCATCCGCAAAATCATGGAAGACTGGATGCGCGAAGAATGTATCCGCCGTGGTTACAATCTTGTCTACACGCCGCACATCATGCGCCGCGAGCTCTGGAAGACCTCCGGCCACGAGGGCTTCTACGGCCAGAACATGTACCCACCCATGGAGCTTGACGACGCCGAATATCGCCTCAAGCCCATGAACTGCCCAGGCCACATTCTGATTTACAAGAACGCCCCGAAGAGCTACCGCGACCTCCCCGTGCGTTACGCCGAGCTCGGCAACGTCTACCGGTACGAGCGCTCCGGCACCATGCACGGCCTGCTTCGCGTCCGCGGCTTCACCCAGGATGACGCCCACATCTTCTGTACGCCCGGCCAGATCGAGGACGAAGTCGTCGCCTGCATCGAGTTCGCGCAAAGCGTCCTCAACACCTTCGGTTTCGCGGACTTTAAAGTAGAGCTCTCCACCTGGGACCCCAACGACCAGAAGAGTTACACCGGCAGCCCCGAAAAATGGCAGCTCGCCATCTCCTCACTACAAAACGCCCTCGATCGCAAAGGCATCCCGTACCGCACCATCCCCGGCGAAGCCGCCTTCTACGGGCCCAAAATCGACATCAAACTCGTCGACGTTCTCGGCCGCCTCTGGCAGCTTTCTACCGTGCAGTTTGACTTCAACCTCCCCGCCCGCTTCGACCTCACTTACAAGGGCGAAGACGGCGAACTCCACCAACCCGTCATGGTCCACCGCGCCCTATTCGGCTCGGTCGAGCGCTTCTTCGGCGTCCTCATCGAGCACTACGCCGGAGCCTTCCCTTTCTGGCTCGCTCCCGTCCAGATCGGCCTCGTGCCCATCTCCGAGAAGCACCTCAACTACGCGCACCAGGTCAAAGCGGCGCTCGAATCCGCAGGCCTCCGCGTCGAACTCGACGAGCGCAACGAAAAGATGAACGCCAAAATCCGCGAGTTCGGCGTAGCCAAAGTCCCTTTCATCCTCATTCTCGGCGACAAGGAAGAAGCGACCAACTCCGTAAGCGTCCGCACCCGCGCCAAAGGCGACGAAGGCAGCGTTCCGTTGGCAGACTTTCTCTCTCGATGCGCCGGCCTCATCCAAACCAAGAGTGTGGGCCTGTAAGTTCTCCATCACGGCGAGAGCAGAGAAGGCGTGAAAGACACTCCGTTCATGCGGGCTCGGCGCAAGTCTAGCCTGGATAACTCCTCTAATTCTTGCATATGGAAAACAGACAACAATTAACTTTGCGTATGGTTAAGACCAACAAATCATATGCAAGGTTAAACGCGACAGGCTTCTCCTGTTAGTCACAGGATCATATGCAAACTTTTTTGCATATGATTTATACCCAGTTACCATATGCAAAAGGATCTGCATATGAAACCCGCCATCCCCATCACACTGCCGATTGCCGGCCTAAACTGGACCAGGCTTCTGCCTTTGCTGGGAGAAGCGAATCGCTCGATCGCTCGCTTTGACGGCATGCTTGCCCATCTGCCCAGTCCGGATCTGCTGCGAACGCCGCTCCTGACGCGCGAAGCCGTCTTGTCTTCGAAGATCGAGGGAACCGTCGCGACCAGCAGCGACGTCTTTCGTTTTGAAGCAGGAGATGGCGTGGAGCAATCGAACATAAAGCTCGACGTGGAAGAGATCGTCAACTACCGGCTCGCCTTGCGCGAAGCGCAGAAGGAGCTGCGGACTCGTCCGTTCAGCCTCAATCTCCTTCTCAAGCTGCACAAGGTCCTGATGATGAGCGTCCGCGGGCACAACAAAGCGCCCGGCGAGTTCCGGCGCATCCAGAACTATCTCGAAAGGCTTGGCGCCTCTATCGAAGAGGCGACCTTCATCCCGCCAACCCCAGATCGGCTGAGGTCAGGCTTGGATAACTGGGAGCGCTACTACCACGCCGAAGACAAGGACGCGCTGGTGCAGCTCGCCCTCATTCACGCCCAGTTCGAGTTCCTGCATCCCTTTCTCGACGGCAACGGACGCATTGGGCGCATCCTCATTCCGCTCTTCCTCTACGACAAGAAAATCCTCGCCAGCCCGACGTTCTATCTCTCGGAATATCTCGAAGAAAATCGCGATGAGTACATCGACCGCCTGGCAGACCTGCACAAAGGAGGAGACGCGTGGGACCGATGGTGCCTCTTCTTCGTGGGAGGCTTGACCATTCAGGCACACTGGAACGTGCATCGCGTGCAGTCGGTTATGAAGCTCTACGATCGCCTAAAAGCAAAGATGTTCGCGATGACGAACTCGCGATCGGTCGTCCCCTTGCTCGATGCCATGTTCGCCAAACCCATGTTTCAGGTCTCGGCCATGCTCAAAGTTCCCGGCATGCTCCAACGCCCGCAGCTGACCGCCTTGCTTGAACTCCTGGTCCAGGGCAAGGTCCTCCGTGTCCTCGCGCCAAGCCGGGGCCGGCGCGGCACCCTGTATTCTCTGCATGAGCTCGTCAAATTGTGCGAGAGCCGGCCTCGCATGTAACGCAAGCTCCTGGGCCGGTACGCAAGAAGGGAAGCCACCATGTTCCGCGTCAAAGACAGCATCCACATCAACGCCCCGCGCGACCGCATCTTTCTCCTCTCCACCAGCGTTCCCCTCGTCCAGAAAATCCTCGGCATGAAGCCCGTCTCTGGCAAAACCTCCGGCCTCGTCGTCGACGGTGACGAGCTCCTCTGGCGCGGATGGAAGTTCGGCCTGCCCGCCCACCACGAGACCCTCATCACCCGCTACGAGCGCCCTCGCTTCTTCCAGGACACCATGGGCCGCGGCATGTTCAAGCACTTTCAGCACGATCACTCCTTCGAAGAGGTCGACGGCCACACCCTCCTGGTCGACACCGTTCGCTTCTCCCTTCCCTTCGGTCCCGCCGGCCGTCTCGCCGGCAGCCTGCTCGTCGTACCCCATGTCGTCGCCCTCTTAAAGCGCCGCTTCGCCCTGCTCAAGCGCACCGCCGAGAGCTCCGAATGGCAGCGCTATCTGCCTACCGACTCCAGTGACACTCCAGCTCTCCGCGGCATCCAAAACGCACAGAGGTGACCTGCAATGAAGGCGGTTGTCATTCATGAGTACGGCGGACCCGACAAACTGAAGTACGAAGACTTCGAAGATCCCACCCCGGCCGAAGGCGAGGTGCTCGTCCGCGTCGCCGCCGCCAGCATCAATCCTGTCGATTGGAAGATGCGCTCCGGCGAAGCCCAGGCACGCTTTCCTGTCGACTTCCCCGGTATCCTCGGACGCGATCTCTCCGGCACCATCCGCTCCGTCGGACCAGGCATTACCGGCTTCGAACCTGGCGATCAGGTCTTCGCCATGACTCACAGAACCTACGCCGAGCTCTGCGCTGTCAAAGTCAGCGAGCTCGCCAAAATTCCCGAAGGCCTTGAACTGACCGCCGCGGCTGCCCTGCCGCTCGTCACCCTCACCGGCGAGCAGCTTATTCGCCTCGGCACCGGCATCGCGGAGGGTCAGACCGTCCTCATCGCTGGAGCCCTCGGCGGCGTCGGACGCAGCGCCGTACGCACCGCCAAAGATATCGGCGCGCACGTCATCGCCGGCGTACGCAAAAAACAGCTGGAAGCGGCGGCCTCCCTGGGCGCCGATAAGGTCATCGCCTTGGACGACGAGAAAGCCATGGCCTCCCTCGGTTTTATGGACGCTATCGCCGATGCCGTCGGCGGCGCAACCGCCCAGATGCTCCTCGGCAAGGTCAAGCAAGGTGGCGTCTTCGCCTCGGTTCTCGGTCCACCCGCCAACGCCGCCATGCACCCCACCATCCGCGTCGTTCCCGTCGTCTGTCAGCCCGATCCCGAACGCATGCTCAAGCTCGCCAAAGATGTCGTCGCCAAACGCCTCAACATCCCCATCGATCGCATGCTTCCGCTCGCCGAGGCAGGCGAGGGCCAGGCAGCCGCCGAAAAAGGTGGCTTAGGCAAAGTGATCCTCATCGCCTAAGCCTCTGTCTTTCCTGTTGTTATCCCGCAGGGATCTGCTTCTCGCCCTCATCGTGGCTCATCCCTGCACGATTCTCCTTCACTTCGGATACACCACCAGCCGCCGTGCCGGGCCCTCGCCCTCAGACGCCGTTCTGAGGCCTGAGGGCGCCAGTGCCAGATGCAGCAGCCTACGCTCGCGTGAGTTCATCGGCGGAAAAGCATACGGTCGCCCCGTCGCCTCTACCTGCTGCACAGCCCGTGCCGCTTCACGCTGCACACGCCTATCTCGCGCCGCCTTGAATCCACCCGCACCGAAACTGATCCAGTCATGCTGCTCATCTTCCAGCCGCAGCGCTTTTGCCCCGAGATGCTCGAGCGCCAGCAGCAGCCTCGTCTGGCCCGCACCTTCAGCAGGGGGATGA
>CAXUEE010000048.1:17779-18876 GCA_964249905.1 uncultured Acidobacteriaceae bacterium
GCCAACTCTACGCCCAGCAAAGGCACCGATCCCGCAGGCTTCACCTTGACCGTGTGGGTCAGCACCAGCCCCGCGCTCCGCAAAACTGAGCCCAGCAACCGATGGAGCAGCTCGGCGCCTTCACGTCCCTCTCCGGACATCATTCCGGTCCGTACCTGTTCAGCAGAACTCGCCATAGCCTTCAGCGCCGAACCGGCTTACCTTGAATCGTCTTCGTAGTCGAAGTCCCCACACCGGCCTTGCGACGCGCCCGCTTCGCCGCGATCTCCCGCATCTCACCACCTAGCCGCGTTCGGTTCATCACCGCCTGCGTCGCAATCGAAATCACGTTGCCCACCGACCAATACAGCGCCAGCCCCGAAGCATAGTTCCACGTCATGTATCCCGAAACCATCGGCATCATGAACGCCATCATCTTCTGCTGCTGCGGATCCACTCCCGGCGACGGCGTATAGAACTGCACCAGGAACTGGCTCAGCACCATCAGGATCGGCAGAATATGCCATGGGTCCGCCGCCGAAAGATCCGGCAGCCAATACCAGTGGGCCTGCCGCAGCTCTACCACCTTCGGCAGCATCCCGAAAAACGCAAACAGGAGCGGCAGCTGGATCAGCGTCGGAATGCAACCGCCAAACATGTTCACGCCGTTGTCCTTCTGCAGCTGCATGATCTCGGCGTTCATGTCGTTGCGCTTCGGATCCGTCACCTTCAGGTTCTTGTACTTCGCCTTGATCGCATCCATCTGCGGTTGAATGCGTTGCATCTTCAGCCCGGACTGCATCGTCTTGATGCGCAGCGGCAGAATCACCAGGTTGATCAGCACCGTCAGCCACACAATGTCCCAGCCCCAGTTCGCCGTCACATGCTGGTTGATCGCCCGCAGCGCCAGAAACAGGTACTTGCCCACAAACCCGAAGAAACCAAAGTCCAGCAGCGGCTCGAGCGTCACCTTGGGGTCCGCCCCATGCACGTTGCGCAGCACATCCACAGCCTTCGGGCCCACAAACAACGCCGTCTGCGTATGCCCGGAGACGTCCCCCACCGCCGCGCCCAGGATCGGCACCTTCACCTCATCCTTGCCCGGGTCTTTCTTGTTC
>CAXUEE010000049.1:0-15102 GCA_964249905.1 uncultured Acidobacteriaceae bacterium
TAACGGAAGGGTCCGACCTCTGTTTGAGCAAACCAATCCCAGTCGCACCTTCGTTATAACAACATTATAACTGGTGCTTGCGAGTGAGTTATAACTGCGTTATAAGTAGGAATGCAAACTAAGGTGCGCAGAGTCGGGAATGGATATGGTGTGCTTCTTCCCAAGCAGCTTCTGGAAGAGCTTGCGCTCAAGGAGGGCTCCTTGCTAGACGTGGAAAAGGTAGACGGAACGTACCGAATCAAGCCTCTCGATGAGGAGTTTACCCGTCAGGTGGAGGCGTTTCTGCGTACGGAAGCATTTCATCGCAACACTTATCGCGAACTGGCAAAGTGAGCTTCCAGTTGGTTCGAGCGGATGTGCTGCGCAACGTGCATGGCCGTTTGATTGAGCGCTACGGGGGGCTCGCCGGGGTTCGAGACGAGAACGCCCTAGAGTACTCCGTAAGCCGGCCGCGGAACCTGGAGGCGTACGGCGAGGCGACCGGTCTTGCGGAGCTTGGCGCTGCCTTGAGCTGGTCGCTCTTGCGGAGCCATCCGTTCGTGGACGGGAACAAACGGGTCGCCTTCGCGGCACTCACAATTTTTCTCGAACTCAACAATCATCAGCTGACCTGTTCGGAGGTGGAAGAGACCGCGATGATTCTGCGCGCGGCTGCCGGAGACATTGCCGAGGACGAATGGACGGCGTGGGGGGTGCGGAGTGTCGCCCTGAAGAAACCCTGACCTTCTTCTCTGGTGCAGGCCTCAGGGGTTTCTGGCCGACTTTTCCGCGTTGCCCAGATCGCAGGCACGCCACAGATACCAGCTTGCCACCGAGCACCACGGGTGCCACTTGCGGGCGCGCTTTTCCATCACCTCCGGTTTGGGCAGGTCGGCCGGCGTCACTTTGTCCGCCGGCCTGAGCTTGCCGAACGTGAGCGCGAAGCCCTTGCGGACGCCGTAGTCGCTGGTGGGCAGGATGTCCGGACGGCCGAGGCGAAACAGGAGGAACATCTCCACCGTCCAGCGGCCGATCCCGCGGACCTGCGTGAGGTGCTCGACAATGTCGGCGTCGGTCATGCGGCGGATGCGCGCGAGCGTGGGTACGGTGCCGTCGAGGGTCTTGGCGGCAAGGTCGCGAATGGCGAGCGCCTTGTTGTGCGAAAGGCCCGCCTGCCGCAATTGTTCGTTGGGTGCGTCGAGCAGGTGTTGCGCCGTGGGATGCGGTGCGAGAGGCAGGCAATCGCCCCCGGGCCCGGCGAAGCTGCGCAGGAGCTTGGCGTGGATCGCGGCGGCCGCTTTGCCGTGCAATTGCTGGTACACAATCGATTCGAGCAGAGCCTCAAAGGGAGAAAGGGAACTGGCCAGCTTCAGCGTGAAGGGGCCCGCCTGCTCGATCAGGTGCCCCAGCTTGGGGTCGGCCTCGGCAAGCTCCCGGAGCGCCAGGTCGGTGTCGTAGGCCGGGGGGCGGGGACGTTGGACAGAGCGGGGCATGTCAGCAAGCGTATCGCAGTCAAAACCGGAGGCGATCGCGTGTGAAAAAAGAGCTCGGGATAGAAGAAGCCCCACAGTTTTTTGAGCGAGTGAACGGGGGCCTAAGTTGTTCTATTTGCAAGCAAGAAGCTGAAAAGAAGCACTTTACCTGCACCGGAACGGGTGCATGCCTTTCGTCCCTGTTCCGATAATCGAATGTTCCGCTGGAAAAATGAAGAAGCGGTGCCAGACCTTGGCGTCGCGGCTCATTTCTGACTGTTATATTTGGAGTTCAAAGGGCACGGAAGCACCGAAAGCGGTACGAGGGATCGAATTCCTCTC
The DNA here is from genome assembly GCA_964249905.1 of uncultured Acidobacteriaceae bacterium. Taxonomy (GTDB): domain Bacteria; phylum Acidobacteriota; class Terriglobia; order Terriglobales; family Acidobacteriaceae; genus Edaphobacter. Next base: position 1,794 of record CAXUEE010000049.1, read on the forward strand.
GCCGAGCGAACGTTTCGTATGACCCGGCCGTTTCGGTTTGGTCCAGGTGAGTCGGGAGTCAGAACCAGAGGAAGCAGGAAGCACTCATGGCGCAAGTTTTTGATCGCAATTCGAACGCCCTGGCCCGTGCGAGCCTCGTGCTCACGGGCGTGATCGTCATCGCGGTCGGGGTTGGTCTGAACTCGCTGCAGCGTTCGCCGTGGGTGACGCGGCAGGGACAGCGTCCCGACCAGCCGGTTCCGTTCAGCCACAAGCATCACGTGGAAGGCCTTGGCCTGCAGTGCCAGTACTGCCATACCTCGGTCGAGAAGTCGAGCTATGCCGGCATTCCCCCGACCAAGACCTGCATCAACTGCCATGCGCAGATCTGGACCAATGCGCAGCTGCTGCAGCCGGTACGCGACAGTTGGGCTACGGGCGAATCCATCCGCTGGATCAAGGTGCATGACCTGCCGGACTACGTGTACTTCAATCACTACATCCACGTGAACAAAGGTATCGGCTGCGCGAGCTGCCATGGCCGGGTGGATGAGATGCCGTTGATGTACATGCAGAACTCGCTGCAGATGGAGTGGTGCTTGAACTGCCATCGCAATCCAGCGGTCAATCTGCGCCCCACCACAGAGATCTACAACATGGCCTGGAGCGGACCGTCGAGCGATAAGCCGGTCTGGTGCTCGGAGACAGCCAAGAACGGCGGCGCGAACAGCTACGGTCCGCATGGCGAGCGCGTTCCAACTGCGCTTGCCGTCAGCTGCACGACCAAGGACCCGAGCAGCAGCAATCCTGAGATCGCGCAGGTGCGGATGGATGGCCAGCGGCTGGGCGGCAACGCAGAATCGCAGTCCGGGACCATGTCCAGCCCACGGCCAACGCAGGGAGACAGCCAGACGTACAGCGACGTTCCGCCGGCAAGCATGCCTTTGCCCGTGAACTTCCACAAATTCACCAGCCAGGCCGATCTTGGCAAATATTTGACGGCGCAGTACCACATCCGCAGCGCCAACCAGCTGTCCAGCTGTGAGGTGTGCCACCGATGAGCACCGTTTCGATGGAGACCATGACGAATCCGCAGCAGGAGAGTGCAGTACAGGTAGTGACCAGCATTGCGCCCGCGCCTCAGCCCAAGATGACGCTCGACGCTGTCCGGACGAAGCTGTCTGGGCAGACGGGCCGGCGTTTCTGGAAGAATCTGGATGAGCTGGCAGCGACCCCGGAGTTCAATGAGCTGATGGCAGAGGAATTCCCTCGTCAGGCCATGCAGGGCGAGTGGGTCGACGCGGTCTCGCGCCGCGGCTTTCTCAAGGTGATGGGCGCGTCGCTGGCGCTGGCCGGGCTGGCCGGATGCACCAAGCAGCCGGATGAGCCGATTTACCCGTATATCCGGCAGCCGGAAGACCTCGTCATCGGCAAGGCGATGTATTTTGCGACGTCCTACCCCTTCCCCACAGGCGCGATTCCGGTGCTGGTCAAGTCGGACTCGTTCCGGCCGATCAAGCTCGAAGGCAACCCGGATCACCCCATGTCCAAGGGTAAGTCAGACGCGCTGACCCAGGGAACGCTGCTTGATCTGTACGATCCGGACCGCTCGCATAACACAATTTACCGCGGCCAGACCTCCTCCTTCGGCAATTTTCAGCAGGCGCTGCTCAAGGGAGCGCAGGCGTCGCAGGGCGGCCAAGGAATGTACTTCCTCTCTGAGACGGTTACCTCGCCGACGCTGGCGGCCCAGTGGCAAGCGGTCCAGAAGCTGTATCCGAATGCCAAGTTTTTGCAGTGGGACGGCGTGAACCAGGATCCCTCCCGTGCGGCGTCCAAGGCTGCCTTCGGAAGCTACACCGACGCGCAGTACCGGCTGGAGGATGCGGATGTGATCGTTTCGCTGGGTGCGGACTTCCTCGGCGGCATTGCTCATCCCGGCTTCCTGCCCTTGGCCGCGGCCTATGCGGAGCGCCATCGGTACGACGCCGAGGCTCCCGAAGGCGCGAAGCCGATGAATCGGATGTACGTGGTCGAGGGTATGCCGACCGTTACCGGTTTCAAGGCCGAGCATCGTCTGGCGCTGAAGCCGAGCGAGATGGACGCGTTCGCGAATGCTCTGGCAGGCGGCGGCGCTGGTGGAAGCTTCTCGAATCCGGAGGCAGCAAAGTTCCTCGCTGCGCTTGCGGCGGACCTGAAAGCGGCCGGCGGCCGCTCGGTGGTGATTCCGGGCGAGCAGGCCTCGCCCGCGGTGCACATGGCAGCGTATCGGCTGAACGCAAGTCTTGGGGCTGTCGGTAAAACTGTGGTGTATACCGAAACCGTCAACCCGATGCCGAGCGAGCAACTGGCGGACCTCCGGTCCCTGGTTGCGGACGTCGAGGCGGGCAAGGTGCAGTGGCTCGTCATGCTGGGCGGCAATCCCGTGTACACCGCACCGGCCGATCTCCAGTTTGCGAATCTGCTCGATCGGGTGCCGAATACGGCGCACCTGGGGCATCTGGTCGACGAGACCGGCCTGCGGACGACCTGGCATATCAACAAGGCGCATTACCTGGAGTCCTGGTCGGATGCGCGGGCCTATGATGGCACGCTGTCGATTGTGCAGCCGATGATCGAGCCGCTGTACAACGGTCACAGCGCGCACGAGATCCTGCAGGGCCTGCTCGACAACCCGCAAGCCTCGGCGTACGACGCTGTGCTGGCCAACACCCAGCCCCTGCTCAAGGGAGACGCGGAGACGGCCTGGCGCAAGGTGCTTCATGATGGCTGGGTAGAGGGAACTGCGTTTACACCGAAGACCGGCGGACCCAACGGAGGCAGCGCCGCGCCGGCCGCGAGCGCTCCTGCTTCGGGCGAACTCGAGATCGTTTTCAAGCATGATCCTTCGCTTTACGATGGCCGCTTTGCCAACGTTGGCTGGCTGCAGGAGCTGCCGAAGCAGGTGACCAGCATGAGCTGGGACAACGCTGCGCTGATGAGCCTGGCAACGCTCGAAAAGCTGAAGATCGCCGAAAACGAAGCCGTTGAGCTGGACCTGAACGGACGGAAGGCGATCGCTCCCGTGCTGGGCGTCCCCGGCCATCCGGACGGCGTGGTGACGGTGTACTTCGGTGGCGGGCGCAGCGATGCGGGCCGGGTCGGCTCCGGTGTCGGCTTCAACGCCTACCTGCTCCGGGCCAGTGACGCACCGAACGCGGCTTCCGGCCTGAAGGTGACGCGCGGCAAGGGAACGTACGACCTGTGCGTGACCAAGGTGCACTCGATTGAGCATCGCGGAGCTTACGCGCAGCATGACCTTGAGCATCCGCTTTCGGATAAGAGCGGCACCTACTCTCTCCCCGGCCACGAGGCGGAAGAGCGGTCGATCATCCGCTACGCAACGGTCGCCGAGGCCAAGGCCAAGCCTGATTTTGCGCACGAGGGCGCGAGCGGCACCCTGGTCAACAAGGTCGGCTACGGTCCGCAAGGCGAAGATCCGCAGCACGACGACAGCCTTTCCGGGGACAAGTTCGCGTACAACCACACCGACGAGTCCTCGCAGCTGCTCCAGAATGCGTGGGCGATGTCGATCGATCTGAACAGCTGCATCGGCTGCAACGCCTGTATCGTCAGCTGCTACGCGGAAAACAACATTGCCGTAATTGGCCGGGAGCAGGTGAAGGTCGGCCGCAACATGCAGTGGATCCGGATCGATACCTACTTCGAGGGCGATCTTTCGGCGCCGAAGGCTCATTTCCAGCCGATGGCCTGCCAGCACTGCGAGAACGCGGGCTGCGAGCTGGTCTGCCCGGTAGGTGCGACGGTGCATACGCCGGAAGGTCTGAACACGATGGTTTATAACCGCTGCGTCGGCACCCGCTACTGCTCGAACAACTGCCCGTACAAGGTGCGCCGGTTCAATTTCCTCCTGTACTCGGACTACGACACCGAGAGCCTCAAGTTCATGCGCAATCCGGATGTGACGGTGCGTTCGCGCGGCGTGATGGAGAAGTGCACCTACTGCGTGCAGCGCATTGAGGCGGCGAAGCTCGAGGCGGACAAGGAAAACCGCGCGATCCGCGATGGCGAGATCATCACCGCCTGCCAGCAGGCTTGCCCGACGGACGCGATCGTCTTCGGCAACAAGAATGATCGGACGAGCAAGGTAGCCCGGCGCAAGGCCGCGGAACGGGATTATCCCGTGCTCGCGGACCTCAACTACAAGCCACGCACGACGTACACAGCAGGCGTTATCAACCCGAATCCGGAGCTGGCATAAATGGCTACCAAAGGACCTATTCACGATCCGTCCGTCGATCCGATGATCGATCCCGTCACGGGGGAGTACGCGGTGATCGCGCCCGGTCACAGCTTGAAGTCGGTGACCCAGAAGATTGCCGGCGTGGTGCTGACATCGAATACGCCGCTCGGCTGGTTTGCCGGGCTGACGGTGGGCGCAGGGGTCGCCACCGGCGTGGTGGTTGGCATCACATGGCTATTTCTCAAGGGCGTCGGTATCTGGGGCGTAACCATTCCCGGCGCCTGGGGCTTCGCCATCATCAACTTCGTCTGGTGGATCGGTATCGGCCATGCCGGTACCCTGATCTCGGCCATTCTTCTGCTCTTCAAGCAGAGCTGGCGGAACTCGATCAATCGCTTTGCGGAGGCGATGACGATCTTTGCCGTGGTCTGCGCGGGCACCTTTCCGCTCATCCACGTCGGCCGGCCGTGGCTGGCGTATTGGCTGTTTCCTTACCCGAACACGATGAATCTGTGGCCACAGTTTCGTAGCCCGCTGGCCTGGGACGTGTTTGCCGTCTCGACCTACGCGACAATCTCGATCGTGTTCTGGTACATCGGCATGATTCCGGATTTCGGCACACTGCGCGACCGCGCGACCATGCCCCTGGCGAAGTACTTCTACGGCCTGCTCTCGCTTGGCTGGCGTGGATCCACCCGCCACTGGATCCGCTACGAGTCGGCTTCGCTGCTGCTGGCCGGGCTTTCAACGCCACTGGTGCTTTCCGTGCACACGGTCATCAGCTTTGACTTTGCGGTGGCTGCCCTGGCCGGCTGGCACACGACGATCTTTCCGCCGTACTTTGTGGCCGGCGCGGTGTACTCAGGCTTTGCGATGGTGCTGACGCTGGCCATTCCAATTCGCAAGTTCTACCACATGGAGGATCTGGTCACGCTCAGGCACCTGGACAACATGGCCAAGGTGATGCTGGCCACTGGGTCGATCGTTGCTTACGGCTACGGCATGGAGGTCTTCATGAGCTGGTTTTCAGCCAGCCACTGGGAGTTCTTCATGATGTGGAACCGGATGTTCGGTCCCATGGGCTGGGCGTACTGGATCCTGATCCTGACCAACATCGCCATCCCGCTCACGACGCTATGGAGCCGCAAGCTGCGGGTCAATGTGGTTTATCTGTTTATCCTGTCGCTCATCGTCAATACCGGCATGTGGTTTGAGCGCTTTGTCATCGTCGTGACCTCGCTTTACCGCGACTACCTGCCTTCGAGCTGGGGCACGTACCGCGCCACCAAGTGGGATTACATGATCTACGTGGGCACGATGGGTCTGTTTACCGTGCTGTTCTTCCTCTTCGTGCGCTTCCTGCCGATGATCCCGATGTCGGAGATCCGGACGATGCTTCCGCAGAGCAAGGTACGACGCGGTGGCGAAGTTGCTGAAGTAACCGTCAATGAGGTGGTCTAATGGCCGTTCCCCGCGAAGGTATCTACGGTCTGCTGGCCGAGTTCAACACGCCCGGCGAGCTGGTGGAGGCGACCGCGGCCGCGCACGGTGCCGGCTACCGGCGCATGGAGTGTTATACGCCGTACCCGGTCGAAGAGGCCGCCGATGCCTTGCACTTCCACAAGACCCGGGTTCCGCTGATGTGTCTGCTGGGCGGGATCATGGGGGTCACAACGGCGTTTCTGATGCAGACCTGGATCAACGTGTGGGGCTATCCGCTCAACATTGCGGGACGTCCTCTGTGGAGCTGGCCGGCGTTCATCATTCCTGCTTATGAGTGGACGATCTTGTTTGCCGGTCTTTCCGCCGCCTTCGGGATGATCGCGCTCAACGGGCTGCCGCAGACCTACCATCCTGTGTTCAACGCTCCGAACTTCCGCAACGGAGCCACAACCGATAAATTTTTTCTCTGCCTCGAGGCATATGACCCGAAGTTCTCGCTCGGCGAGACCCGGAAGTTCCTGGAGCAGTTTCCCGCGGTCTCCGTGGTCGAGGTAGACAATTGATGAATCACACCACCAAGAACAAGCTTCAACAAACAGCCCGGCGGGTGCTGCCGGCGAGCTTGCTTGCGGGAGCCGCGCTGCTCTCCAGCTGCCGCCAGGACATGCACAACCAGCCCAAGTTTTACTACCAGCGGGGAACGACCTTTTTTGCCGACGGACGGTCAGTGCGTCCGCAGGTCGAGAAGACGGTGGCCCGCGGGCAGCTGCACGAGGACAGCTATTTCTATACCGGATTGGTGAACGGCGTCGAAGGCACCAATATGCCGTTTCCGGTTACGATGGACGTGCTGGCGCGGGGTCAGCAGGAGTACAACGTGTTCTGCACGCCGTGCCATTCGCGTGTCGGCAACGGTGTCGGGATGATCGTGCAGCGTGGCTATGCCAAGGCGGGAAATTTCCACACGGCCCGGCTGTATGCGGCGCCCCTGGGCCACTTCTATAACGTGATTGCCAACGGGTATGGCGCGATGCCGGACTACTCGGCGCAGCTGACGCCGGAAGAGCGCTGGTCCGTGGTGGCCTACATCCGGGCGCTGCAGCTGAGTCAAAACGCGCAGGAGTCCGACGTCGCCACCGGCCAGCATGTGCAGCCGCTGTCAGATATTGTGACGAATGAGGGATTCTACCCCGGGTTTGTCTCTGAGTGGGTGCTGCCGCCGACCGCGGTCACGGGAACGCCGAGCGGGGAAAATTATGTCATTCCTCCTGACAGCATAGGAAAGGCCGCGGCCCACATCGGCCGGCCGGACTATCGGAACTCCGGGCCGACGCCGGCGCAGACCAGCACCGGCTATCCTCCGGAGCCGCATGAGCCGGGCAAATAGTTCCGCGCACGAAGGCAACACAGTGCAGCACCCGAATCTGTTGGAAACGAAGGTTTGACACCCATGTCCTCCGCACTCGCACAACCCGACGCTCACTACCACTCTGGACCGCGCACACTTCCAGCGGATCTCCGTTCGGTGCCTACCCTTCTGGCGTGGCGGCTGCGTGCGCTGGTTGTGTTTGCCGTGTCGACGGTCGTCTCGCTTGTCTTCCTGATCCCTCCGGGCGGCAAGACGCACATGCTGCGCGCATATCTGCTTGGCTTTATGTGCTGCTTTGCGTTTGCGGGCGGCGGCTTGGTCATGCTGATGCTGCAGTATGTCTCCGGCGGGAAGTGGGGTATGCTGCTGCGCCGGCCGCTCGAAGCGATGTCGCGTACGCTTCCTCTGGTGGCCTTGATGATTGTGCCGGTAGGTCTCTTTGCCGGCCGATTGTACCAGTGGTGGGCGTATCCGAACGCGCAGGCGACCGCGGCCGCCTTTGCCGCCGGCGTGATGACCAAGGAGCAGCAGCTCACGGCTAACCTGAAACACACGATGTTCAATCCCGCGAGCGCCGTGCTCCAGACGGTGATTATCTTTGGCGTCCTTATCCTCTTGATGTATTTGCTAAACAAGTGGTCGCTCGAGCGGGACAACGATCCTGCCCGGGGGACCGTGGCCAGTTATGACCGCTGGCGCATTCGGTTTGAGAATCTTTCGGGTCCAAGTATTTTTCTTTACGTGGTCCTCCTCACCGACGGGGCCCTGCTCTGGGTCATGTCGCTCGATGTGACCTGGTACAGCTCGATCTGGGGCCTGCAGTTCCTGGTCGGACAGGGGTTCGCCGTGCTGGCGCTGGGCATTCTGACAGTGGTCAAGCTTTCGGATGTGGAGCCCATGCGAACCTTGTTGCGGACGACCGAGCAGCACGATCTCGGCAAGTTTGCGTTTGCTTTCGTGATGTTGAACATCTATCTCTCCTTCGCGGAGTTCCTGATCATCTGGTCAGGCAATGTTCCCGATGAGATTCCCTGGTACCTGGCGCGGACCCGGGGAGGATGGTGGTATGTGTGCGTGGCCGACTTTGCCTGTCACTGGCTGATTCCGTTCTGCCTGTTGCTTTCGCGGGATCTGAAGCGCGACAAGCGGCGGCTCTCCGCCTTGGCCATCTTTATGATTTTCGCGCGCTGCCTGGATATGTTCTGGCTGATCGAGCCCAATTTCAAGGATGCCGCCAGCAATCTTGCCGGCGAGAACTGGGGCATCTTCGCCTATGTCACCGTGCCGCTCGCTGTCCTGTCCTTATGGGCGGCGTATTACTTTACCCAGTTGATGGCCCGGCCTCTGGTCAGCCTCAACGATCCTCATCTGGAGGAGATTCTGGAGCCCGAGCATGGCCACTAAGCAACCCAAGAACAACGACGGCGACTACCCGGCATCGAACGGTGATATTGGCGCCTATCCGCAGTCCGGCCCGGGAAGCGTCGAGGCCGGCTACGAGACGACTGACGTGAACGCGGGCGGGATCGTTGTCTTCATTGGCGGACTGTTTTCGTTTGTGATTGTCTTTTTCTTCTTTTGTTTCTTTATGGGCCGCGTGATCAATGAAGCCATTCAGAAGCAGGACGGCCCTGTCGACCGCTGGCACCAAGGCAAGCAGATGTTTGCCGGAGCCGGGGATGTGAAGGTGGGGAACAAGGAGGAGCGCGGCAAGCGTGAGGATCTGAAGAGCAACGCGGCCATGGTGCAGCAGCAGCTGCAGACGATGACGACCTCCTTTCCTGGGCCGCGCCTGCAGACCGACGACGGCAACCAGGATACGGCGGACCTCCACGCACGGGAGGATCTGCTGCTCGACCACTACAGCCATGCTCCAGGCGAGCAGGGCATTCGCATCCCGATCGATCGTGCGATGCAGCTGATTGCCGAGCGGGGTTTGCCGGTCGCTCCGGCTGCCCAGCAGGGCCAGATGCTGGCCGAGGACACCAAGCCGGTCGTAACGCCTCCGCTGACGAGCGGCTTCGCCCGTACCGGATATGAGCTGGATACGATTGAAGCCCGCGAGCAGAAGATGGCTTTTGGGAGAGCGACATCCGAGCACGCAGAGTTGAGGCCGGTGAAGCGGCCGTAACCGCGCGGTGAGAAAAGGCTTTAGCATTGATCTTAGAGGGAACGATCCATATGGGCAAAGAGCAGACAATCCGATCCGGAAGCAGTCCATGGGCCATACGCGCCCTTGTCCTGGGGTGGGTGCTGCTGTCCGGCTGGATGGGGGCGTCTCCGGCGGCGGCGCAGGTCTCGAGCTACGGAGAAAAGCAGCAGGGCGAGAACCGCGGGGACGAGCTGCCAACAGTTCTGAAAGGCGTCGCGGTCACCCAGCATCTGAACCAGCAGCTTCCGCTCGGCGCGGAGTTTGTGGACGATATGGGAGCGACCGTCAAGCTGGGTGACTACTTCGGCAAAAAGCCTGCGCTCGTGTCGCTGGTCTACTTCAACTGCACCATGCTTTGCTCGGAGGAGCTGGACGGAGTCACCAGCTCGCTTGAGATGGTCAAGCTCAACCCGGGCAAGGACTTCAACGTTCTTGTGATCAGCATCGATCCAGCTGATACGCCGGAGCTTGCGGCCAAGAAGAAAGCCTTCTATGTAAAGCGCTACGGCCGTCCGGAGACTGCGGCCGGCTGGCATTTTCTCACCGGCAAGAAGCCGGCGATCGACGCGGTGACCGGCGCGGTCGGCTTCGGTTATGTCAAGGTAGCCGGGCCGGACGGAACGCTCTCCCAGTTTGCGCATGCCAGCTCGCTGGAGGTGGTGACGACCTCGGGGCAGATCGCGCAGTATTACATGGGGGTGGAGTATTCCCCCAAAGATGTTCTGCTGGGGCTGATCGAAGCTTCCGGCAACAAGATTGGCTCACCGGTCGCGAATATTCTGACCTACTGCTACCACTACGATCCGCAAACCAACAAGCATTCGCTGATTGTGGCCAGGGTGGTGCAGATGGGCGGCATGGTCACGATGGCAGGCTTAGGTGGTTTTATGTTTCTGATGTTTCGCAGGGACATCAAGCTCGGTCGCGAGCACGACCTGACGGACGAGAGGTATAAGGGTTAACGATGGATAGGTTCATCAGTCCGGTTTTATGGCAGTTCCTGACAAAGTGGTTGACGGCCTCAGCGCTGTTTCCGCGCGAGGCGTCCACCATGGCGCCCTGGGCCGATGCCTTGTACTTCTTCCTGATCGGCATGACGCTGACCGGTCTGCTTCTGGTTGGCGTACTGGTGTTCGGGTTTTCCATCCGTTATCGCAAAGCGCGCAACCCGGTGGCCACACAGGTAGAAGGTTCTACCCTGCTGGAAGCGACGTGGACGATCATTCCTCTGGCCATCTTTCTTGTGACGTTTGTCTGGGGAGCGCTCCTTTACTTCCGTATCTACAATCCTCCGGCAAACTCCATGAACATCTATGTCGTGGGCAAGCAGTGGATGTGGAAGGCCGAGCATCCGGGCGGCCAGCATGAAATCAATGCGCTGCACGTGCCGGTAGGCCGTCCGGTGCAGCTGACGATGATCTCTCAGGACGTGTTTCACAGCTTCTCGATCCCGGATTTCCGGGTCAAGCGCGAAGTAATTCCCGGGCGCTACTCCACTGTCTGGTTTCAGGCGACAGAAGCGGGCACCTACCACATCTTCTGCACCCAGTATTGCGGAACCAAGCACTCCGGCATGATTGGCGAGGTGACGGCGCTCACTCCTGAGGACTACCAGCGCTGGACGCAGCAGTCGACCAGTGGTGAGTCCCTGGCGCAAAACGGCGAGCGGCTGTTCGCAAGCATGGCCTGCAACCAGTGCCACAACGGCAACGCCGAGGCGCGCGGTCCGAATCTTGCAGGTGTCTACGGATCGAAGCTGATCCAGGCGAACGGCTCGCAGGTGCTGGTGAATGATGCGTATCTTCGCGATTCGATCCTGAATCCGTCGCAGCACGTGACGGCCGGCTACGCGCCGATTATGCCGACGTACCAGGGGCAGATCAGTGAAGACGGCTTGATTGACCTGGTGGAGTACATCAAGAGTTTGAACAGCAACTACCGTGTTCAGCAAACCCTGGGCACACAACAGTCAGACCTTGCGGCGCCGGTCGCGCCGGGGATGGGGAAGTAAATGAGCGCAGCGAACGCAACGATCGTCAGCCTTCCAGACCAGCGGACAGCCACTCTGCCGCGGCGCAACTATATTAACAATGAGCACGGCATTCTGAGCTGGCTGCTCACCGGCGACCACAAACGGATCGCCATGCTGTACCTCATCTCGATCACGTTCTTCTTCTTTATCGGAGGGGCGTTCGCGGGCATGATTCGTCTGGAACTGCTAACGCCGCAGCCGGATCTGGTCGCGTCTGACACGTATAACAAGTTCTTTACCATGCACGGCATCATCATGATCTTCCTCTTCCTGGTGCCCTCGGTGCCGGCGACGCTGGGGAATTTCCTGATTCCGATTATGATCGGCGCCAAAGATCTAGCATTTCCGAAGATCAATCTTTTGAGCTGGTACCTTTACCTGATCGGCGGCACGTTAACTCTGGCGGCGCTGGTGCTGGGCGGCGTGGATACGGGCTGGACGTTTACCACTCCCCTGTCGACGCACTACCTCAACACCCATGTAGTGACGGCCGCGACGGCGATCTTTATTGCCGGGTTCAGCTCCATCTTCACCGGGCTGAATTTCATCGTGACGATTCACCGCATGCGTGCTCCGGGCATGACGTGGTTCCGGCTGCCGCTGTTTGTCTGGTCGAACTACGCGGCTTCGGTACTAATGGTGCTGGGGACGCCGGTTCTGGCGATCGCGCTTGTGCTGGTCGGGCTGGAGCGTCTGATTGGGATCGGGGTCTTCGATCCGAGCAAGGGCGGTGATCCACTGCTGTTCCAGCACTTGTTCTGGTTCTACTCTCATCCGGCCGTCTACATAATGATTCTGCCTGGGTTCGGGGTGATCTCAGAGGTCATTTCGACGTTCAGCCGCAAGCGGGTGTTCGGCTATACGGCGGTAGCTTTCTCCTCAGTGGCGATCGCGGTCTTCGGGTTCTTTGTCTGGGCGCACCACATGTTCATCATGGGCGTCTCGAACTACTCGGCCCTGGTCTTCTCCCTTCTGACGATGCTGGTGGCGGTGCCTTCGGCAATCAAAATCTTCAATTGGTCGTTCACCCTGCAGAAGGGTTCGATCACTTTTGAGACGCCGATGCTCTACGCCTTCGGGTTCATCGGTCTGTTTACGATTGGCGGGCTTACCGGGGTCTTTCTCGGTTCGCTTGGCATGGATATCCACCTGACTGAAACGTACTTCATTGTGGCTCACTTCCACTTCGTCATGGTGGGCGGTATGTTGATGGCGTTTCTGGCCGGCATTCACTTCTGGTGGCCGAAGATGACGGGACGGATGTATCCGGAGTCGATCTCGAAGCTGGCCGCCGTCGTTACCTTTATCGGGTTCAACTTGACCTTCTTGCCGCAGTTCATCCTGGGCTACCTGGGTATGCCGCGCCGGTATCATGCGTACCCGGCGGAGTTCCAGGTGCTAAACGTGCTTTCCACCGCGGGCGCGACGGTTCTGGGTGTAGGCTACATGCTTCCGCTGCTTTATCTGGGCTGGTCGCTCCGGTATGGCGCGATTGCGGGAAGCAACCCATGGCAGGCGACCGGACTGGAGTGGCAGCTGCAGTCTCCGCCGCTGACGGAAAACTTCACCGAAGTGCCGATTGTCGACCACGAGGCCTATGATTATGAGTGGCTGGCAAACAAGACTGCGAACGAGGTAACGACCGTTGGCTAATACGATCACCGTACCTGAGCACGGCCCCATCGACACAGCTCATGATGTGTATGACCACGTGGTGGTGCCGCAGCATCGGCACCACTTCGAGACCGAGGAGCAGCAGCGCGAGGCAGGAAGCTTCGGGATGTGGCTGTTTCTCCTGACCGAGATCATGTTCTTCGGCGGGATGTTCTTTGCCTACCTGCTGTATCGCAACTGGTATTACGACGCCTTCGTATCGGCTTCGAATCAGCTTAGTGTGCCGCTTGGAACACTGAATACGATTATTCTGATTACCTCCGGCTTCTTCATGGCGCTTGGCGTGTATTTTGCCGAGGTACGCAATCGTAAGCTGCTGGTGGGTTCCCTTATTCTGACGACTGTGTTCGGTCTGGCCTTTCTGGGAGTAAAGGCGGTAGAGTACCACGAGAAGTGGGAGAAGCACCACGTTCCTGG
>CAXUEE010000049.1:15148-18621 GCA_964249905.1 uncultured Acidobacteriaceae bacterium
CGGACTTCAACGTCAAGGAATTCATCAATCCTGCGGACTACGGCCTGGCGGAGAAGCCTCTAGCGCCGGACATGGCGCAGAAGACCCAGGTGTTCTTCTTCCTGTACTTTGCCATGACCGGGATGCACGCCATCCACATGATCATCGGTATCGTGATCCTGTTCTGGTTGATGTGGCGAGCCCAGAAAGGCGAGTTCTCCGCGGGATACGTGGCGCCAATCGAGAACTTCGGGCTGTACTGGCACTTCGTGGACATTGTGTGGCTGTTCCTGTTTCCGCTGCTTTACCTCATCAACCGTCATCCCTTGGCGCACTAATGCAGCGCTGAGCCTATTCGAGGAGTTGCGGTGTCTGATACAAACGATGCGCTGAACGTTACAAATCCGGAGCACGCGGAGATCCACACCGTCACTCCGCTGCAATACAGCTACGTCTATGCCACGTTGCTTGTCGGCACAATCCTGACAGTTCTGGCAGCGAAGGTTGAGCTTGGGGTGTTCAATCCGATCGTGGCTTTGGGGATTGCCTGCTTCAAAGCGACGGTCGTTATTCTCTTCTTTATGCACGTGAAGTACCAGTCGCGGCTGATCAAGATCACGGTGGGCGCCGGCTTCTTCACGTTTATTGTCCTGATTACAATGACGCTGTCCGACTACATGAGCCGCGCGTGGGGGCTCTGGTAGCCGGTCCGGGCGGGGTACACCCTCCCCCGTACTTATATGGGTCAAAGTCTTCAAAAGATACAAGTTATGCCTGGACTTTGGGATGCCAAAGTCTGGACTTTGAGCTGTTCGTCTCAGGTGCCGTGGTCGCCCGCACAGCAGATCCCTCCGCTGCGCTGCGGGATGACAACTAGGGCGATGACGAGGCTAAATCTGTGGGGCATGCCCCGAGTCTTGCGTGTCGCTCCGGACAAGTCAAAAACAGATCCTCCGCTTTTGGCGAAAGATGACAACGGGGTATTTCTTCTTTTAGCTCTAACTACAGTATAGCTTTTGGGTGTGGGTGATTGTGCCAACTATAAATCGTTTCAATTGAATGTTTTAGATCGTTTAAGCACTTGACAGACTGCGCCGGCCAGCTTGCCGGCGAGTGGGAGAGTGACAGACGCGGAGGTCTCTTTTGCTGTGGCCGAAGCGGGTATGCTCCAGAGGCGGCCTGCTTGCTGAAGTTGCACTAGACTCCAAGGTATGTCCTCGCGTGGAAAAGTTTCGCCTGATCTAAGTCACTTAGCGGAGAACACCCGCGTCACGGTGCGCCGGGAAGGCGACCCTGATCCTGCAGGGAAATGCGTGGTGTACTGGATGCAGCGGGCGGAGCGTGGGGTGGATAACCATGCCGTCAACCTGGCGGTGACGGTTGCGAACGAGCTTGGGCTTCCGCTGGTGGTGTATTTTGCCGGGATTTCGAACTTTCCGCATGCCAATCTGCGCCACTATGTGTTTCTGAACCAGGGCTTGCCGGATATCGAAGAAGATCTGGCGAAGCGGAACATCAGCTTTGTGATGCGCCGTGCGCCGAACGAATCGCATGAGCGTTTGCTGGCGGATGTGCAGGCGGCGATGGTAATCGGGGATGAGAATCCGATGCGGCAGCCGGAGCTTTGGCGCAAAGAGCTGGCGGAACGCATCCGGATCCCGTTCTGGACGGTGGATGCGGATGTGATTGTGCCTTCAAAGCTGATGGAGAAGGCGCAGTATGGGGCGTATACGATCCGTCCGAGGCTCTACAAGCTGCTGCCACAGTATCTGGTGCTGTATGAGAATCCGCACGCGGAGCATGCCTGGAAGCGGCCGGCCAACTTCCTAGCCGACGATGTACGGGCGGATATGACGGAGGGCTGGAAGGATCTTGACCGCAGCGTGAAGCCGGTGGCCGCGTGGACGGGCGGCACGCATGCGGGACTGGCGCGGCTGGAGCGGTTTACCTCGACGATGATGGGCAAGTATACGGAGACGCGGAACCATCCGGAGATGGATGGTACTTCGGCGATGTCGCCGTATTTGCATTACGGGCATGTGGGTCCGCAGACGATTGCCCTGGCCGTGGCAAAGGCGGCAGAGGAGAGGCCGGAGCTGAAGGAGGCCAAAGAAAGCTACTTCAACGAGCTGATTGCATGGCGGGAGCTTTCGATCAACTTCGTCAAGTACAACCCGCTGTATGACTCGGCTGCCTGTGCGGAGGATTGGGCAAAGAAGACGATTGCGATTCATGCGCACGATGTGCGGAATCCGATGTACAGCCTGGAGCAGCTGGAGCGCGCAGAGACGTATGACGAGCTTTGGAATGCGGCGCAGATCCAGATGATGGAGAACGGCTGGATGCACAACTACATGCGGATGTACTGGGGCAAGAAGATTCTGGAGTGGACTCCGGATGTAGAGACGGCGATGAAGTATGGGGTGTATCTGAACGACAAATATTTTCTGGATGGGCGGGATCCAAACGGGTATTCCGGGCTGGCGTGGTCGATGGTAGGAAAGTTCGACCGCGCCTGGGGGGAACGGCCCGTGTTTGGGAAGATCCGCTATATGTCCGGCGTGAGTACGGGGAAGAAGTTCGATTCCAAGGCGTACATTGCGCAGATGCAGGCGTTGCGGAAGGGGTGAGACTCCTTACGGCTGGGATGGGTTTGCCGTACGTGATTGAACTTGTGTTTGTAGAAGACGTGCAGGTCGGATTTTGCGGTGGCCCGGGGAATGCAGATGGCCGCCCGAAGTGGGCGGCCATCGTGACAGTGCGATCTTGCATGTTAGTCGTTAGAGTCGTCCGATTCGCGTTCGGCGCGCTTCCAGTTGAGCAGGTCGCCCAGGGTGGTGGAGGAGCTGGAGCCGCCGGAAGACTGGCCGGGTTTGCTCTGGTTGGACTTCCCCTTGTTGCCTCCGCTGTCGCGGTCGCGCGTTCCCGCGTTGGAGCCGGCACCGGTGTTTGAATAGTCGCGGGTGTATTCGCGGTTGCCGGTGGCTTCCTTGTAGGACTCGACCTCGGCGCGGCTGGCTTCTTCGCCGACGGCGCGGATGGAGAGACCTACCTTCTTTTCGTCCTGGTTCATCTTGACGATTTTGAATTCGTGCTCGTCGCCGACGTTGAGATCGACGGGCTTGCCGCGGTCGTCCACGGCTTCGGAGACGTGGCAGAGACCTTCGACTCCTTCGGCTATCTCAACAAAGGCGCCGAACTGTGCGGTGCGGAGGACCTTGCCCTTGATGACGTCGCCGATGCGATGCTGGGCGAAGAAGGTATCCCAGACGTCCGGCTGGAGCTGCTTGACGCCGAGCGAGAGCCGGCGGTTTTCAGGCTCGACGCCGAGGACGATGGCGCGAACCTTCTCGCCCTTCTTGAGGACTTCAGAGGGGTGCTTGATGCGCTTGGTCCAGCTGAGGTTCGAGACGTGGACGAGGCCGTCGATGCCGTCTTCGATCTCGATGAAGGCGCCGAAGTCGGTCAGGTTGCGCAGGCGGCCCACAAGCAGG
>CAXUEE010000050.1:0-7884 GCA_964249905.1 uncultured Acidobacteriaceae bacterium
CAAACTCCGGCCGCGCGGCTTCCGCCTTCCTCAATGCAGCACCCGATAGCGATCTGGCGACAACGCCCTGCGTGATGCCGCTGCGGTCGCGCAGGTCCAGAAAGACACGGTCGCCGTGGTCGCGGCGGCGATTGACCCAGCCCATCAGGACGACGTCGTCGCCGGCGCGGTGAGCGCGGCGCACTGGCGCGGATAAAAGTGCAGGTGCGGGAGTTGGAGGAAGGCTTTCCGCTGTATGCGCGGAGGCGGGCGGAGGCGGCAGGCGAGGCTGTGGGTGCGGCTCAGGAGCTTGCGCGGGTGTAGCCGGGAGCCGGGCCGCCTTGTCCGCTGGATTCGCCGCGCACAACTTGATCTGCCCCGCTTGATCCACACTGTCTCGGTACCTTTCAGCCGGCTGTCACGGACTGCTTCGCAGCCACTGATTGCCGCCTGCTCGAGCTCAGGCGGCAAGGTGGAGGCGACGGCCTAAGTCTGAGGTGAATACGTTGTCAGGGTCGTAGCGGCGCTTGATGGCGAGCCAGCGATCAAGCTGCGGGTACATGGTGCGAAAGGTTTCCGGGGAACAGAAAGAGTCTTTGCCGAGGTAGATCCGGCCGCCGGCAGAGAGAACCATGGCGTCGAGGCGCCGCAGAAGCTCAGCGGTGCCGCGACGGATGGGGAAATCGATGGCGAAGGTGTAGCCTTCCTGCGGAAACGACAAGGTGCCGCCGCTTTCATGGCCGAGGCGCTTGAGAACGTTGAGAAACGGGAGCTGCCCGGAGGAAAGAATAGCGGTGAGGATCTCGCGCATGCGCGCGAGGCCGTTCTCGAACGGGATGACGAACTGGTACTGGGTAAAGCCGCGCCGGCCGTAGCCGCGGTTCCAGTTCGCAATCATGTCGAGTGGGTAGAAAAATTTCTCGTAGTGGCCGATAGGGGTAGCAGCAGCCTGAATGCGCTGGATGACGGCGTTCACGATGCGGATGGAAAGCGGGTTGAGGGTGAACTCCGGAAGGTCGAAAGGAACGATGAGCTTGGGGCGGCCTGAGATGCGGAGCGGATCGGCGGCAAGCTTCGGAGGCAGGTCGGCGCGCTTGGCGTGGTCGCCGACGGTGAGGACGCCGCGGCCGAGATCCTTGCCGGTAGCGAGGACGTCGAGCGTGGCCACCGAGTAGGGGTAGGTGTGGTCGTTTTCATCGAGGGCGGCGAGCATGCTCTCAAGATTCGGTGCAGAGATGGATTTCTGGTGAAAGTAGGTGGTTTCGACCTGGCGTAGCTGGAGAGTGGCGGTGAGGACGATGCCGAGTAGACCCATGCCGCCGAAGGTGGCCCAGAAAAGGTCTTCGTTCTCGGTCCGGCTGGCAGTGACGACCTCACCGGAGGCGAGCAGGACGGTCATGGAGCGGACGCAGTTCGAGAAGCAGCCGTCGACGTGGTGCGCTTTGCCGTGGATGTCATTCGCAATGCAGCCGCCGACTGTTACGTATTTGGTCCCGGGAGTGATCATGGGGAACCAGCCGCTAGGGGTGCAGCGCTGGATGAGCTGCTCGAGCGAGAGGCCGGCCTCGCAGGTGAGAACGCCGGTTTGGTCGTCAAACGCGAGCACTCGGGCGATGCCGAGGGTGCTGAGGACCTGGCGGCCGGAGTTGATGGCGCAGTCGCCGTAGGAGCGGCCGAGGCCGCGGGCGATGGAGGTGCCCGTGTGGTCGATCGTGGCGGCCAGGCTTGCGAGGCTTCGGGGTTCGGTCACGAGGCAGTCGCGGCGGAGATTTGCGCCCCAGCCGGACAGGGGGCGGGTGATTGCGGGAGCGGCTGGTGCCTGCTGCGTGGGCGGAAGAAAATTTTCTGTTTGCACTGCCATGGACGCCGCTCCTCTGTTCGAAGGGTCATCGATAGGGTACCCCAGGCAGCTTGGGTCTTATGTGTGTGAGGTGAACGACGGGTACTTTCGATTGCCTGCGCTGCTACTCCGGGGCGCGGCCGTTGAGGGCAGAGTGTTCGAGCTCGACGTGAGAGAAGGTGACGGCGGCGAGGCCGCCGGCGTTGTGGGCGCAGACGCCAAGGCCCAGGTATACCGGGCCGTGGAAGGCGAGCATGGTAGAGGCGATGCGGGTGAGTGCGCGGTCGTCGGGGCCCGCAAAGGCGGTAAGGGTGTCGCCGCGGCGCTCGATGCGAATGCGGGAAGCCGGACCTGGCGGGGCGGTTACGTCCTCCGTCTTGCCGGCGCGCGTGCTGCGGAACTGGAGGGTAATGTGGCCGTCGCCGTGGATGGCGACGTCGGCGTAAGGCGAGGCGGGATCGAGCGATTGGCGGATGAGGAGGACGCCTTTTTCGAGCGGGAGGACGCCAGCGGCGGGAAAGGTGACGTCGGCGGACAGGGTAGCGTCGCCGGAGAGGCGGGTCCAGGCGAAGTGGAAGGCGTCGGCGGTGCCCCACATGTCCGCGCCGCCGCCAGTGAGGCGGTAGTCGCCGGTGGCGGGATCATAGGCGGTGGAACCTTTTTGCGTTGCGCCGATGTCGATGGAGTGCGGGAAGAGCGGGTGGGTGGCGGATGGTTGGGCAAGAAGGAGCCGGGTGGCCGCCGCGATGGCGAGCAGGGCGAGAACGGGTGGGAAGGTGCGCATGCGAGCTCCACTATAGTGCACCTGCTTACATCGCGCAGCGATTCGTAGTTGCGGCGACGAGAAAGTGCGCCCTCGGCGCGCGTAGGGCGGCGTACTGATGCACTAGGATGAGGGCACAGTATGGCCAACATCTCCTGGAATGAGATCCGGCACCGGGCGCTGCTGTTTTCGCGAGAGTGGCAGGGCGCGATGCGCGAGCAGGCGGAGAAGCAGAGCTTTTGGAACGCGTTTTTTGACGTGTTCGGGGTGCCACATCACGGCATTTGCATTTATCCCGGGGTACAAGCTGCACCGGTTTGCGGAGCAGGACCCGGCAAACCTGCGGGCCGTGGCGCTCATGGCGACGCTGCATGACACGCTGCGGGCGGGCGGCTACGGTGGGCACGACCTGGAGCGCCTGCCGGTGCGGGTGTTGTTTTGCTTTTTTGCGGAAGATACAGGGATTTTGAGCCGAGCGCGTTCGCGCTGTATGTGGAGAACCGGACGCAGCAGGACGGATCGGACCTGGGAGCGCGGCTGCAGCCGCTGTTTCGGGTGCTGGACACGCCTGCGGAGCGGCGTCAGCGAAACCTGGATGAATCGCTGGCGGCGCTGCCGTATGTGAATGGCGAGCTGTTTCGGGAGCAGCTGGAGTTCGCGGAGTTCAACGCGGATCAGCGCAATGCGCTGCTGAGCTGCACACGCTTTGACTGGTCGAGGATTTCACCGGCGATTTTCGGGGCATTGTTTCAGGAGGTGATGACGGACAAAGAGCGCCGGCGGATTGGAGCGCACTATACAAGCGAGCGCGACATTCTGAAGGTGATTCGTCCGCTGTTTCTGGACGGGCTGCGGGCGGAGTTTGAAGCGGCGCGCGCGGACGGGTTCGGCGCGCGCCGTACCCGGCAGCGGGCTCGACTGGAAGAACTGCGGCAGCGGCTGGCGCGGCTCCGGTTTCTAGACCCGGCCTGCGGGTGCGGGAACTTCCTGGTGATTGCATATCGGGAGCTGCGGGCGCTGGAGTTAGACATTTTGCGCGAGCTATACGGGACGCAGCAGCGGTTGAGCTTCGACGAGGTAAATGGGCTGTCGACCCTGGATGTAAACCAGTTCTACGGGATCAAGATTGCGGAGTGGCCGGCGCGGATCGCGGAGGTGGCGCTGTGGCTGATGGACCACCAGAGCAATATGCGGATCCACGAGGCATTTGGGCAGCCTTGCCTGCGGCTGCCTCTGCGGAACAGCCCGCATATTGTGTGCGCGAATGCGCTGCGGATGAACTGGGGTGCGCTGCTGCCGGCAAGGGAATGCTCGTATGTGCTGGGGAACCCCCCGTTTGTTGGGCATCACTATCAAAGTGAGGAACAGAAAGCGGATCAGCAGCTTGTGATGCGCGATATCTCAGCGCGCGGGGTGCTGGACTATGTGACGAACTGGTATGTGAAGGCGGCTGAGTTTACTGCCGGAGTCCCGATCAAAGTAGGATTTGTATCAACGAACTCTATTTGTCAGGGGGAGCAAGCGGGTCTTCTGTGGACCGAGTTGTTCCAGCGCTTTGCCATAGCCATCACCTTTGCATACCAGACGTTTACTTGGAAGAGCGAGGCAAGAGGCAAAGCGCATGTGCACGTTGTGATCGTCGGATTTGCAAATGAGGGCAGATCGGAACGAATCATCTATGGGAGTGCAGGGGCGACTACTGTTCGAACGGCTGCCGCCAACATCAGCCCCTACCTTGTGCCTGGACCGAACCGAGCCTTTCTGCCTATAAGGAAGCCGATTTCAGACGTGCCGCAGATGTTCTGGGGTAACAAACCGACCGATGGCGGGCACTTGATTCTAAGTGAAGAGGAGCGGCAAGAGCTTGCTGCGAAAGAGCCGGAAGCGCTGCGATTTGTTCGGCGTTCTATGAGCGGCGGTGACTTCATCGATGGCGCGGTTCGGTACTGTTTGTGGCTTGTAGATGCTACTCCTGCTGAGTTGCAGAGGATGCCGATGGTTCGTGAGCGGCTGGAAAGAGTCGCGGCGTTTCGCAGAGCAAGTAAGGCGGAGACGACGCGAGCCTATGCAAATCGTCCGGCATTATTTCGGCAGATCGCGCAGCCAACTACGAAGTATTTGGCTGTACCCGAGGTTTCTTCCGAGCGGCGCGCTTATATTCCGATGGCAATGATCGAGCCGGAGGTAATTTGTAGTAATACGGCTCAGTTCATACCTAATGCAACTTCGTATGCTTTTGGGGTGCTTACCTCCAGCATGCATATGGCTTGGGTGAGGCGAGTTGCCGGTCGGTTAGAGTCACGCTACCGATACTCAAACAGCCTGGTTTACAACAACTATCCATGGCCGATGAATGCGACGGCGACGCAGAAGACGCGGGTAGAGAAATTGGCGCAGGCGGTGCTGGATGCGCGGGCGTTGTTTCCGGATTCGACGCTGGCGGCGCTGTATGACCCGTTGCTGATGCCGCCGGTGCTGCTGGCCGCGCATCGGAAGCTGGATCGGGCGGTGGAACGATGTTACCGGGCGGAGCCGTTTGCGAATGACCAGGCGCGGGTGGAGTTTCTGTTTGGGTTGTATGAGTGGTTGACTGCGCCGCTGCTTCCGGTTGCGCGGCGTGGCCGCGGGAGGCGGTCTTTGGGCGAGTCGTCTAGAGGCGATTAGCGAAGTGGTCGTGCGGCGTAGGGAAAGCAGATCCTTCGCTTCGCTCAGGATGGCTCCTCATTGCTCAAGGCTAAAACAATTCCCGAGACTCGCATGGCCGCTCGATGCTCAGGATGACCTCTCGACGCTTGAACAAATCCTCTATTTCACTGTGGTCTGTTCGTCCCATTTGCTCGGGAGGATGCTTTGTTGGTGAGGGTGGCCGTTATGTCGCCTGGACATTTGGAAGCGGTGCTGACTGACCACAAACGGCTCAGCGGGTGAAGGCCTGAAGGCCGGCGTGTTGGGCGTGGGTTTCGATGGCTTGCTGGATTTGAAGGGCCAGAGCCAGGGCGGCGCGGGCTTGCTCGGGCGTGACCACAGGCGTGGAGCCGGACTGGATGGCGTGGAGGAAGGCTTCGATTTCGAGACGGAGGGGTTCGCCGGAGATGACCACTGGTTTGTGCATGTCCAGGGTAGGCAGGGCGAGGGGTGCGGGCGTTTGTGGTTTCCACGTCTCAGGGGCGAGACGTGGGGCACCCGGCTGTGTGGGAGTGCTGGGGAAGTCGGCAGTGAGCGTGTCGGTACTTGATGGATTGGTAACCGTTGTGGGCGCGGCGGGCGGCTGGACTTCGATGATGAGGAGGTCCTGGCGGGCGTAGTCGACGGAGATGTACTGGTGGGGCTGGAAGAAGCGGAGCTTGCGGACGCGCTCGGTGGAGACGCGCGAGGCGGTGAAGTTAGCGACGCAGCCGGAGCGGAACTCGACGCGGACGTTGCTGATGTCGGTTTTGCGG
The DNA here is from genome assembly GCA_964249905.1 of uncultured Acidobacteriaceae bacterium. Classification (GTDB taxonomy): domain Bacteria; phylum Acidobacteriota; class Terriglobia; order Terriglobales; family Acidobacteriaceae; genus Edaphobacter. Next base: position 6,023 of record CAXUEE010000050.1, read on the forward strand.
GAAAGGATGGGCAGGCCGACGGCGTGCACGCCGGTGACCGGCGAGTCGGTGAGGGCGAGGACGATGTCGAGGTCGTGGATCATGAGGTCGAGGATGACGTCGACGTCGAGGGAGCGCGGCGAGAAGATGGAAAGCCGGTGCGCTTCAAAAAACATAGGGCCGCGGAGCAGCGGCGCGAGGGCCTGCACGGCCGGGTTGAAACGCTCGAGATGGCCGACCATGAGGGTGCGGCGGTGCTCGCGGGCAAGGCGGAGAAGGTCGTCGGCCTCAGAGAGAGTGGCAGTGATGGGCTTCTCGACCAGGACGTGGATGCCGTGGGTGAGGAGCCTGGAGGAGACGGCGTGGTGGGCGGAGGTAGGGACGCAGACGCTGGCGGCATCGATGTGGAGCTCGCCGCGGGTGAGGGCGGCGAGCAGGATGTCGACGGAGGGGAAGACCGGAACGGCGTCGGGCGAGGGTGTTTCAGCAAGCGCGTGAGCGGTGCCGGTAGGGTTTGCGGACGCAGCGCCTGCTTCGGGCTTGCGAAAGACGGTGATACCGGCCGCGGTGAGAGCGGCCAGCGAGGCTTGATCGGGGTCGACGATGGCGGCGAGCCGAACGGGAGCGCCAGACCGGGCGAGTTCGCGGTAGATGCGGATGTGGTTACGGCCGAAGGCGCCCGCGCCGCACACAGCGACGTGTTGGATCAACGGACAGGCTCCGCGGCAGGGCGCGGTCGGGTGCCGGGCCATGGATGGAGCAAGGCTTGCTCCGGCTGAGAGCGGGGCGAGGGTAGATCCTCAGCCTGCTTGCACGATGGGCGCGGTCGGGTGCGGCGACCGGGTTTCCTTGCGCGACTTGACGTTTGGACAAGAGGCGAGTCAGTCGCCTGGCCGCGGCTGGTGCCTCCAGGCATGATCACTTTCCTACAACGAACCTCGATGCCGGATAGCGCTCTCCTGGTGCTGATGGTGCCAGATCAGGGTTGTGCATGCCGCCTCCGTTTGCCCTGCGGACGCCGGTGAGGGCGCATCAACGCGCTGCAGGCTTGCCGGCGACGGTGGAAAGGCAGCGGCTGTAGAGATCGAGTAATAGGGTCACCTGATCTTCAGGCTTTTGGGTGCTTCCTGCGGTAAAGCCGGTCGAGGGGGCGGTGGTGCGCAGGATGTTGGTGCTGCCGGCAACGAAACGCAGAAGATCAAGGGCAATGTCCTCGTTGCGCCGCGAGGCGGCGACGGTGGGTAGAGGCGCCGGCTGGCTGGGGGTGTCCATGATGTTTCTCTCCGAGATGATGCTAGCAAAGTTTGGTGCGCGTTGTTTTTAGGAGGAGGTGACTGAGTGAGGGAGGAGAGAAGCGGGTCCTTCGCTTCGCTCAGGATGACCCGAGATCGCTTCAGGGTGGCTTACCGGGAAAACCGGTGATTGTTTTGCGCGGGGAGGGACGCCTTGTTACGGGAGTGCTTTCGTGCAGGTTCTAGGCGGCTTACAGGGTGAGAAGGGCGAAGCAGACGCGGCCGACGACGAGGTCGGACGGCGCGGTTTGAGGCGGCACTGGGAGCAGTTGGACGGGGAAGTCGAGCGAGTGGGGACGAAGCACGAGGTGATTGCGGTCGTAAGACAGGTAGCAGAACTGGAGCTGCTTGCCGAGGCGGACGGCATGGACAGGCCTGGCGGCTGCGGAGGATGGAGCCGGCATGTTGGAGTGGCGGTCGAGAACAACGATAGCCGCTGCCCGCAGGACCGGGTACATGGGTGCGGCTTGCGCGGGGGTGAGGCTTACGGCAACGAAGCGCTCGCGCACCGGGGTGCGGGCCCCCAGCTCCCCGCCCCCGCCCCCGAGCCCCGCGCCCCGGCGCGGAAAGCGCGCCACGATGGAGGAACGG
>CAXUEE010000050.1:7894-18495 GCA_964249905.1 uncultured Acidobacteriaceae bacterium
TACCGCAACCGACGCGCGCGCGCCCGGGGGGGGGGGCGCCGGGCGCCGCGCGCCGGCGGGCGAGCAGGGCGCCCGGCAGCTGAAGGCGCTCCAGGATGGAGGAAGGCCGAATACGGTCGTCATAGGCTGCGACCTCCGGTGAGACGAGTGGGATGAAGTCAACAGCAGCAGCAGAGCGCGCATCGGCAGACACGTCGGGACGCAGGTCTATGAGGTCAGCGACGCTGAGTTCAAGCGCGGCAAGGACGCGGTCAAGGGCGGGGAGACTGAGCCGCCGCTTGCTGTGAACGAAGTTGGAGATGTGCGGCTGCCGCATGCCTGTTTTGCGTGCGAGCAGAGAAGCTGTCATCACCTCCCGTTCGAGTCTGCGGCGCAGTTCCAATCGCAATCGCTCATGCAATTGAGAGAAGTTCATTTAGCGGAACATGCCAAGGAGCTATACCTCCGTGCGCGGGAGGGTATAGCCCATTGGCAAGTGTCGCCCACTGATTGCGCAGGCGTTACGCGAGGATGGGAAGAAAGAAAGGAAGTTCAGTAGCTAAGTAACCCGCGTGGGAATTGACTAAGCGGGGGTGCGGAAGGGTAGAGTCGGGTTACTTTCACAGGCATGAATGAGTAAAAGGCGCGATTGGCGCGGCTCTTAGACACAGGGGCAGTGTGTGCGCAAGGTCGTTGGAGTGCAGTCGAGGTAACCAACAAAAAATTGTCCCGGGCCGGTGAGGGAAAGATAGGAGGCGCGATCGGGCGACGCGAAGAAGTGGCCCCGCAGCATGGCGGGTCAGATAGCGCGGAACTTCTGGACAACACGGTGTTCCGGACGAGTTCGAAGCTGGGCAGCAGACAGGACTGGAAAACAGGGAGAGCACATGACGTACCAACGGGTAATGCTGAAGGTGTGTGAAGGCTGTGGGACTTTGTGGATTCGCAAGCAGGCCGGCTCGGGGGTGTACTGCGGGCCGTGCACGGCAGTGTTCGAGCACTTCCCTGATCCAAAAACACGGCGCCGGCCGGGGCGGCCGAAAAAAGACGCCGAGCTCCACGCGATGCCGGCGCTGCGCCTGGCAGGAGGTGTTCAGTGAGCGGGGCCGTTGCGCGCATCCAGCGCGTCACCTGGACACGTACACAGGAGCCGGCTGCTGCGCCAGGTTCCTTTGGTAACCGAGAGCATGAGCAGGGAGCCGTTGATCCTCGGGAGAAAAAGGGAGTCCAGCGGGCGACGGTGCAGGTGCCGCTGAGTTCACTGGCTTTCTACCGGAGATATACGGAGCTGCTGCTGCGGCGGTACATGCAGGTATCGCTACGAATGGGCCGGGTACCCTCGGTGCTGGGGAGCTGCATGTTTCGGGGGCGAGTATCGAGCCGACAAGTGCAGAGCTTTGAGGACGCGGTGATTTTTGTGTATGACGTGGAGCGCTGTATGAAGGTGCTGGGACCGGAGGACCGCGAGCTGGTTGCGCGGATCGCTCTGCAGGAGTACACGCAGGCGGAGGCTGCGGAGTTGACGGGGCAGAGCCTGCGCACTGTGGTGCGGAAATACGGGGAAGCGGTAGACCAGCTGACCCGTTTGTTTCTCGAGAAGGAACTGCTGGAGGTTGGGCCTCTTTACGAAAATATGTAGGAGTGGCTGGGCGCGCTGGCTGGAGGCGAGTGACGGGTGCTGTGGCTCCAGGGCGGCGCTTCTGGTGAGGAACATGACAAAGACGCAGCCGGTGGTCCGGAAGAGTGCGTTGATGGATGGAAACAGCCGGCGCGGCAGTGACGGTCTGTCGTTCAGTTGGAAACAGCAAACGCCAGCTGAGCGACAAAGCGATGGCCTGGACACAGGAGGCCATTTTGGGCCGGGTGGTTACGGCGGGTACTATGCGACCACTTTCCTTCCTTGGGAAGTGGTCGAACCGGTGTAGAACCAAAACAAGGCAAGCAGACTTCCCATGTGATTCGGTTGGCAGCCTAGGCTGCTGCAGTTGGCGCCGGCGCCGGTGCCAAACAGCTGAGTCAATCGAGGTGTAGTCCGGCCCCTTCGGCAAGGACGGCGCATAGGAAGAGTGGTGAGCTGCGGCAAACAGGAGGGATGCCGCGTCTAAAGTTTTACGGCAGGCACCCTGGCCAAGTTTGTTGAGGCTGCCGGATTTTGCAAAGAGGTACGAGAGACTATGCGCTTTGATGGCTTGGAGAGTGAAGTGTCTTTGCGGCGAAGGTCTGCCTGGGGTCAGCGATTTGTTTACCTGCTGATTGGCATGGCGGCATTGACACCTCCGCTCCCAGCGCAACGCTCGACAACACCGCCGTCGGATCACGTGCTGACTTTGCGGGTGCAGAAGGTGTTGGCGGCGGATCATGTGTTTGACGGCATGAGTGTGTCTACGAGTGTTGCGGGCCGCGTGGTGACACTAAGCGGAACGGTGACAAGCGACGCGGCAAAGGTGCTGGCGTCAAAAGATGCCGGAGCTGTGGCCGGTGTGAAAGAGGTATTGAACAACCTGACGGTTGTGCCGGTTGTGGCCCAGGTCGTTACGCCACCAACGCCGCCGCCGCCGCCACCGGCGCCGGTGCTGCCACGGACGGAAACTCGGCAGGAGGTCGTTCCTTCAGGTACGCCGATCTCTGTGCGCATAACCGAAACAATGACAAGCAAGACCGCCAAGGCGAACGACAGTTTCCATGGAACGGTCGCGGCGGATGTGATGCAGGACGGTTTTGTGGTGGTCCCGACGGGCACATCGGTCATAGGCCGTGTGGTCGAGGCGAAGCCGGCAGGTCGACTGACGGGATCCGCGGAGTTGTCAGTTGAACTGGTCAGTGTGCAGGTCAACTCCCCGGCAGGGCCACAAACGCTCGCGGTGGTGACGGATCCGGTGTCGAGCAAGGGAAAAGGGCGCGGGGCAAATACAGCGGAAAAAACGGCAGGCGGGGCCGGCATTGGGGCGCTGATTGGCGGACTTGCAGGCGGAGGCGCCGGCGCCGGCATTGGCGCGCTGGCCGGCGGCGGACTGGGCGCAGGAGCGAATGGCGTGACGCATGGGCAGGAGATTACGATTCAATCGGAATCCTTGCTGAGGTTTACGACCTCAGGACCGGTGACCGTGCCGGTGGTGCTGCAGAATGGACGGCAGGTGCTGCAGCCGGTGCCAAGCGGTCCAGTACTACAACAACGGCCGGCTTCGGATGCGGGAACGCCGGCACCGGAGAGCTCGGCTCCGCCACAGTAGAAAGCTGCTGCTTGAACTTGCCTGAGCGCTGAGCAGGTCCAGGATCGTGCTTGGCTTGGAACGCAGGTGGGAGTGCCATTTCGTGGCATTCCCGCTTTCAATGGCTGATGGAGCGATCCGGAGGCGGAACGATGGGCTAGGCCTGCCCACTTAGAGCGATGCCGCGGTCTTTCCTCCGTCTGAGCAGGGAGTACACGTACTGTTTTCCGAATTAAACCCCTTGCTGGCGTTCTCGACGGGCTTTGTAGTGCGGGTCGCAGAGCTGGATGATGGTCTCTTCCTCGACAGATTGTGAAGAAAAGGGATGGCGGCGGTACGAAGGCCGTTGTGACTTCTCGTCTTGCACTCCTTGGAATAGAGTCTTGAGTTTTGCGGTCCTAGGGAGCGAGCCAGCTTGGCTTCGTTATGGCGCGTCCTGAAGAGTAGAGGGAGATGAGCCGGGTAGGAGCATAGCTGTGCTTGCGGTGAAGCTGGCTGGGAGGGTTGATTTTGAAGATCGCAGAGGCGGCTCTACACTCGAAGCACACTTAGAGACTTACAAGCAGCTGCGGTGAGATGCAAGGCGCGAGTGGCGGGGGCGATATGGAAGTCGTGGAGCATGGAGTGGCTGCCGAGCTGATCGGACTGGAAGACCGGTATGGTGCGCACAATTATCACCCCTTAGATGTGGTAGTAGAACGGGCTTCGGGCGCGTGGGTGACCGACGTGGAGGGGCGGCGCTACCTGGATTTCCTGGCTGCGTATTCAGCGGTGAACCAGGGGCATTGCCATCCGGCGATTTTGGCAGCACTGACAGCACAGGCGCAGCGAGTGACGCTGACTTCGCGCGCTTTTCGCAATGACCAGCTTCCGCTTCTGCTGGAAGAGTTGCATGTGCTGACAGGATTTGAGATGGCGCTGCCGATGAACTCAGGCGTGGAGGCAGTGGAAACGGCGCTGAAAGTCGCGCGTAAGTGGGGGATGACAGTGAAGGGGATCCCGGACGGGCATGCCGAAGTCATAGTATGCGGGGGGAACTTTCATGGGCGAACGATCGCGGTAGTGGGCTTTTCGACAGAAGAGCAGTATCGGGCGGGGTTCGGGCCGTTTACCAGGGGATTTCGAACGGTGCCGTTTGGCGATGCGGAGGCGCTGCGGGAAGCAATTACGCCGGAAACTTGCGCGTTCCTGGTAGAGCCAATCCAGGGCGAAGCAGGGATCCTGGTGCCACCGGACGGATATTTACGGAAGGTCCGCGAGATCTGTGATGAACATGCGGTGCTTATGATCGCGGATGAGATCCAGTCGGGGCTGGGGCGGACGGGATGCTTTTTTGCGTTTGAGCATGATGGCGTCCGCCCGGACATAGTGATTCTAGGAAAAGCGCTTTCGGGAGGCTTCTATCCTGTATCAGCGGTGCTTAGTTCGCGCAACGTCTTAGGGGTATTGCAGCCCGGCGATCATGGGAGCACGTTCGGCGGCAATCCGCTGGCCTGTGCGGTGGCACGTGCGGCGCTGAGGGTGATAACGGAGGAGCGATTGCCGGAGCGTTCGGCGGAGCTGGGCGCCTACGCGCTGGGGCGTCTGCGAGCGGTGCGGAGCCCTTACTTGGTGGAGGTTCGAGGGCGCGGGCTGTGGATTGGGATCGAGTTGAACAGGGAGGCTCGACCGTTTTGCGAACGACTGCAGCAGCGGGGTGTGCTGTGTAAAGAAACGCACTCAACGGTGATTCGGTTAGCACCGCCGCTGATGATCGCATGGGAGGATCTTCTGTGGGGGCTAGACCAGATCGAGGCGGTATTGGCGGAGTAGGCATGCGGTTCAACGGGCTATGCTTGCAGAAGAGGAACAGCATGGCGGTTATCGAGATACCTGTTCAGACGGTTGCTGAAGCAGGACCAGAGCAAAAGCGGACCTGGTGTGGGCAGCTGGAAGCGGGAAACATTCTTTATTTTCCGCAGACCCCCGTGCCGCTTGAGGCTGAGGCTATTGCCTTTTTACTAGGGCGGCAGCAGACGAGTTCGTCGCTGCATAAGAACATCGCGTACAAGCCTGCAGCTGACGAGCTTTCGGGACTCGATAGGCCGGATAAAGCCGTAGAAGAACGGCTTCGCGCAATTATGCGTGGGTACTCCGAATCAGTGACGCGCTTTCTTAGTGACTTTCTGCAGCCATACGCAGGAGGAATGCGGCGCGATTACGCAAGTTTTCGTCCGCAAGAGGAGCAAAACAGAAATCTGCCATTACGACGACGCAACGATCTGCTGCATACAGACGCGTTTCCAACACGGCCGACGCGAGGAGCGCGAATCTTACGGTTTTTCAACAACATCCACCCGGAACGAACCAGGGATTGGATTGTGAGCGGCGCGTTTCGTGACCTGGTGGAGCGGTATGTTCCCAGAGACATAGCACCAAGACCTGATACATCGCTTCATCGCTCAATGAAGGAAACTGCACGAATTTTAGGGCTGGGAGGGATCCTGCCGGCGGTGAAACGCACGCCATATGACGATTTCATGATGCGCTTTCATAACTTTCTCAAGGAGAACACCGCTTTCCAGAGCGAAGCAAAGAAATACGCATTCGCCTTTCCCGCGGGATCAAGCTGGATGGTGTTTACTGATACGGTGCCACACGCTGTACTTGCCGGGCAGTATGCGCTTGAGCAGACCTTTTTGGTAGACAAGGCCGCTCAGGTAGCCCCGGAACATGCACCGCTGACTGTGTTGGAACGTATTGCTGGGGCGGCACTCGTCTAGCTGAGGCTCCATGCAGGTAGGAGAAACTGTAGATTTCCAATCGGTGTCCTGACTTTGGGCCAAATATATCTGCTGATGCGTGCTCTTATAAAGCGGTAGTCTGTCAGATGCGGTCTGAACCACGGTACTCAGTTTCCGCTCTTAGCTGGATAATGACGTTTATAAAGTTTGTTGGCCAGAGTTAGCGCTCCAGTCAATCGGAAGATAAATTGACTCCGCAGGCTTGAATCAAGTACTCGCTTTGTCTCAGGTCGCTAAACACCTGCCAGTGTAGTGGGAACTGAGAACTTATAACTAAGATCTACTCTTTAACGGTTACCGCAAGAGTACTTGGCAAGCGATGCGGAACCGCATGCTCGCCTGAAAGAAGTATAGATCTACTAAATATCAGAGACCGTGAGAGAAGAAGCCCTGCGCAAGGCTAGCTAGCCCGCCACCTTGGCCTGCTTGTGAAGGCAGCTGCCCACTTCCTCCTGCAAAATGCGACATAAGCATAGGAAGAGCAGCGGCCAGCGCGATCTTGGTTACTTCGGGGGACATACCCGCGCGGCTTGCAATTGATTGGAGAGCGCCTCCGCCGAGCCCTTGTTCGACTTGCTGCGGTGCTACCTGCTGAGATGGTTGTGAACCGGGCTCCGTGCTCATCCAGCTATCAACGTGGCTACCCATACCATTCTGTCGAAAGTGGTCCACAAGACCCGAAAGGCCGCCAGGCTGGGAATCAAAATGCTGGATAAGGGCCTGTGCTGCAGAGGAATGCTGCTCAGGGGAGACTTGCTGCTCGCCGCCTGACGATTGGCCGAGCATAGACGTAAGCGCATTCATAAAACTCATAGGGCTCCCAGTAAGAACGCTCACCTACGCGTCCCGTAATAGCAAGTAGGATGCGAAATCTCTCGCAACGGTCCGCTTCGCCTCAGGTGCAAACCGATCGCTGATCCGATGTGGACGTAGTCAGCCAAGCGCTTGCTGCCGTACACTAGGACGTCTGCCGAGTGGGATGGCCAGCAGGAGAGAACAATGGCAACGGATGTAGTGATGCCGCAGATGGGTGAATCCATCTTTGAAGGTACTGTGACGAAGTGGCTGAAGAAGCCCGGGGATCCTGTTGAGAGAGATGAACCACTCTTTGAAATCTCAACAGATAAGGTAGATGCGGAGATACCGTCCCCTGTGGCCGGACTGCTTCGGGAGATCAAGGTTGAGGCCGGCGCTACTGTTCAGGTCAATGCAGTTGTCGCGATTATTGGCGCAGGATCTTCGGACGGCGTCGCCGAGGATCAAGCAGCTTCGTTACCAGCAGACACCAAGATGAGCAGCGTCCGCGCCGAAGGCCAGCTTGAACAAAAATCGACAACAACCGATGTCGTGATGCCACAGATGGGAGAATCCATCTTTGAGGGAACCATCACCAAGTGGCTGAAGAAAGTAGGAGAAAGAGTTGAACGGGACGAGCCGCTTTTCGAGATCTCCACAGATAAAGTGGATGCTGAGATCCCAGCACCAATATCTGGCACGCTTCTAGAGCTTCGAGCCGATGCAGGGGCGACCGTTCAAGTGAGCACCATAGTAGCAGTGATCGGAGAGGCTGCTCAAACTCGGAGCAAGGTCCCTCAGCCAGCCGAAGCAGGAGCGAGCAAAGCACAGGCCTCGTCCATTCCGACGAATTTAGATGCCATGGCCGCTGTGGGTCCTACTCAGAAAGACGATTCTGCAAAAGTAAGATCGTCGCCTTTAGTACGCAAGATGGCTAAAGAACACGATGTGAACTTGAATCGGCTCGTCGGCTCGGGATCGGCAGGCAGGATAACCAAAGAAGACATACAGGCATTTCTCGGGAAGACGCAGTCTGCTTCGCCAGTGAAGATTGATGAGCTACATCTACCGATGCCTTTGACTCCTGTGTTAACTTCGCCTTCGGCTCCGCCCAATGCGGCCCAGGAACTAGCCGGGCAAGTAGTTCCTATGTCAAGAATGCGCTCGATCATCGCGCAACGCATGGTCGAATCGAAGCGAACGAATGCTCACGTGCACACCGTTTTCAAGATAGACATGACACGCATAGTACGTTTACGCGACAAAGAGAAGCTCAAGTATGAGCAGCGCAATGGTGTTAAGTTGACTTTTATGCCCTTCATCGCTCGTGCAGTAACGACAGCATTGTGCAAGATGCCCGTGATCAATGCCTCGATTGAGGCAGATAAGCTGCACTACCACAATCATGTGGATCTTGGTATTGCGGTCGCTTTAGACTGGGGCTTGATTGTTCCAGTGGTGAAGCAGGCAGAGGATCGAAGCTTTCTTGGCATAGCACGTGCAATCGCAGACTTGGCAGAGAGAGCTCGTAGTAAGAGATTGAAACCAGACGAGGTCGGTAATAGCACCTTTACTTTGACAAATGCAGGTATCTACGGTGAGCAGTTTGGAACGCCTATCATCAACATGCCGGAGAGTGCAATTCTAGGTATTGGCGGTTTGACAAAAGAAGCTTCCGTTGTTAGTGACGACTCAGGAAACGACTCAATCGCTATCCGAAGTGTAATTCACCTTACGTTAGGCTTTGATCATCGGATCATTGATGGTGCGGACGCTGGCAAATTTATGGCGGGTATTAAGAAGCATCTTGAGCATTGGAGCGAAGACATCGGTTGAGACTATAGTCTCTGCTCACCTTATCCACTCGAACGAAGTTCTACAATTTCGCCATGGCTGTTAGAACCCGATCCAAGGCTTGCTCGTTTGTCAATCCAGAGGCGGAAAGATGGCCCATCTTTCTGCCTCTTCGTGGCGTCTGCTTCTCATAAAGATGTAGATGTACACCCGGTACAGCAAGTGCCTCGGCGAATCGCGGCTGGCCGTCTAACCATAGATCGCCGAGGATGTTGCTGATAGCCGTTGGTCTGATGAGTTCAACATCACCTAAAGGTAGATTACAGATCGCTCTTATGACTTGCTCGAACTGGCTTGTAGAGCATGCTCGTTCGCTCGCGTGATAGCTGTTATGTGGCCGCGGAGCTAGTTCATTCACGAGCAGTTTGCCCCCTTTGGTAAGAAACATCTCGACCGTGAGAACTCCTTCTAGCATCATTAGATCGGCAATGTTCCTCCCTATCTCCCCAGCCGATTTCTCCAAGTTCTCTGGCACGGAGGATGGGATCACGCTCCACGCAAGAACCTGGTTTACGTGATGATTGCGCGCTGTTGGAAAAATTTTTACTTCTCCTGCCCCTGAACGAGCTACTAGGATTGAAATCTCCATCTCGTATGGAATCGCCTTCTCTGCTACGCAGGGCTCAGAACCAAGAGACGTCCAGGCTTCTACTAGGGTCTGCTCTGATGCAGAAGAGGTATGAATCTGGCTTCGTCCGTCGTAGCCGCCTCGAGCTTTCTTGAGGTATAGGTCTGGTCCAAGTTCAGCAAAGGCTGATGGAATATCACTGAGCGAGCGAACGCTTTTATAGGTGCCCAGCGGAAAACCATGCATGCTCAACCAATGCTTTTGCTCGATTCGATCTTGGACGATACGCATCAGATCGGCCCCGGGTCGTACCGGCGCGAACACACATGCTGCATCGAGGCAGGCAAGCGAGACCTGTTCAATCTCGAGTGTGACTACATCAGAGTTGCGCGCCAAGTCGGCCGCTACTTGTTCGTCCCTCCACGATCCCTCGAAACACGCGTCTACGACGAAGCGAGCAGGGCAGAATGGGTCTGGATCCATAACCTGGATCTTGTAGCCGAGCGACCGCGCCGCTATAGCCATCATCCGCCCTAACTGGCCTCCACCTAAAATACCGATCGTTGCGCCGGGAGAGATTGTACCGATCATGCCGGGAGCCTCTGATCGATTACCTCTTTGCTTCTCTCTTGGCGCCAGAGCGCCAACCTTGATAAAAGCTCTACATTCTCGATCGAAAGAATCTGAGCAGCGAGAAGAGCGGCATTAGCAGCGCCAGCAGCGCCTATGGCAAGCGTTGCGACGGGCACTCCACGCGGCATTTGGACTATCGAAAGAAGAGCATCGATACCGTTCAGACTAGTCGCCGCGATAGGCACGCCAAGCACTGGGAGCAAAGTGTTTGCGGCAAGCATGCCAGGCAAATGCGCCGCACCGCCGGCTCCAGCGATAATCACCTTCAAGCCGCGCGTGATAGACGTCTTCGCGTACTGCGAAAGCAAATCTGGTGTACGGTGTGCTGACACCACTCGAGTCTCCCAGCTTATGCCTAGGTCTGTAAGCACATCTAGAGCCACCCGCATTGTTTCAAAATCACTTTTACTGCCCATCACTACGCCGACAATTGCACCTTCAGCCATTCCTCATTGTAGATGGTAGCAGTCGACGTTGTCGCCTGCATGTGATGGTTTGCTGACCCCGCACAGGGCTCACCCGGAACGGCACAGGAAGGCTATGTACAGTAAGCTCTTTACGCTACGCTGGCGCTACCAAGTAGAGCCATAGATGAGCTTATGCCTCTTCTTTCTCCTGGCTGGAAGTCATGCTCCCACCTGGCTCAAAACTTCCAACTTTCGACACAAATCCGGAAATGGCTACTTTATCTAGATTTGCCGCTAGTAAATGCCCAAAAGTAAACAGCCATCGGTATGCTGGGCTACTGCGCTCATTGGGAGGACTCAATGCGCTCACGGC
>CAXUEE010000051.1:0-11511 GCA_964249905.1 uncultured Acidobacteriaceae bacterium
TCCACCTCCAATCCCTTGGTCATCCCGTCGTCGGCGATTTCCTCTACGGCGCACCCCACGTTCTCCACCGCCCCGACGGCCAAGCTCCCCTCGAGCTCGAACGCAACTTCCTCCATGCCGCCCATCTCGCATTCCGCCACCCGCGCACCGGCAAAGACCTCCAGGTCGAAGCCCCCCTGGCTTCCGAACTGGTCCGCTTTCTCAACCAGCTGAAAAGCTGACTCGCGCGAAGCAGTAAAATCGGACGGTGACACGCACAGAATCCATCCAGATGGTCTCTCGACTGATTTTTGCAGCCCTTCTGCTCAGCAGCGGACTTGCCCTCAGCCAAACGCCCGCGCCGCCCGCGCCCCAGCAGCCCGCAGCCACACCGCAAACGGCCCCGCCGAACACAGAGCAGCCCGCCAACAATCAGCCCTTTGTCCTGCCGGCCCTGCGGGCCAACCTGGTCAACCTCGTCTTCACAGTCACCGACAAGAACGGCCGCTTCATCCGCAACCTGCAGCGGCAGAACTTCGGCCTGCTGGACGACCAGCGCCCACCGGCTGCCGTCGTCGGCTTCACGCAGCAGACCAATCTGCCTCTCCGCATCGGCATCATGCTCGATACCTCCAGCTCCATCCGCACCCGCTTCAAGTTCGAGCAGGACGCCGCACAGGACTTCTTCGCCCAGGTCCTCAAAACCCGCGACCGCGCCTTCGTCGAGGGCTTCGACATCGCCATCGACCTCGCCCAGGACTACACCGGCAACCAGGCCCTGCTCAACGACGGTATCCGCAAACTCCGCCCTGGCGGCGGCACCGCCCTTTTTGACTCTCTCTATAAGACCTGCCACGAGCAGATGCTTACCCTTCACGACGACTTCGACGAGCGTCGCGTGGTCATCCTGGTCTCGGACGGAGACGATAACTACAGCCGGGCCCTTGAGTCCGACGCCATCAAAATGTGCCAGCGCGCCGAGACCGCCGTCTACGCTATTTCCACCGACACCAGCCCCACCCGCGGCAAGGGCGGCGAGGTCCTCCGCACCATCGCCGAAGCCACCGGCGGCCAGGCGTTCTACCCCAACAAGCTCGAAGACGTCTCGAACGGCTTCCGCGCCATCGAAGAGGAGCTGCGGAGCCAGTACTCGCTCGAATACCGGCCTGCGGACTTCAAGCTCGACGGCAGCTTCCGCACCATCTATCTCCAGTCCACCGACCCCCGCCGGTACCACGTTCGTGTCAAAAAAGGCTACTTCGCCACCAAGCCCGGCCAGTAGCTCCGCTTTCGTGACTTCCGGGAAAACTTTGCAGTCCGGAAGGTGTCTAATCTGGTACGGAGGGTTCCCCCATGCGCCTGCCCTGCAGCAGTGTTTTGCTTGTTATCGCGACATTCGGCCTGTCTCTTGGCGCCTCGGGTCAAGCATACGCGCCCTCCGCGCCGCCGCCTGCTTACGCCGGCGGCCCTGTCTATCCCTCGCCTGATCTTTCGCAGCAGTTCGCCACGTTGAGCGATCAGCCTGCCACCCACACCAGCTTAGCGTTTGATCGCTCCGAGATGCAGGCAGCTCAAAGCATCCTCCAGGCAACCGGCATGGACGCTCATCGCGCCGCCATCGCGCTCACCGGCGTTTCTTTTGACACGTACCACTTCCAGCATCCCGCCTTCTACACTCCTGAGGCTATGTCCGCTGTCATCGATCAATACAACCGGGCCGGCTGGAAGCACCTGGTCAACGGCAATCAGACGGTCGTCAATCCGGCTCAACCGAAGTCCGCGATTACCGATCTGTGGCTGCACTTCTCCGGCGCGGACATCGACGGAGTAACCGTGCTGACCCGCGCCAGCACGACGATGAACGTCATTCGCCTCTCCTGCGACCTCCGGCCGCTGGATCTGCTGCACCTGGGCGGGCATTTCGGCATCCCCAAGGTGGATCCCGGCGCCGTCATGGTTCCTGCACCCCCGGGCCGCTGATCTGCCATAGCTGTTCTTCTGTTGTCCTCCCGTAGGGATCTGCTTTTCTTTGCTGTTGCTACCGGTTTCACCAGCTTGAAAACCGCCTAGTACTGTTCGATCGCCGCCAGCAGTTTCAGCTTCCGTGTGGGCTCCAGAAAGGATGCCTCCACCGCGTTCGCGGCCAGTTCCCGCATCTGCTCCAGCGAGAACGAAAAGACTTTCTGCGCCAGAACGTACTCTTCCAGCAGATTGCTGCCGAACATGGGCGGATCGTCCGAGTTGAGCGTCACCATTAAGCCGCCTTCGAAGTACTCTCGCAATGGATGCGCCTCCAGGCCGGGACAACATCCCGTGCGAACATTCGACGTCATGTTGATCTCGATCGGAATCTGCCGCGTGGCCAGCACCTGCAGCAGGTCCGCATCGTGCTGTGCCGCCAGCCCATGGCCGATGCGCTCCGCTCCTATATTGATTGCCGCCCAGATGGACTCTGGACCGGTGGACTCTCCGGCGTGCGCCGTCAAGCGCAGTCCAGCCGCCTTTGCCTCGGCGTAAATTTCTCGAAAGCCGTCCGCCGGTCCGCGCGCCTCATCGCCGCCGATGCCGATGCCGACGATACTCGGGTACTTCGACCTCAACTCGCCCGCCATCTGAAAGACTGTTGCCGCTTCCTCCACACCGAAATGCCGCACCGCATCGATGATCCAGAGCACCGTTGTCCCAAACTCCCGCTCCGCGCGCACCCGGGCTTCTTCCACGGCATCCATCACTGCCTCAATGGCAAGCTGCGGTTTAAAACGAAGAAGAATGCCCCAGGAAAGATAGACCTCGGCATGCACCACGCCCTGGTCGGCCAACGCCCGGATCATCTCGTAAGTAATCAGCGCAAAGTCGTCTGCTGTTTGCAGACGCTCGGAAACCGCCTTGAACGTCATCAGAAACGCCTGGAAGTCCGCGTACACGTAAAGCGCCTGTGCCTGTGCAAGCGTAAGCGGCTCGCGGTCGTGCCGCCGGGAGAGCTCGACCAGCGTCTCCGGCGTAATGGTGCCTTCCAGGTGCAGATGCAGTTCAGCTTTGGGCAGTCCGCGCAGCCACGCCGGAACATCCGCCTCGTCCACTTTCCGGCGTGTCGACATCTCTTTAGTCTAGCCCGCGCAGCCGAGTTCCCTCCCGGATGCTGACCGGTGCGCCCTCCGCCAGCAGAACACTGGCAGGCTCCTGCGCGTTCAGGGACGAAAAGGCTCGCCCGTACAGCATGCCGAAATCCGCGTCGATCATAGCTCGGCGAACCGGATACGTCTCCCAGCGTGGATGCTCTACCTCGTACTGCGAGGTCGGGCCCCGGCTGCGCCTCGTGAACCCCCAATAGTGCTCCGTGATGAACTCCTCAATGCTGCCGACCGCGATCGGCTGCAAGACCGGCGCAGCCTCCGCAGCCATCCGGTGCCAGCGGCCGCGCCACTTCCAGTCATAGAGAACCTCAAGCGAGTCTCTTGTCTCCATGATCTCCCGGCGCATACGAGCAGTCCGGTACGGCTCTTCATAGAGCAGATTGGCCACTGCGGTGATCGCCATGCGCGGCACCAGCTCGCGGAGAAACACAACGCCACGCCGAAAGCTTCCGTCCTCATTCCGTGCACGTACGTAGAAGCGTAAGTTCACCTCTTCAAAGCGCGTGTGGAACGGGATGGCGATGCCTTTGATCCGCACACGGTCGAACAGGAAGCCAATCAGCGAGACGAAGCACTGCTTGCCAAAAAGATCAAGCTCCACCCCTGCAGGCAAGAAGGGCGCCAGAATCGCTGGATCGACAGGGTACTGCGCCATGATCAGCTTGCGCCACTCGGCCCGCAGGAAGATACTTCGACGCATAAGGCTATGGTAGCTGAGTTCCCGCTGCTGGTTCCTACTAAGAGGGGCCGGAGTCGCTTTCGCTGTCATCCGACAAGACGTAGAAGATGCCATTACCTCCAGCGATCGGCTCGGTAGGAAAGCTGGTTACGCGCAGAGGTGTGTTGCGTCCGTAGCGCACAACATGCTGCTCGCGATGCCGTTCGTCCTCGAACTCGATTTCGCCGTCGAATGGCTTGTCTGCCCCGAAGGCCGCGTTTTCCATAGCGACAATGTGGCCGGCACGCGTCAGCACCAAGGTGCGCTTGCCGTCTACGCTGTGCACCAGGTTGCTGTGCAGCGTGGCATCGATTTCGGCCTGCGGAACAGCCGCGCCAAACTCGTAGAACGTGTCCCAGTCGCCCTGGAAGAGATCTCCAATGTGGACGCGGCAGGGTCGGCTGAAACCACACAGACGCCGAATCCGGGCTGAGGCGTACGCATCCATGCGGCCGGCCTGGGGCGAAAACAACGACCACAGAAAAACGCCGATCACCACCGCGAACAGAAGAAATGTAACCGCTGCAAGAACGCGTACAACACCCATCTCGCCTATCTTAGCCCTGAAAAAACTCACTTCGTTTGCGGGAGTAAAAGAAGTAAACCCCGAGTCCCACCACAAGCCAAACAAAAAAACGAAGCCATGTAACAGCCGGCAGTCCGCTCATCAGCAGCACGCAAAAGACAACGCTCAGCACCGGAATAACTGGCCCAAAGGGTACCCGAAATCCCCGCCGGCGTCCTGGATCCTTATAGCGGAGAACGATCACGCCAATGGAGACCAGCACAAACGCAAACAGCGTTCCTATGTTTGACATTTCAGCGAACGAGCCGACATCGAAAAGACCCGATGGAATGGCCACCAGGATTCCCGCAACCCAGGTCGCGAATGCCGGCGTACGATAGCGCGGATGCAGGCTTGAGAAAACATCCGGCAGCAGCCGGTCCCGGCTCATCGCAAACCACACCCGTGCCTGCCCGAGCTGGAATACCAGAATCGAGGACACCATACCGACGATCGCGCCCAGCAGCACAGCCAGACGCACCCAATGCAGGCGCGCGCCGCCTGGAGTCAGGGACAGCCGCTTCAGTGCGGTTACGACCGGAGCTCCATCCCCGGCAACGGATTGCCAAGGCACGATTCCCGTCAGCACCACCGCCACGCCGATGTACAGGATCGTACATACGATCAGCGTCGCAAGAATCCCGACCGGCACATCCCGCCGCGGATTCCGGCACTCTTCGCTGGCCGTCGAAACTGAATCGAAGCCGATGTAGGTGAAAAAAATGATCGACCCGCCGGCCAGCACACCCGTGAAACCGTTCGGCGAAAAGGGGTGGTAGTTCGCTGGGTGGATGAAGCTCGCGCCAAAGCCGACAAAGAGTAAAATCGCCGCAATTTTAACCAGCACCATGACGTTGTTCGTGCGAGCCGATTCTCGTATGCCTCGCACCAATATCATCGTCAGCAGCAGCACAATGACGAACGCGGGAATATCAAAGCCGAAGTGCCAACCAGGCGGAAAGATGTCCACCTTGCCGGACAAATCCTGCAGACCCAGCGGCAGATACGCCGGGGAAAGCCACTTCGGATCCAGGCCGAGATTGAGCCAGTCCAGCAGATCCACGACATGCGCGGCAAAGCCAACCGAAACACTCATGTTCGAGAACGCATACTCGAGGATCAGGTCCCAGCCGATGATCCAGGCCACCAGTTCGCCCATCGTGGCATAGGTGTACGTGTAGGCAGACCCTGCAATGGGGATCATGCTGGCCAGTTCCGCATAACAAAGCCCCGTCAGCCCGCACACAATCGCCACCAGCACGAGCGAAAGCGCCAGCGCCGGACCCGCGCCGGGACGCCCCGCCACCGCGCCGTTCGCATGATGCAGCCAGCCCCAGGCTAGATCGATGATCGGCGAATCCGTCCATCGTGCGATCTTCGACGGATTGCCGCCAATCGCCGTCCCGATCACTGTGAAAATGCCTGAACCAATGACCGCGCCGATCCCCAGCGCCGTCAGAGAAACCGGCCCGAGGGTCTTGCGCAGGGCATTCTGCGGTAGCTCCGACTCAGAAATCAGCTTGTCAATCGACTTGGTGGCAAAGATTTGTCGGCCCAGCGAGAGGCTCCTGAAACGAGAGTTCCCTACCACGGAACAGCGACCGGAACGGTTCCCGCAGACCCGGCCCGGCTTGCACTCCAGCCTTACCGCTTCGCTTGACCGCGGCTCGCCTTCTTCACCTTGGCTTTGTTTTCGCCGCGCGCTCCGGTTCGCTTGCCTTTCGGGGCAGCTTTCTTGCGGGCAGCCCGCTTGATCTTTTTGCGCTCTTCTTTGTCGGTAATGCTCTTGGTATTCGGCATGGGCTCTGCTGTTCTCTCTTCAAAAAGTGTGCGGGGCGTGGATGTTCGAGCGTCTTCGCCTACAGCTTGTCCAGCTGCGCGAACTTCTCCACCAGCTTCTTCACGCCGTGCTGTTGAAATTGTACTGTAATCTTCGCGTCCTCCCCGTCACCCTCGCGCTGAAAGACGACGCCCTCTCCGTACTTCGGGTGGCGAACTCGCGTTCCTTTGCCTAGTCCTGTCTTGCCCGTCGGCGTCGGAATATCCAGCTTTGGCCGCGCATACTTGTTCGGAGCGCCGCCGCGCCCGGCAAAAAAGGTGGCGATGTTGTCGAGCGATCCCGCTGGACTCTGCTGCCGTGCCGGAGTTCCCACGGCTGCCCTCGCAGCGGCTTTTACACCCGTGTCCTGGCTCTCATCCTCATAGCTGTAATGGCGCTCGCCCTCACTTTCCGGTACGCGCGCCGCCCCAAACTGCCCAGGTCGAGGATAGGGTGTCGCATATGGTGAACCAGAAAAACCGCTCCCAAACTGCGGCCGCGCCGGCGGGCTTCCCAGGTCCTCCACCAGCCGTGACGGAACCTCCTCCAGGAATCGCGAGGCGATCGACGCCTCCGGCATGTCGTTTCCGTACCGCCGGCGGTAGCGCGCCCGCGTCATCACCAGCGTATCCATGGCGCGCGTCATGCCTACGTAGCAGAGCCGCCGCTCCTCTTCAAGTCCGGTCGGGTCGGTCAATGTGCGCGAGTGCGGAAACAAGCCTTCTTCCATGCCTGCCAGAAAGACCAGAGGAAACTCAAGCCCCTTCGCGGCATGCAACGTCATGAGCGTCACCCGGGCCTCGGCCGAGTACTGATCCGCATCCGAGACCAGCGCCGCATGATCTAGAAATTCGTGCAGCGTCTCGCCCCGTTCCTGCGCATCCTGCGCCGCGTTCGCAAGTTCTTTCAAGTTCTCAATGCGCGAAAAGGACTCCGGAGTAGCCTCCTCCTCAAGCGCCCGAATATATCCCGAGCGATCGTTCAAGAACTTGATCAGCTCCGGAAGCGTTGCCGCATCGCCCGGCTTGCGAAACGCCGGCGCTTCTTCAGGCTTTGTCTCCTCACCCGCAACCGCCCGCCGCGCGGCTTCCGAAGCCCCGCTTGCACTCGCCTTCAAGATCACCGGCGCAAACGGGTTGTACATCGCCGCATCGATTCCATGCTCCTGATCAGAATCGGTTACATTCTCTGCCGCGATGGTCGAAATCTCCTCGCTCGGGCCAAAGTCAAAGCCGAAGTTGAAGCTGGTATCGAAGCCCGTATCTGCGTCGTTCGCAGCCACAGTCCTATCTGTAACAGATTCAGTAGCAAACTCATTTGGATCGAATCGATCGTTGGGTAAATCCGCATCGTTATCGACTTCGCCTGCCACATCCACGGTCAGCTTCTCCGCAAATCCCGGACCCAGCATCGCCCGCGCATCCTCAATCAGGCGCTTAAAGCCACTCAGTGCCTGCAGCGCCCGCGCCGGCAACAGGCGATCCTCAATCGCGCGCCCAATCGCATCCCATGTGCTGATGCCCGTTGTCAGCGCCATGCGTTCCAGCGTCTCCATCGTCGTCTTGCCGATCCCACGTGGCGGGGAATTGATACTGCGGCCCAGGGCAATCGAATCATGCGGGTTGGACACAAGCTTCATATAACTCAGAGTGTCCTTGATCTCCGCACGGTCGTAGAAGCTGAAGCCGCCCACCATGTGGTACTTGATTTGGTAGCGCCGCAGAGCCTCTTCCACAAGCCGCGACTGCGAGTTGGTCCGATACAGCACCGCACAGCGCGACGCTTCTTGCTCTTGACCAGACGCCCGCAGGTAGCGCTGCACGCGATCGGCTATGAATAAGGCCTCATTCTCGCCGTCCGGTGCTTCGTACAAACCGATCAGCGATCCACCTTCGCGCGCCGTCCACAGGTTCTTGCCCTTGCGCTGCGTATTCTGCGCCACCACCGCGCTCGCGCCTTCAAGAATCATCTGCGTCGAACGATAGTTCTGCTCCAGCCGGATCACCCGCACCGCCGGGAAGTCCTTCTCAAAGTCCAGGATGTTGCGGATATCCGCGCCACGCCAGCTATAGATCGACTGATCCTCATCGCCCACCACGCACACATTGCCGTGGTCTCCGGCAAGCAGCTTCATCAGCTCATACTGCGGCTTGTTGGTGTCCTGGTACTCGTCGATCATCACATACCGGTAGCGCCGGTTGTACCGCTCCCGCGTTTCATGCGAAGTCTTCAACAGGCGCACCGTCTCAAGCAGCAGATCATCGAAATCCAGCGCATTCGCCTTGCCCAGCTCATCCCGGTAGATCTTGAAGATGTGCGCGATCTTTTCTTCGAGCGGATTGGTCGAAGCAAGAAAGTACTCCTGCGGGTCGATCATGTGATTCTTCGCCCAGGAAATCCGCCCCAGCGCCACCCTCGGCTTGAGCGTCTTGTCATCGATGCCCAGCCGCTTCAACGCCGACTTCACCACTGCCTGCTGATCGGTCTCGTCGTAGATGGCAAACGTGCGCGTCAGTCCCTTGCCGTTCACCTGCAGCGCTTCGATATCGCGCCGCAGTACCCGCACGCAGAAGCTGTGAAACGTGCTCAGCGTCGGCTTCGCCAGCGAGCTGTGGCCCATGATCTTGTCCACACGCTCAGCCATCTCTTTCGCAGCCTTGTTGGTGAAAGTTACAGCAAGGATGCCGTCGGCAGGAACGTTTCGCTCCTGAATAAGGTACGCAATGCGATGCGTCACCACGCGCGTCTTTCCTGAGCCGGCACCCGCAAGCAGCAGCACCGGCCCATCGACAGCCGTAATCCCGTCCTGCTGCTGCGGATTCATATTTTGGAGAAGGTGTGACGACATCCAGCGAGACCCCACCTTCTATCTTAAGCTCTCGCCCTGTGGAGGTCGAGGCGCGGAAAGACCTGTAGATCAGAGATTTTCTGCTTTTTCTGGGAACCGCGACGCACGTCTTTGCGTAAGTCCTTTTACGACGAGCTTGACTGAACCATGGCGGACAAACTCCTCGATTCTGTCACAAAGGGAAACTCCAATGATCCTCTCGTCCCTGGCCGTGCTTACCCTGTCCGCCTCCGCAGCCGTCCCGTCGTTCAACAACCTGGTCCACCTCCATTCACGCAGGGCTTCCCCCGATACCCGTGTGGTGCTCACCCTCTTCAATAGCGGCCACACCTTTCGCGACGTCAAAATAGACGGCAAGAGCTACACCGTCCAGCCCGACCACACGCTCGACCTGCGCGCCCCCGAAGGCACCAAAGTCTATGCTGACAGCCTCGGCTCACACGCGCATCGCGGCGACGTTCTCCTTGAAGTGACGCCCCGGCTGCAGCACCAGAAGATCGACCTGAACTGAGCCGCGCGTTATCGGGTCGACGCGCGCAAGGCAACACCCGGAACCTCACCTGCGTCCCATTCACCAGCGAAGAAAGAGCGAAGTCAGCTCTCCCGCTCAAGTGAGGTTCCATGTCCAAGCGTGAAGTCGTACTCGATCAGCCTGAGTTCACCGACGAGCAGGGCCAGGCGCTCCGCCAGGCACAAGAGCGCGCCGAACGCGCCGAAGCAGAGCTTGCGAAGCTGAAACAGGCGGCCACTCACAAGCCCGCATCCGCAACGCATACACCGGCTCACGAGACACAGAAGCCGAAAGCAGCCGCGCACAGCCCAGCCTCGGATGCCGCACTCAAAACCCCAGCTAGCCCTAGCTCCAAGGGCGAACAGACCGAGGTCGCCGGTGATGGTGAAGATGAACTCCGCAAAGATTCCATGATGGCGCACCTGCTCGACTCACTCGAAGCGGGACAGGACATCGGCCACTATGGCCGGCTCGTCTTTGCCATGGTGGCGCGTCATTTCCTGCCGCACGAGGACGTCCTTGCGTGGATGATGAAGGATAAAGATGTGGACGAAGAAAAAGCTACCCTGATGCTTCGCCAGGTGGAGGGCCGGGACTACAGTCCGCCACGCCGCGACAAAATTCTTGAGTATCAGTCCAAGCAGGATTTCCCTATCATCCCCAATGTCGATGATCCGGATAGCGGCAATCTGTATCGCAACCTGAAGTTCCCGGATGAGATTTATAACCATATCGGCCACTATCAGGAAGCTAAGCTAGAGTCTGGAAGTTAACTTAGCTGCGGCACATACATCACATTGGCACATCCGGCGCAGATACTCCCAAGAGTAGATACCGCTTTCGTGACCGTCATTCCACTTGAAACGAAGGGCATATTTGCCCACAGGAGTAACCTCAACCGGCCGCGGCGGAGCCTCATATAACACCAGAGGCCCGCCCGGCTTAGGTGCGGCAACGCCCACCGCTCGTCCACTCTGTTTACGCTCCTCGTTGCATGTCGCACACGGGCACGCATGGCGCAGCCAAGCAAAACCCCAGTGGCTTTGGTGCCCGTCTTTCCACGCGATTGTTACTCCCGTGCCCTCTGACTGCTGAACCTTCACCTTTGCCGGGGCAACAGCATCGCTTGGTAGTTGCTTGTCTTCTGCAGCCTCGCGGCGAGCCTGATCTTTACTCACAATGCGTATGCCTTCGTGGCTCATAGCTTCCCTTCTTTGGCTGCGGTGCGACCTTACTTAGAATTAAAGTAAGAAATGCTTAAAAACTAAGGTGATGGTTTAAACAGAACAACAGCGTTGTAGCCGGTTATGTTCCCTACGACGTCCACACAATGACCAAAAAACTTCTCTGGCGAAGAAACTGCTCATCGCTGCCTCCAGAAGAAATAGCCCGCAATTGCAATGCCCGTGATGACCACCACCGCGCGTAGCACGTCACCGTTCATCCGCCGTGCATAGCGCGCTCCGATATATCCGCCGGCCGCCGCAAAGATCATCGAGATCAGGCAGTAATGCCACAGGATGCGGCCTTTCAAAACAAAGACAAAAATCGCGCAAAGATTCGAGCTCGTCGCGGCCACTACCTTCATCGCGTTCAACTGATGCATCTTCTCCATGCCAAGCAGCGCCAGGACAGTCATCACCAGGAAGCCGCCGCCCGCCCCGAAATACCCGATGTAGAAGCAAATGGGAAAGAGCGCCACAACCAGAACGAATAAGTTCATAGGAACTTCCTGGTGGTGCTCAAACGCTCCTTCCGCTGCACGAACGCGCAGCCACCGCGACACCGGGCCGCTCACCCCAAAGATCAGCGCACCGCTCAACAGCAGCCATGGAATCAGGTGAAGAAACGTGAGCTGCCGCGTGTGGAGTAGCACCTCCGCCCCTGCTATGCCACCCACAATGGAGGTTCCGACCACCACCGGCAGAAGCTTGCGC
>CAXUEE010000051.1:11559-14590 GCA_964249905.1 uncultured Acidobacteriaceae bacterium
GTCACTTGCCCGGGCCAAAGCGCCACGGTATTGGTGGCGTTCGCCTCAATGGGAGGAACCCCCACACCCAGCATCGCCGGAAAAGAAACAAACGATCCTCCGCCCGCCATCGCGTTCATTGCTCCCGCCAGCATCGACGCAGCAACCAGCCAGACAAAACGCCAATGAAGTGCAACTGCAGAAAGCATCTGCTTTCCATTGTAGTCATCCTCACCTCTCCCCACTGCTGGAATCTCAGTCGCGGAATGTGCTTATGGCTGTAGTCTGCAGTCAGGCTGTCACAATGCCATGCAGCCGCTTCTTGCGAAATTCACTTAATCGGAGGTGTCATGTCCATGCTTCTCGCCAGGTCTCTCCTCTCCCTCGCTCTTGTCCTCTCTTCCTTGCCGCTTTGCGCACAGACGCAAGGCCCGCTTGAAACCACCTCGCTGCTCGGGCAGAAGCTCTACGCCCAGCCCGACGATGGCAGCGTCGCCGCTGCAAAAAGCAAACTCTCCGGAGCATCCCCATCCGCCGCCGCGTATCTCGCCCTCTCGAAAGCCCAGGCCGCAAGACGCCAGTACCAGGAAGCCGTCCAGACCGATACCGAAGCGCTCGCCAAATTTCCCGACAACGCCGACCTTCTTCTCGAGCGTGGACATCGCGAGCTTGGCTTACGCGAGTTCGGCCCAGCCCAGAAGGACCTTGAGCACGCCGTCACCATCGACCCCGCAAATTTGGACATTCACTACCACCTCGGCCTCGCTTTCTACTTCCAGGGCCGCTTCGCGGAAGCCGCTACTCACTTCGGTCACGCCCGCGACCTGGCCAAAAACGACGACTCGCTCATCGACTGCTCCAACTGGCTCTATGCCTCGCTTCGCCGCGCGGACAAACAAAAGGAAGCCGACGAGGTGCTCACCCGCATTACGCCGGCCGTGCATAACACCGAGCCTCACCTGGCCTTCTATCTCAGCCTCTTGCGCTTCTATAAGGGCGAGAAAACCGAGCAGCAGATCCTCCCCGCCAAGCCGGCACCCGGTGACACTGAAGCGGAGCTTTCGTATAACACGATTAACTACGGTGTCGGGAACTGGCACGTCTACAACGGTGACAAGAAGGCCGCTTACCCGTTCTTCCAAAAGGTTGTGACCGATTCAGCCTGGAACTCCTGGGGCTTCGTCGGTTCCGAAACAGAGCTCGCTCGCCGCTAGCAAGTCCGACCTAAGACTCACACTGGCATCTCCGGCGTCGCCGCGATCAAGCGCTGCGTATACTCCTCGCGCGGATGCTCGCAGACCTGCACCGCGTCACCCAACTCCACCAGCCGGCCGCGCTGCATCACCGCGACCCGATCGCATAAATACCGCACCAGCGGCATGGAGTGCGAGATAAACAGGTACGTGAGCCCGTGTGTGCGCTGCAGATCGCGCAAGAGATTGATCACCTGCGCGCCCACCGAAACATCGAGCGCACTCACCGGCTCATCGAGCGCCAGAAACTCCGGCTTCAGCGCCAGCGCCCGGGCAATGTTGATCCGCTGTCGCTGCCCTCCGCTGAACTCGTGCGGGAAGCGGTCCAGCACATCCGCCTCCAGCCCCACTTCCTGCATCAGCTCCAGCACGCGTAGCCGCACCTGCTCGCGGGTATACCCACCATGAATCAGAAACGGCTCACCCACAATGGTCCGGATCCGCATCGTCGGATTCAGCGCCGCGAACGGATCCTGAAACACCATCTGCATCCTTTGCCGCAGCGCACGCAGCTCCGGCTTCCTGGCCGCCAGCACGTCGATGCCATCGAAGTGCACCTTGCCCGCACTTGGCTCGACCAGCCGCAGCAGCATCCGCGCCACGGTGCTCTTGCCGGAGCCCGATTCCCCCACCAGCCCTAACGTCTCCCCGCGCTCAATCGTAAGGGAAACGCGGCTCACCACTTCGCTTGCTCCATAGCGCTTCGTAAGCCCTTCGGCGGCCACCAGCGCCGGCATCAGCCCAGCTTCGGATGCAGCTTGTGGAAGCCGGTCGCTTCCTGGTAGGCCCGCGCAAATGCGGCCACACGGGCATCCGCATACAGCCCACCTAGAAACGTAAGCGACACCGGCGTACCCGGGCCGCCCGCGTTCTGCAAAGCGCCATCTCCCGCGTCCGGAGAAGCAGGAGCATCGTCGCCCCGGAGGCCGTTCGGCACAATCACTGCCGGGTATCCGGTAAGGTTGGTCGCCGTCAGCTGCACGCCCTGCGACGGCGTCACGATCACATCGACCCGGCCGAACAGCTCATGCATGGCCGCAATCGCCAGCGTGCGCGCCCGCATCGCCTGAAGATAGTCCACCGCGGAGTAAAACCGCGCCACGCGAAAACCGTTCGGCCAGTCAAACGCCTCCTGCCCGGCAAGCAGCTTGTCTCGCCCGCTGCGGGTCAGCTCATCGAACGCGGCCGCGCCCTCGGCCTCGAGCACCGGCACCATGGCCGCGAACGGCAGCTTCGGGATCTCCACCGGAACCAGGGTGACACCCATCTTCCCGCGAATCACCTCGAGCGCTGCGGTCGCATACTTCAGGTCGTACGCCGCCCGCGCCCTCTGCCCCTCTGCTCGTGCCATCCGCTGCTTGTACGCCTGCATCTCCGCGTCGCCGCCGGCCGTGGGGGCCTTCAGCTCCGGAATCGTAGGCGCTTCGAACGCGCTCTTGAGATACCCGATGCGCAGCCGCTTCCAGTCAAACCCCGCATCCCAGTTAAACACCGCAGGCTGCACGCTCAGGTCTTTCCCGTCCGGGCCGGCGATTACGCCGAGCACCAGCGCGCAATCCTCCACCGCCCGGCAGATCGGGCCGATCTTGTCCATGCTCCAGCTCAGCGCCATCGCTCCCGTTCTTGGCACAAAGCCGAACGTCGGCCGCAGTCCCGTGGCTCCGCAGCGCGTGCTTGGCGAGGAGATCGAACCCAGCGTCTCCGTCCCAAGCGCGAACCCGACACAACCCGCCGCCACCGCACTCGCACTCCCCGCTGAGGAGCCGCTTGACCCCTGTTTGGGATTCCACGGATTGCGG
>CAXUEE010000051.1:14600-18263 GCA_964249905.1 uncultured Acidobacteriaceae bacterium
TTGCGGCAGCGGCCGCCGGGTTTGCCCGACCCCGCCGGATATCCCCACAGGTCGCCTTGCGCCAGCGCGCCCATGGCCAGCTTCGCCACCAGCACCGCCCCCGCGGCATCCAAGCGCTTCACAACCTCAGCGTCCTCCGTGAACATCTGCTGCTCGAATCCTGCCGCACCCCAGGTTGTCGGGTAACCCTGGACGGCAAGCAGATCTTTCGCGCCCCACGGAATCCCATGCAGAGGCCCGCGATACTTCCCCGCCGCCAGCTCGGCATCCATGGCCGCGGCCTGCTTGAGCGCACGCTCTTCCGTCAACGTGATCACGAAGTGCAGCTGAGGATCATACCGCTTCAGCCGCGCGAGATACATCTTGGTCAGCGTCGTCGAACTCACCCGCTTGGTCCGCACCAGCTCCGCGAGCTCGCGCAGCGTCAGAAAGGCAAGCGCCTCAGCCGTCTCCGGCGAGCCGTAATTGCCGGCGGCCACCTTAGGCGCAGGGCTCATCTTCAACGGACGTTTTGCCGTCTCGAGCACCATGCCGCCCGGCACCGGATCAAACACCGAGGCCGGCGCCACACTGTTTGGAAGCGGAAGCGCCCGCACCAGGGCCGCATTCTCGCGCTGGTTGTTCAGACCGTCGAGCATCATCGCCCGCTGCGACTCGTCGATCTTGATACCGGCAATGATCGCAGCTTCACCGATCATCTCAGGGGTAATTTTGCCGAAGGGTGCCGTCATTGCCGCGCCCCCAGGCCCGGCCGCCTGCCCGAGAGCCGCCCTTGACAGAAGCGCCAGCAAAGCCCCGGGAAACAGCGTCTCCCCCAGCCCGAGCAGGGAACATACGGCAAGAAAATGCCGCCGCTCCGGCTGCTCTAACCGGAGCTCTGCTTCCGTCGGCCCGACCTGACCTGTTCTCATAGAAGCTTTTCTCCGCACTTACTTCGAGCTAAGCCGCCGCCGCAACCAGCGTACGCAGAGGGCCGGCTCGTTTACCGCAACTCCAAGCCGGCAAAGAAATACCCAATCTCGAAAGCCGCCGTGTCCTCGGCGTCCGAGCCATGGACGGCATTCTCGCCGATGCTCGAGGCAAACAGTTTCCGCAGCGTGCCTTCTTCGGCCTTGGCGGGATCGGTAGCCCCCATCAAGGTGCGCAAGTCCGCAATGGCATTCTCTTTTTCAAGCACCATCGGAAAGATCGGGCCTGAGCTCATGAAGGTCGTCAGTTCGTCAAAGAAGCCTCGCTCCGCATGCACGTAATAGAAGCCCTCGGCCTGCGCCTTCGACAGATGCATGCGTTTGATCGACACGATCTTGAAGCCGGCTTTCTCCATCTCGGCCAGAATGGCCGCCGTGAACCCTTTGCGAACGGCGTCCGGCTTCACAATGCTGAATGTACGCTGTACCAACGTGTCTTCTCCTTCAGATTTCGTTTCGCTTCAGTGTACCGGACACAATTGCTCCCAGGACCATTTCCCTGTAGGTGTAGCTGGTGCCATGACCTCAATGGGCGTTTTCTCCCAAGGAAAACGCCACTGCACGCCCGATACGGGAGTCCCACCAACAGGGAAAATGGTCAGGTAATGACAGGGCTTGGCGAGCGGACCAAACTGCCTCCGTCCGCGTTCTAACGGAATGCGCCGAACCGCCTGGATCTGGCTTGCGGGCTGCGTCGCGTGGACGGCTGATTGCCTGGTCAGCATCCGCGTCCACTCCCCGCAACACGCCGGGCTCACCCTCGGAATGGCGCTGCTGTTCCTGGTTGCCTGGCTCTTCTACCGCTCGCAGCCGCGTTAGGCTAAGCTTTGCCCAGCAGCCCCGCCATCGTCTCCCCGATCTCCGCCGGCGACTTCACCACATAGATGCCAGCCTCGCTCATGGCCTGCATCTTGCTCGCCGCTGTCCCCTCGCCGCCCGAGATGATTGCTCCCGCATGCCCCATGCGCCGCCCCGGAGGCGCCGTGCGGCCCGCGATGAAGCCCACCACCGGCTTCTTGACATTCTCCTGAATGAACTTTGCCGCCGCCTCTTCCGCCGAGCCGCCGATCTCCCCGATCATGATGATTGCCTCGGTCTCCGGGTCGTCGTTCAACAGCCGCAGCGCGTCGATGTGCGTCGTGCCGATGATCGGGTCGCCGCCAATCCCGATAGCCGTCGATTGCCCAATCCCGCGCTGCGTCAACTGATAGACAGCCTCATAGGTCAGCGTGCCCGACTTCGACACGATCCCCACCGAGCCCTCCTTATGAATGCGCCCCGGCATGATCCCCACCTTGGCCTTGCCCGGCGAGATCACCCCCGGACAGTTCGGTCCGATGAGCCGCGTCTTCGACACCTTCACAACCTCCCACACCTTCACCATATCGAGCGTAGGGATCCCTTCCGTGAGGCAGATAACAAGCGGCATGGCCGCGGCGGTCGCTTCGAGGATGCCGTCCGCAGCAAACGGAGGCGGAACAAAGATCACGCTCACGTTCGCGCCTGTCTTCTCCCCCGCTTCTTCAACCGTGTTGAAGACGGGAAATCCATCCACAGTCGTGCCACCCTTGCCCGGCGTCACACCACCGACGACGTTGGTTCCGTAGTCGCGGCAGCCCTGCGCATGGAACAGGCCCTCGCGGCCGGTAATTCCTTGCACAATCAGACGCGTATTCTTATCTATTAAGACCGCCATAGCTTTCTCTCCGAGCTTCTCAAATGCCTACGTTAGTTCATTTTTGCAGCATTTTCGCCAAAGAAATGGCGGAGGCGCCATGATCTTCATCTTCCAAACTGCTGTTTAGGTAACCCGGCACATAGATGTCGCGATGGAACTCGACCCCCTTCATATTGCACAGGTCAGAGTTCACTCTTAGACAAGAACCGATGAGCATATCTTCTAATCGGGTGATGCAACTAAAATACCTTTCAGGTTCACTTGTAGCATCTCGGAAGGAACCCGGGCTCTTCATTAGAGCTATCAGAAATAAGTAAATTTCATTGGACGGCTCATTCCAGTGAGCCGCCAAGCATTGATTCCTAGGTTGGTTGAAGTGGTGTGGTATTCGGCCGCCAAAGGAGTCATTGTTCGTTCGTCCAACGTAAATCGGAATGAGCTGTTCGCGGATTATCTTGGCAAAGATGTAGACACCAGAAGCATGGCTAAGGCCTTCCCGTGTTTCCTCGAAGGCACCGCACAGTGCAGTCATCTTCTCATCGATAGTCAGTGGCACGGAAAATGGGCCAAAGGTTTCGAAGCGCATAATTCTCCCCAGCCCTTATCCTCTCGCCGCCGCAACCGCCAAGTCAGCCGCCTCTTTCATTGTTGATCCGATTTGTACTTTGAGCCCGGACTCAGCAATGATCCTTCGGCCTTCCTCAACGTTCGTGCCTTCCAGCCGAAGAACAATGGGAATACTTACATTCAGCTTCTTCGCTGCGGCCACCACCGCCGTAGCCAGCACGTCCACCCGCAAAATCCCGCCAAAAATATTGATGAAGATCGCTTTCACATTCGGGTCGCTCAGCAGAATCCCGAACGCATTCTCAATCTGCTCCTGGTTCGCGCCGCCGCCGACATCCAGGAAGTTCGCCGCTTTGCCCCCGGCATACTCGATGATGTCCATCGTCGCCATCGCCAGCCCCGCACCGTTCACCATGCATGCGATGTTGCCGTCCAGCTTGATGTAGTTCA
>CAXUEE010000052.1:0-6628 GCA_964249905.1 uncultured Acidobacteriaceae bacterium
CTGCTGCCCCGCGCCAACCGCGGCATCTTCGCCATCAACGAGGTTCCCGATCTCGCCGGCAAGATTCAGGTCGCATTGTTCAACATCATGCAGGAGGGCGACGTCCAGATCAAAGGCTACCCCGTCCGCCTGGAGCTGGACGTGGCGATCGTCTTCTCCGCCAACCCCGAGGACTACACGGCGCGCGGCAAGATCGTCACGCCGCTCAAGGACCGCATCGGCTCTGAGATCCGCACCCACTATCCGGAATCGATCGAAGAAGGTATATCGATTACCGAGCAGGAGGCCTGGACGGCGCGCTCCTACGCGGCCATCGGACCGAACCAGGACCAGACCATCCAGCAGATCGAGATTCCCTACTATATTCGCCAGATCGTCGAGCAGATCGCCTTCTCCGCCCGCGACGACAAGAAGGTCGACAAGCGCAGCGGTGTCTCGCAGCGTCTGCCCATCTCGACCATGGAGCTCGTGGTCTCAAATGCGGAGCGCCGCGCTCTGCTACACGGGGAAAGCCTGGTTGTTCCCCGTGTCGGCGACATTTACGCCGCGCTTCCGGGCATCACCGGCAAGATCGAGCTCGAGTACGAAGGCGAGATGAAGGGAGCCGATACCGTTGTGCGCGAGATCATCCGCGGAGCCGTCGCCGGCGTCTTCGACCAGCACTTCCCCGCCGTCAACACACAGCAGATCGAGCAATGGTTCAATCTCGGCGGCACCGTGCAGCTCAATGATGCACAGCCCTCGGTCTCCTCGCTTGGAGAGCTCAGGCAGATCCAAGGCCTGTTCGACAAGCTCGCTCCCTTCCACATCAATGCTAAGTCCAGCCCCGAGCTGGCCGTAAGCGCTGCGGAGTTTCTGCTGGAAGGCATGACCGCGCACAAACGCATCAGCCGCTCGGAGGAACGAAGCTTTTCCGCCGCGGAAAAGAAACAGCGCAACACCGACGCCAGCCAGTTTGCGGAGCGTATTCGCGAGCGTGACTTCGAAGATCCGAAATCCCGCTCGCGGCGCGGCTTCAACTAGAGCAACTTCTGTCAGGTGTAACTCTTGGGTACGTCACCGTTCGCCGAAGGCGGAGTACCTGCTTTCGTCTGGGCAGCGTGACGCCTCCGAAAGAAAGCAGATCCTCCGCTATGCAGAAGAATGTCACGCTTTTGAGGACCATACCTAAAGGAGAACCGTTCTACCGCTTCAGCGAGCTTCCAAACGTTACGCTCAGCATGATACTTCGTCCGGCGTTGACAGCTACGTTGTCCCCGCCGGCTATCGTTGTCGGTCCGGTCGCAAGAAATGGGTTCGAGTAGCTTATATTGTTTGCGGAAAAACCTACCGGCGTCGAAGAATTTTTCAACGTGATGCCATTGATGTTGTTGTTGTTGAATAAATTCGTGAAATCCAGCCGCAGCTTGGTGTTATTAAAGCGTCCGCCGCTGCGAATGGTGTAGTTGAGGTAGGCGTCGGAGATGGTGAACGGATTGACGGTGTAGGCGTTGTGATATCCGTTCGGGCTATCGATGTAGAACGTGCCGACCCGCTTGTTGAAGAAGGCCGCGTCCCAGCTTCCCTTCTGGTAAGTCACGCCTTCCGTCTCAATGTCGGAGGGAGTCTGCTGCACGTTCAACCCGCTCGGCGTGTTCACCGCCGGAGCCGTGCCCGCCGCGGTGCAAGCCGCCATCATCGCCGTCGTTCCAGCGCAGATTGCGCTCAAGCTGCCGCCGCTGTATACCGCCTGGTCATAGCTTGCATTCAGATAAAAGCTCAATCCATGCGCGACGTAGACGTTCGCCTCGCCTTCGACGCCTTGAGTGACCGAGGGCGGCGTAGCGAAGTAGACCGGCTCGCCGCCGCTGGCCTGCGTGGTGACAGAAGAGTAGCCGTTATCGAAGTGCACATGGAAGTAGTCCGCATCAAAGGTTACTTTCTTAAGCTTCAGAACTGTTCCTGCTTCATAGGTCGTGTTCTTCTGCTGTTTGGGAAGCACCGATACTGCGATGGAACTACCCGTCGTACCTTGGTTATAGTCGAAGACGCTCGAAGGCGGGACGATGCTTCCTTGCGCAAACTGCGCAAATGCGGACCAGTTATTTTTCAAACGGTAGTTCCCCGCAACTGAAGGAAGGGTCGCAAAGTAGCTTCCGCCGTTGGTAATGAAGCTGGCCGGATTGGGCGTTGTCCCTGCAGGCACCAGCCCGCCAATAGTCTTTCCATCATCGGCAAATTGTTGCGTTCCGACCGTGTAGTAGGCGAACTTCACGCCTGGAGTAATCGAGAGCTTGCTGGTCGCATGAAGCTCATATTCCACAAATGGCTGGTAAGAGTCCGTCACAAATTTCTCGGCAAAGTTGGGCAGGGCCTGATCCTGAAAGTGGTTGAGCGGATCGGTCGGATACTGGTGCCGGTTCGTCTTTGCCCACTCGTACCACATGCCAGTCCGTAGAATCCCCAGCTTGGATACCTGGCTCAGCACACTGGTCTCTCCATACTTGCGATAGCTGTTGTATTTATCGACCGCGCAAGGCAGAGCTGTCACCGTACCCGAAGTCACAGGCACATTGCAGGGCGCCACCTTCAGCCCGAAGTAGGTTCCCGCCGCATAGCCGTTGGTCGCGGGGAAGGCGCTTGCCGGCAGATCCGTAATCGCGGTCGCATTTGAGTAGATTTCGGAGTTGTCGTAGTTATAGGTATAGGGCTTGATATCCAGCGTGAAGTTATGCCCGAACTCCTTGTGCAGGCTGACATATTCGAAGTCAGTCGGCACATGGTAGAAGTTGTACTGGGTGTCCAGGTATAGCTTAGGGTCTGAGTTGTTCGTATTTAGAAAATTAATGCCCGCACCGGTGAACGGCAGCAAGGCCGTACTGTTCGCCGATACAGTGCAGCTGTAGGCGTTGGTCGCCGAAACACCGTACATCTGGCAGCGCGTCGCTGTAAAATTCGGTGTGTTGGCATCCACCCAGATCACCGCTGAGTAGCCTGTCAGCACCGTCGAGGGCGAAAGCTTGTATTCGAACTTGAGATCGCCGCCATTCTGGTTCTGATTATTGAGCGATTGCCAGCCGTGCGACTGCATGTGGTGAACGTCGATGGTGGTGTTGAACTTCTTTCCCGCACCAAACAAACCCGAATCATATTGTGCGTCGTACAGGTAGGTGTTGAACGATCCTCCGGAGAAGGTCGCTCGCACATTCTGGAGCGGCGACAGAATGGGCGACAGCAGATGAATCGACCCGCCGAAGGGAGCAGGCCCGATCGTCGACGCCGTTCCCGGACTGCGGTCAAAGTCGATTCCGCCAAGAAACATGGACGGGAAGAAAGCCCACGAGTGATGCGTCGGCGTGTTGGTGTCATAGAACGGAATGCCGTCGAAGTCGATGTCGTAATCGCCATCCGGGAACCCGCGAAAGTAAGTCTTGGACTGTCCCAGGCCGATGCCATCGCTGCTGATCGTAAAGGTGGACGGAGCCATCTGCAGGGCTTCGCCATAGTCCGCAATGGGCGAGGTAAAGTTTGCGATAAAGGATTGCGTCACCTCGGTGCGGGCCGAGGTCTCGCTTAGCAGCGCATCCATGGGGGCCAGGGCCGCTGCTACGGACCTGGTCGCGTTCACATCGACTTCGATCTCATCGCTTGCCGAGCCAAGCCCTAATGCAACCGTGATCGCATCCGTGTTTCCCGCTCCGACCTGCACGCCCTTCCTCGCCGTCAGCGAGAAGCCCGCGGCAAAGCCTTCCACCGTATAGGGACCGGCTGCCAGGCCATTGACGACGAAGTGTCCGGCCTCATCGGTTGTGCTGGTCACCACAGTGCCGTTGGTTTCGCTGCGCACGACCACTGAAGCCTTGCTGATCCCGCCGCCGCGCGGGTCGGTGATCGTACCCTGCACACTGGACAGGCCGGTCTGGGCCAGCGATGCCGCTGCCGAGAAGGCAAGCACGCTGAGCGGCGCGGAACCGTGGAGAATGCGGGCCACACTTCGCCCCTGCCAAAGAGTCTTCATCGCGAGCCTCGAAGATGTTTCTACGAAGTGCAGGAGAGGGACAGACGCACCTACACCAACCGGGATCTTTTGCCGGCTGAGTAGGTGGAGGTCGATCTTCCCTGCAATCGGTAGGTCTATCTTGCCGCGCGAAGCTATTTTCGGCGTCACAGGACGATGAATTCTGAGGCATACAATCCATGCCCCGCAAGCGTGTCTCAGGGGAGGATGCCGTGCGAGCCACGACATGGCACAACCAGCCTCTACATGGTGGTGGCGGCCGGCAGCTCATGCGATGACTCGACCGAACTGCTTGCCGCGCGCCTCGTCCTGCCGCCAAACTGTCCGAGGAAGGTCTTGAGCAGAACGTAGAGGACGGGAATGAACAGCAGGTTCAGCACGGTCGAGAGCACCATGCCGCCAACCACAGCAGTTCCCACCGAATGGCGGCCGAGCGCGCCCGCGCCGGTCGCCACATAGAGCGGCATGACCCCGAGAATGAAGGCCACGGACGTCATGAGGATCGGCCTGAGCCGCAGCTCCGCAGCCTCGATGGCCGCGTCCGCGATGCTGCGCCCTTGCCCGCGCAGCTGCTCGGCAAACTCCACAATCAGGATCGAGTTTTTGGCAGACAAGCCGATCAGCATCACCAGCCCGATCTGCACGTACACGTCGTCGACCAGGCCGCGCAGCGCGATGAGTCCCAGTGCACCAAGGATTGCCATCGGCACCGCGAGCAGAATGATGAACGGCAGCGCGAACGACTCGTACTGCGCGGAAAGCGTCAGGTACACGACCAGCAGTCCGAGGCCGAAGATGATGATGGCTTTGCCGGCCGTCTCCACTTCTTCGAGCGCGAGGCCGGTCCACTCATAGGTCATGCCGGCAAGCTTGTTCTTTTCAAACAGCTGCTGCATTGCCACCAGACCCTGGCCGGAAGAAAGTCCCGGGGCTGCCGCACCATCGATCTCGGCGGACCGAAACAGGTTGTAGTGATAGATCACCTGCGGGCCGGACGTTTCGGAGACCGAAACGACGTTGTCGAGCGGCACCATCGCGCCTGCGTCGGATCGCACGTAATACTCGCGCAGATCGGCCGCGGTCCGGCGATACCGCTGGTCCGCCTGCACGTAGACCCGGTAGGAGCGGTTGTTGAAGTCGAAGTCATTGACGTAGGTAGAGCCCATAAAGGTGCTCATCGCCGCGGTGATCTGCGTCATGCTCACGCCGATGGCCTTGGCCTTCTCGCGGTCCACCGAGACCGAAATCTGCGGGTCGTTTGCCGTAAAGGGCGAGTACATGCCGGTCAGTTGGGAACCCGGCGCGCGCGTCGAGCCAACCATCCTGTTCACAACATTTGCGATGTCCCCGAAGGTGTTCCGTCCCTGATCCTGGAGGATGAACTGAAAGCCGCCCACCGAGCCGATACCCTGGATGGCTGGCGGCTCAAATGCGGCCACAATGCCGCCCGGCACCCCGAACAGCTTCGGCGCGACGTCCGCCACGATGTCATGCGCGGAATGGCCTTTGCCGAGCTTGGTGCGATCGTCGATCGGCGTCAGCGGCGCAAAGATCAGGCCCGAGTTGGGCGAAGAACCGCCCGAAAGCGAGAAGCCCATGACGGAAAATGTGCCGTATACATCCTTGTTCTGGCGGATGATTGCCGATGCTTTCTCGGCCATATCGGCTGTATAGGAAAGCGAGGCTCCCGGGGGCGCCTGCACGATGCACAGATAATACCCCTGATCCTCAGAAGGGACAAAGGCCGTGGGCACATGGTTGTACATGTACCCGGTCGCTGCGAGCCCCGCGAAGAACAAGAATACGACGACAGTCTTCGCGCGCAGCACCAGAAAGGTGATCAGCCCGGCATACCAGCGGCCCAGACCCTTAATTCCGTCGTCGATCAGCTTCAACAGGCCGCCATGATGCTGCTCCGGCCGCAGCAGGATCGCCGCCAGCGCCGGGGAAAGCGTGAGCGCATTGAAGGCCGAGATAGCGATCGAGAACGCAATCGTCAGCGAAAACTGCTTATAGAGAATGCCCGTCGTACCGGGAAAGAAGCTTACCGGAACGAATACGGAGATCAGCACCAGCGAAGTCGCGATGACGGCGCTCGTTACCTCGCTCATGGCGACGCTCGTGGCGTGATGGGTGTCCGGATCTCCGTCCGAGATGTGGCGCTGCACGTTTTCGATCACGACGATAGCGTCATCGACCACGAGTCCTGTCGCCAGGGTGATTCCGAAGAGCGTCAAGGAATTGATCGAGAAGCCGAACACCTTGATAAACATGAAGGTGCCGATGAGCGACACCGGGATGGTGACTGCCGGAATGATGGTCGCGCGCCAGTCCTGCAGGAACAGAAAGATCACGACGATGACGATGACGATCGCCTCGATCAGGGTGACGACGACCTCATGAATGGAATCCGACACGACCTGCGTGGTATCGACTGCAACCCGGAAGTCCATCCCTGGCGGAAACGACTTCTTCAAGTTGGCGAGCACGGCGCGGCACCGGTTGGCAACGTCGAGCGCGTTCGCGTTGGCCAGCTGCTCGATACCGACGCCGACGGCCTCGCCGCCTGAAAAAGTCAGCGAGGTGTTGTAGTTCTCCGCGCCGATCTGCGCGTAGCCGACGTCCTTGAGC
>CAXUEE010000052.1:6638-8761 GCA_964249905.1 uncultured Acidobacteriaceae bacterium
GGAATTGCGAGCGCATGCCCTCGACCTGCTTCTTGACGTTCTCGATGGCCTGCAGCGCATTGGCCTCGGGCGTGAGCCGCACGATCACCGCCGAGCCCGGCATGCCGTTGTAGCGGCCGCTGAAGTTGTAGTTCTCCGAGCCGATCTGCGCGTAGCCGACGTCCTTGAGCTGCACCAGCCCGGCTCCTACACCGTTGGTCGCACCCGCCTGATTCTTCAGGATGATGTTCTCAAACTGCCGTGGATCAGACAGGCGGCCAACCACGCGAACGGCCATCTGAAAACTTTGCGTGCCGTTGTTCGGCGGCAGACCCGTCTGGCCCGCCGCGATCTCGACGTTCTGCTCCTGCAGCGCCGTCGTGACATCGAGCGCTGTCAGCCCGCGTGCGGCCAGCTTAGCCGGATCGAGCCAGACGCGCATCGCATACTTCCGCTCGCCGAAGACCACCACATCGCCCACACCCGGAACCCGCTTCAGCGCATCGCGGATATAGACGTCGATATAGTTCGAGATGAACTGCGTCGAAAGCGACTTGTCCGGCGAGACAAAACCAGCCACGAGCACAAAATTGGAGTTCGCCTTGGTGATCGTGATGCCCGTGTTATTGACTGCGGCAGGCAGACGTCCAGCCGCGGAAGACACACGGTTCTGTACGTCCACCGCCGCGATGTCCAGGTCGTAGCCCGTGTTGAAGGTCACCGTAATGGCGGACGTACCATCGTTGGCCGAGACCGACGAGATGTACCGCATGCCCTCGACGCCGTTGATCGACTGCTCCAGCGGAATCGTTACGGCGGCTTCGACGATGGACGCATTGGCGCCGACGTAGTTCGAGCTCACCACCACCTGGGGAGGCGCGAGCTGCGGGTAAAGCGAGATCGGCAGCGTGGGAATCGAAACCGCGCCCGCCAGGATGATCAGCAGTGCGCACACTGTTGCGAAGATCGGACGCCGAATAAAGAAATCTACCAACCCCGTATCCTCACAAATCCCTTGCGCTGCGGACGAGCCTGGCTTCGGCCCGTCGTTGTCTTCATTGCTTGTACGTGTACAACTGGTGCGGTAGCAAACGGCCCAGGTTGGCGCGTACTGGTTCAGTTCATCTTCAGACTAACTCGGTGGGCTTACCGCCGCTGTGGCCGAAGGTGGCGGCCCGCTCAGCGGCTTGACCGGAGCGCCTTCGCCCAAGAACTGCAGCCCGGACACAATCACTCGATCTCCCTGCGCCAACCCGCTCAGCACCGGGTAATTGTTCCCGACAGACTCGCCCAGCGTAACCGGGACCAGATGCGCCGTAAAGCCCTGGCCCGCCGCCTTGGCCAGGTACACAAAAGATTGTCCGCCAATCTGGGTCACTGCCAAAACTGGAACGGTCGGCTTAGGCGTCGAGTTCCAGGTGACTCGTGCATTCACCACCTGCTGGTTGCGTACCTTGCTCCCCGCCGGCAGCTCCGCCTTGGCCAAAATGCCCTGAATCCCATTGTCTACCTGAGGCGAAAGAAAGGTTACCGTTGACTTGGCGACTACCGCTCCACCCGTGTCCAGAATGTCGACCGGCAGGCCCATACGCACTAGACCCGCGCGCTCCGTGGGCACATAGATATACGCTTCGAGACCCGCGGGATCGTCGATGGTCGTAAGCACGGTAGCCGGAACGTTCGCTTCCGTTACGTAATCACCGACGTGCACCGGGATATCCCCGACCACACCCGCAAACGGCGCCCGGATCTGGTAGTAGGCCAGGGTTTGTTTCTGCACCGCAGTGCCGGCAGCGCTTGCATCGTAGGCCGCTTTGGAGCTGCCGAAGTTCTGTACCGCCGTGTCATACGCCTGGCGTGAGGTGATTCCAGCCTCAAAGAGCTTACGCTGGCGATCGACCTCAGCCTGGTTGAAGGAATAGGTGGCTTGCGCCTGCGCTTGCGAGCTCACCTGTTGGTCGACCGCCGCTACCTGCTTCAACGGATCGATCTGCATCAGGATCTGCCCGGCTTTGACCGACTGCCCGCTGGCGACAAAGATTTTGGTGATGTTGCCGTCGATCTGCGGAGAAAGCGATGCCGAGCGCCGGCTCTTGACCGTGGCCACGTAGGTATCCGCGTTCGGCACCGAAGAGAAGGAAACC
>CAXUEE010000052.1:8771-10447 GCA_964249905.1 uncultured Acidobacteriaceae bacterium
ATCCAAGCGCACCCGACAGTACGGCAAGCCCGCACGTCGCGAGCCGCAACAAGTCCGTCCTCGATCTTCGACGCAACTTCTGAAGTGACCAGCCTTCGCGTACCACCACCAAACTGCCTCCTGCAAAACTTCGAAAAATCCTGCCCTATGACGATACCTTGTGCACCTTAGATTCGCCGCCTCTCACGAGGATGCGGAGAGCCGAAGATTTTTGACATACCCCGGACAGCTGCGTAGGCTTAGAGGAGATGGTGCTGCCACCATACACGCGTCCCCGTCGTCCAGAGGCCTAGGACACCGCCCTTTCACGGCGATGACACGGGTTCGAATCCCGTCGGGGACGCCACAGTCTGACTTGAGGACTAGGTCTACCGAACATTGTCGTCATTAGCCTACCGGCTGCCTCCTCACGCCCCATCTGCGGGCGCCTTCGTTTACCTTCTCCACAGCAGGTGCAGCGCGGACCCCATCCGTGTATGGTCGCCTCCGGGTCGTCCCAGGGTGTAGAGGCGGATATGATCGAACACGCGTTTCAGGAGAACGTGAATGCTCAGGTCGTTCGCCTGACCAACTTCTCCGCGCTCCTCGAGCGTATGTTCGAACGCACGATCGGGTACCAGGACGGTTCGCTTCATCTCACTCTACTGTTTGCGTCGATCCTGAAGGTTCGGCAATCCGCCCGGGCGGTCCATGTGCTCTCCGAGGCCGGGTGCGTCGAGGAGATTCTTTCCATCTCCCGGACCCTGCTCGAGATCACGGTGAACGCCGGTTATCTGCAGGTGGCCAACTCCCGCGAGATGGAACGCTATCTCCAGTTTCATCCCGAGACGCCCAACCGCTACGGCATGGTGCGGCAAACGGCTGCTCGCGCGTTCGGTCTGCAGATCTTTCGCCGCCTGAGCCAGCTCACCCTGCTTGGCACGGCTCCCATTCGCCGGCAGGAACCCACGGAGACCTGGAGTTCCCTTACCCTGATGGAACGCGCCGCCCTGTCCGACGAAACCAGCGAGATCCCCGTGATGGTTCTGCTGGTCCAGCGCTGCTTTTCGCGAGGCATCGCCGCCGTACAAGGTACGCTCGGCTCATTGCAGGTCTTCGTCTCCGCCATAGCGAACATGGAGCCGCCGCGGCTGGAAGGCCGGCTCGCGGAACTCACAGAGGCCTTGTTCGGGATTAACTTATGCCTGCTTACCCTGTGCCTGTATCTGAATAGCTACTTTCAACTGCACATGGATGTCGAGATCGATAGCGCCGCCCACGAGGAGGCGGGCGATCGCAGCTGGGCGTAGCAAACTCTTCAGGCTCTATCGTTCATCTGAAAGACGAAACGGATCAAGATGATCTCAGCTCGACGGAAGAACGTGACGGCCGCATGACCGACGCCTCCTCGCAGGTTCCCGCCCAGACCAATCCCTGGCGCGAGCGTCTTCTGGCGCTAAAGAATATGCCGCCCGTCCTGCATATCCTGTGGGAGTCCGGCCCCGCGGTCGTTACCTGGGGACTCGTTCTCCGCCTGATTGCCGCGCTGCTACCCTTTGCCGTTGCGAAAGTCGCCCAGTTCATCATCCAGGCCATCGCCAACCACTTGCACGGGCAGCCGCTTCCGGCGAACTTCTGGTTCCTGGTCGGCTCGGAAGTCGGCATCAACGTCGTCTTCGGCCTGATCACCCGCGCCA
>CAXUEE010000052.1:10457-12340 GCA_964249905.1 uncultured Acidobacteriaceae bacterium
ATCGATTACTCCGATGCCCTGATCGCCAACCGCTACACACAGCACGTAAGCGTCCGGGTGATGGAGCAGGCCTCTCGGCTGGATCTCACCACCTACGAGAACCCGCTGTTCTACGATCGCCTGGAGCGCGCCCGCGTCCAGGCCACCGACCGCCTGGCCATGATCCAGCAGATGGGACGGCTTTTCCAGCAGGTACTCACCACGCTGGTCTTCTCGGCCGCCCTTGCCTGGGCTTCGCCCTGGGTCGTTCTGTTGCTGGCCTTGGGCGTGCTGCCTTCCTTTCTGGGTGAGACTCACTTCGCCTTTCTTGGCTATGCCAAAAACTTTCGCCAGACCACCAGCAAGCGCCAGATGGACTATCTGCGCGAGGTGGCCGGCAGCCGCGAAGGTGCGAAGGAGGTCAAGCTCTTCGGCCTGAACAAATTTTTTACAGACCGTTTCCAGGCGCTTGCCCGCCAGATCTATCTGGAGGACGTCGCGCTCTCTCGCTCCAAGCTCATCGTCGGCGGCCTGCTCGGCATCGTCGGCACGCTCGGCTACTACGGCGCGTACGTCTTCGTGATCTGGAAGACGCTTGGCGGCCGCTACGATATCGGCCAGTTCACCTTCCTGACCGCCGCCATCCAGCAGGCCAGCTCCAATCTCCAGCAGGTGTTTTCGACCGCGTCCGGCATCGCCGACCAGGCACTCTTCCTCACCGATCTCCTCGCTTTCTTCGAGATGAAGCCCACCGTTCAGTCCAAACCAGACGGCCTCCCCTGCCCTCCTTTGATTCGCCGCGGCTTCGAGTTCCGCAACGTCTCCTTCGCCTACCCTGGCACAACGCGCAAGGTCCTGAAAGACTTCTCCCTCACCCTTTCTCCCGGCGAGCGCATCGCGCTGATCGGCGAAAACGGCCAGGGCAAAACCACCGTCGTCAAGCTCATCACGCGTCTTTACGATCCCACCGAAGGGCAGATCCTGCTCGATGG
The DNA here is from genome assembly GCA_964249905.1 of uncultured Acidobacteriaceae bacterium. Taxonomy (GTDB): domain Bacteria; phylum Acidobacteriota; class Terriglobia; order Terriglobales; family Acidobacteriaceae; genus Edaphobacter. The sequence continues at coordinate 11,429 of CAXUEE010000052.1, forward strand.
CGTCGACCTGCGCGACTACGCTCTCGACGATCTACATCGTCATATCGGCGTAATCTTTCAGGACTTTATGCGTTTTGAGATGACGGCGCGGGAAAATATCGCGGTCGGCCGGGTCGACAGCAATCCCGATCAGGTCCACACCCAGGCCGACATCGAGTCGGCCGCCCACAAAAGCCTTGCCGACACGGTCGTGACCAAGCTCGCCGACGGCTACGACCAGATGCTCGGCCGGCGCTTTGAGGGCGGCGTCGAGCTTTCGGGCGGTGAATGGCAGAAGATGGCCCTCGCCCGCGCCTACCTGCGCGACGCCCAACTGCTGATCCTCGACGAACCCACCGCCGCACTCGATGCACGCAGCGAACTGGAAGTCTTCGAGCGCTTCGCCGAGCTCACCCAGGGCAAGATGGCGCTCTTGATCTCGCACCGGTTCTCGACCGTCCGCATGGCCGATCGCATCGTCGTGCTCTCCGGCGGACAGCTGATCGAAGAAGGCGACCATCAGAATCTCATGGCGCGCGGCGGAGTCTACGCCGGCATGTTCGAAATGCAGGCAGCAAGCTATCGTTAAGTCGTTTCGGTTCGTAGACCCTACCTGTCGAGCTGCTTCAACTCCTGCTTATGAACGCATCGCGGAGGACACGCTGTGGAAGTGACGAACGATCTCAACCAGCAGACAGCGGTCCCCGGGCACGGAGGTCAGTTCAACACCACTCCCGCCGAGATCCCGGGCGGCTCTCTTCCCGAGCGGCCCTCCGTCTCCACAGACGATCTTCGCGAGCACGCGCAGCAGCTGGTCGGAAGCTGGGAATCCATGCCGCCCAGCAAGGGTTATACCGGCCTTGAAGTGCGCCTGAAAGAGCTTGCCGCCAAGCTCAAGGGCCTGCTCGAAGAGGCGAAAAGCCGCGTTCACGG
>CAXUEE010000052.1:12350-13392 GCA_964249905.1 uncultured Acidobacteriaceae bacterium
GCAAGCACCTCACCCCTGAGCTCGAGCTGCTCGAAAGCACCCGCATGCTGGAAGCCGCGATTGTTTCCACCTCGAGCGCTGCCGAAGCTTTCCGCGCGCTGCCGCACATCCACCAGCAGCACACCAAGACCCTGCCCCGCGTCACCAGCCTGGCCGAGGCATACTTGTGGCGTGCCGGCGGCATCTGGTCCGCGGAGTCGCTTTCGCTCTACGTCCGGGAGATCCAGCGCACCCGCCCCCTCGAGCTCGAAGAAGTCCTTCTGCTTCCGCAGGCCCTCAAACTTGCTCAGCTCGAGTTCATCCTCGACCGCGCGCAAGAAGCCTTCGCCGACGGCCCGATGCCGCCCATCGAACAATCTCCGTTCTCCGCCCCGCTGCACAGCATGCGCCGCCTTAACCAGTACGAGTGGCGCGCTCTGCTCGAATCGCTGATCCCCTTTGAGCCCATCCTACGCGACGACCCGGCCGGGGCGTTCGCCGCCATGGACGACGAAACCCGCCACACCTATTTCCTCGCCGTCGCGCACCTCGCGCGTTACGCCGACTTTGACGAGCTGCAAACCGCCAGGACCGCCCTCGAGCTTGCCCGCGAGGCTCAGCGGATCGCCGAAATCGATCCCCGGCGCTCGCTGCGCACGCAACATATCGGCTTCTACCTTGTTGCGGAAGGCGTCCCTGAGCTCAAACAGCGTATCGGCTATCACGCTCCAGCCGCCGACCGCCTGCGCACCTCGCTCCGCGCGCACAATGAAGACGTGTACATCCTAAGCGCCATCGTCCTTTCGCTGGTGCTCATCATCGCCATCATCGCGCCGCTCGTGCCCACGCATGCGTTCTGGCCGTTGATGGGCGCGCTCCTGTTCACCCTGCTGCCCGTCACCCAGGGCGCCGTCGAGCTCATCAACGCCCTCGTTCTGTCCATCTTCAAGGCCGAGGCGCTGCCCAAGATGGACTACTCCAAAGGCATTCCCGCCGATGCCAGCGCGCTGGTGGTCGTTCCCACGCTGCTCCTGCGGGAGGCCCAGGTCCAGGAGCTCTTTGA
>CAXUEE010000052.1:13402-17641 GCA_964249905.1 uncultured Acidobacteriaceae bacterium
GGCGCGCTATCTTTCGAATGAAGATCCGCACCTTCACTTCGCCATCCTCTCTGATCTTCCCGATACCGCCGCCCTGCCGCCGCCCGACGAGCGCGACCCTCTGGTCCAGCTGGCCCGCACCCTCACTGAAAATCTCAACGCCAAATACAGCAACGGCCGCGGCGGACGCTTTCTGCTGCTGCACCGGCATCGCGCCTTCAACGCTAGGCAGGGCGTCTGGATGGGCTGGGAACGCAAGCGCGGCAAGCTGCTGGACTTGAATAAACTTCTGCTTCACGCCTTCGACAGCTTTCCGATTAAGTCCGGCCCGCTGCAGGTGCTCGAAGGCATCCGCTACGTCATCACCCTTGACTCGGACACGCAGCTTCCCCGCGCTACCGCGGCTCGCCTGGTCGGCACGATGACGCATCCGCTGAACCGCGCCATCATCGACCCGCGCTCCCGCATTGTCACTGCGGGATATGGCATTCTGCAGCCGCGCGTCGGCGTCAGCGTCTCGTCCGCGTCGCGCTCCCGGCTCGCTGCGATCTACTCCGGCGAGACAGGCTTCGACATCTACACGCGCGCCGTTTCAGACGTCTACCAGGACCTCTTCGGCGAAGGTATCTTCACCGGCAAGGGCATCTACGACGTTAAGGTCCTCCATGACGTGCTCGACCGCCGCTTTCCGCGCAATGCTCTGCTCTCGCACGATCTCATCGAAGGCGCCTACGTCCGCGCCGGCCTCGTCACCGATGTCGAGGTCATCGACGACTATCCCTCGCAGCACCATGCACATGCCCGCCGCCGGCACCGCTGGATCCGCGGCGACTGGCAGATCCTGCGCTGGCTCTTCGGCCGCGTCCCTGACGAGTCCGGCAAGCTGGTCCCGAACCCGGTCAGCTTCATCTCGCAGTGGAAGATCTTTGACAATCTTCGCCGCAGCCTCATTGAGCCCTTTACATTTCTGATGCTCGTTCTCGGCTGGCTTGTGCTGCCGGGCGGCGCTCGTTACTGGACCCTCGTCACGGTCGTCCTGCTTCTGCTCCCCGCACTCGTCCAGCTTGTGCTCGATCTCGGCAAAGCTGTCGTCGGCCTCAGCTTCGCCGCGATGCGCAGCGCGCTGACCCGTTTCGCCGCTTCCTTTGCGTTTGCGCTCATCAATCTCACCTTCCTGGCTCACCAGATGATGCTCTCGGTCGATGCCATCGTGCGTACCCTGATCCGCAGCCTCTACTCCGGCCAGCGCCTGCTGGAGTGGGAGACCGCCGCGCAGTCCGAGTCCAGCCACAGCCGCAATTCGCTCGACACGTACCTGTATCTCTCCCCCGTGCTCGCCCTGCTGCTTGGTCTGGCTGTCTTCCGGATGGACTGGCACGCGCTCTGGTTTGCCGCCCCCATTCTCCTTCTCTGGATCTTTGCACCGCTTGTCGCTACCTGGCTAAGCTCTTCGCCACGTCATCTTGCCGGGCCGCTCGCCGCTCAGGATCGATCCTTTCTGCGCCAGCAGGCGCTTCTGCTCTGGCGCTTCTACGCCGACTTCGGCGGTTCTAGCAACCGCTGGCTCATCCCGGACAACGTGGAAGAAAAGAATCTCCTTCAGGTCCGCAAGCTCTCCCCCACCAACCTCGGCATGCTCCTCAACGCACGGCAGGCTGCCTGCGAGCTCGGCTTTCTCACCGTCCCCGAGTTCGTCGAAGCTTCGCTCGGCACGCTGGCCACCTACGATCTGCTGGAGAAACATCGCGGTCACATTTTTAACTGGTATGACATCGAAACGCTCAAGGCCGTGCCGCCCCTGACCATCTCGACGGTCGACAGCGGTAACCTGGCGGCATCCTTTTACACTCTCCATGCCGGCTGCCTCGACCTGCTCAAGCGTCCCCTGCTGACGCCCGACGGCTTCGCCGCGCTGAGCCCCACCCAGGAAACCTCGACGCTCAGCCTCGACCAGTGTCTTGACTGGCTTTTTGATGAGCGCACCGCACCCTACACCGGCCCGGCACAGTCCTGGTCCGAAGCCGAGTGCGTCCGGCGCCGCGAGGCACTTCGCGCTACTGTCGAGCACTACCTTCCCTGGCTGCTCCCTGAATTTGCTTCCCTGCGCACCTCGCACGCCGCGCTCAACAGCGACCTTCCCACGATCGAGCACCTCGACGAACGACTCCAGGAGGTCGCCGCCGCCCTCGCCAACTTGCAAGCGGAGGCCAGCAACGCCCTCGCCGCCCGCCTTCCCCTGGCTACCGAGCACGTTCTGCAACTCCAGCGCGACCTGAAAACGCTGATCGACCGCTCAGAACAATTTGCCGAATCTATGCAGTACGGCTTCCTCTTTGTTCCCGAGCGCCAGCTCCTCTCGATCGGCTACGACGGAGCGAACCACGAACTGCACTCCGCCTGCTATGACCTGCTCGCCTCTGAAGCACGCATCGCTTCGTTCCTTGCCGTAGCAAAGGGCGACATTCCCCAGCAGGCCTGGTTCCGGCTCGACCGCTCGCATGTCCTGGTCCGCGGCCGCGCTACCCTGCTCTCCTGGACTGGCACCATGTTCGAGTACATGATGCCCGGCCTCTGGATGCGCAGCTTTCCGAACACATTGCTGGTCAACGCTCTCGAGTCGGCCGTCCGCATCCAGCGCAGCCACGTCCGCGGCATCCCCTGGGGGATCTCCGAAAGCGGCTTCGCGACAACCGACGCCCAGGGCCGCTACGGCTACCAGGCCTGGGGCATCCCCAAGGTCGCCCTCAAGTACGGCGCCGAGGACGGCCCGGTCATCTCCCCTTACTCGACTTTCTTGGCTTTACCTTTGCTCCGCAAAGAAGGCCTGGCCAACCTGCGGCGCATGGCGGCCCTTGGCTGGACCGGAGCCTACGGTTTTTATGAAGCTGCCGACTACACCGCCAGTCCCAAGGAACCGAAACTCGTGCGCTCCTGGATGGCCCATCACCAGGGCATGTCCTTGCTGGCTGTCACCAATCTCCTTCGCGGCAACATTTTTCACACCTGGTTCCATGCCAACCCCCGGGTCCGCGCCGCCGAACTTCTGCTGCACGAGAAAGCTCTCAGCAAGGAAACCCTGGAGGCGCTCTCGGAAGCGGGCGAGCCCAAAGCCGCGTAGACACCCGCCGCTTTGTTTATGGCAACGCCGTGGCAGGCTTCAGCTCGAACTGCACCAGGTGGAGCGGTCCATCGCTCATCGCCTCCACCGTGCGCGGCTCCGCCTTCGCCGGCAACACCTCTTCTCTTCCGACCACGTAGAAGACGCCTGCCCACGCATGGTTTAGATACGGATCCGTGACATGCGCGGGCACATGGACATCGACCACCCGTACCTCCGCATCCTCGTACAGCACACTATGCGTGCTGCCTGCGGCTACCGCCTCCTCCGGCCCCGGAGTCTTCTTTTCGCCCGCAGGCCCGCACCCTGGATGCTTCAGCTCCACCCGGATCGCATGGAACGGAACCTCCCCGGTATTCTCCGTCCAGTGCAGTCCCTGCGGCTTGGTCGCGATCACGCGCGGCTTGAAGTTCGGGTCCGTTGGATGGCCCACTCCGGCCGGGTTCTCGGGTGTGTTCATCGTGCCCGCGCCCTGCCGCTCGATGTACATCACGCCAGGCATGGCATGCGTATGCGGAGCCTCGCGCGTATGCGGCTTCGAGTGCACATCGAGCACCCGCACGTCCTGGTCCTCATAGAGAACGGTGTGATTGGCCGGCGACGCCACCAGCGCATCCTGCTCGGTGAGCACGATCGTTTTGCAGCCCGGTGTCTGCGCCGCCGCAGCTCCGGCCATCAGCCATAGCGCCGCCAGGACTTTCTTTGTCATGGCTCATTTTAGCGAAAGTCTGGCCTGCAGAGAGCGCATCCACCCATGGCGGCCATCGTCAGGCAGCACGACAGAAAAAGCTGGAAAATCGGGAAACTGCTCTAGAATCTTCTGGTGAGCCTCTTAGGAGCGATCCATGCATGACACCCTCACCATTGGCATTCCGGTTTTCGCTATCCTCGCCGGCATCCTCTTTAACCGTTCCGATCTCAAGGAGCTTCGGGCCGAGCTGAAAGGAGAAATCAAGGGTCTGCAGGGAGAAATCAAGGACTTGCGCAACGAAGTAAATCGCAGGTTCGATCTCGTAGACCGCCGCTTCGACGCCGTAGACGCGGAACTCCGCTACTTCCACGGCACCACGGGCAAGCTCGAAGGTCGAATCCAATCCCTGGAAGGCAAGTAAACCCTCTCATCTCTCCCCCACATCGAGGTC
>CAXUEE010000052.1:17651-18252 GCA_964249905.1 uncultured Acidobacteriaceae bacterium
GAGTCCAGCCATTGAGTGCATTACCGATGCCGCCCAAGATCCCGCCTCCGAGTCCGCCGGCCTCAAGCCCATCCGCCGCGCCCTCCTTTCGGTCACCGATAAATCCGGCCTCCTCGAGCTCGCCCAGGCCCTCGCCGCCCATCACGTTGACCTCGTTTCGACCGGCGGCACCGCCAGGATGCTTCGCGAGGCCGGCCTCACGGTCCGCGATATCGCCGACCTCACCGGCTTTCCCGAGATGCTGGACGGCCGCGTCAAAACGCTCCATCCCAAGGTTCACGGCGGCATCCTGCACGTCCGCGCCAATCCCGAGCATGCCTCCGCAGTCCAGGCACACGCGATCGAACCCATCGACATGGTCGTCGTCAACCTTTATGCCTTTGAGAAGACCGCCGCCAAGCCCGGTGTCACTCCTGCCGAGTTGATCGAAAATATCGATATCGGCGGCCCGTCCATGCTCCGCTCCGCGGCCAAGAACTTCGAAGACGTTACCGTCGTCAGCTCCCCCCCGGACTACCCCGCGCTCCTCGCCGAGCTCGCCGCCAACGCCGGCGCCCTCACCCACGCAACCCGCTGGCGGCTCGCCAAACAGGCCTTCGCG
>CAXUEE010000053.1:0-14315 GCA_964249905.1 uncultured Acidobacteriaceae bacterium
TCCTTGATGACCTCGCGCTCCTTGACGGGCGCGTCACCTGGATCGACGACGACGTAGGACTCGAAGTAGAGGACGGCTTCGAGCTCACGGAGCGAGATGTCGAGCAGGTGGCCGATGCGCGAGGGCAGGCCCTTGAAGAACCAGACGTGCGAGCAGGGCGAGGCAAGCTCAATGTGGCCGAGGCGTTCGCGGCGGACCTTGGAGAGGGTGACTTCGACGCCGCACTTGTCGCAGATGACGCCGCGGTGCTTCATGCGCTTGTACTTGCCGCAGAGGCATTCCCAGTCCGTGATGGGTCCGAAGATGCGCGCGCAGAACAGGCCGTCGCGCTCCGGCTTGAAGGTGCGGTAGTTGATGGTTTCGGGCTTGGTGACTTCGCCGTGCGACCAGGAGCGAATTTTCTCGGGGCTGGCGAGCTGAATCTTGATGGCGTCGAAGTCGGCGATGGGACCGGTCAGTTCAAAGGGGCTGGAGCGAAACATAGTGTCAGTCTCCGTGCAGCGTTATCCCACGTTGGGGAGCTGCTGTTGGTGCTTCTGGTTCCGCGTTGGCTTGGGGCGCATCGCGATGCCCTTGGTTCTCCTGCGGCTATTCAGTTGTGGTCTTGCTGAAACCATGTCTGGCGCTCTCGCGAATCGTTTTGCAGGAAGCAGATTGCTCGGGCTTCCTGCAAAACCGTTCGCTGACGCGAGAGCGATGTGACACCTCAGTCGGCAGCTGCGATCTGCGGCAGCGGAACCTTCTTCTGGTCTCCCTGCTTGATCAACTCGACGTCAAGGCACAAGCTCTGCAGCTCGCGGATGAGCACGTTGAACGACTCCGGCACGCCGGGTTCGATCGCGGCTTCTCCCTTGACGATGGCTTCGTAGATCTTAGTACGCCCGAAGACATCGTCCGACTTGGCGGTGAGCAGCTCCTGCAGGATGTAGGCGGCGCCATAGGCTTCAAGCGCCCAGACCTCCATCTCACCGAAGCGCTGTCCGCCAAACTGCGCCTTACCACCCAGCGGCTGCTGCGTGATGAGCGAGTACGGTCCGATCGAGCGTGCGTGGATCTTGTCGTCGACCAGGTGCGACAGCTTGAGCATGTAGATGTAGCCCACGGTGGCCGGCTGCTCGAACGGATCGCCCAGCATGCCATCAAAGAGCTGCGTCTTGCCCGAGCTCGGCAGGCCGGCGGACTTGAGAAGCGCCTTGATCTCGGTTTCCTGCGCACCGTCGAACACGGCCGTGCCGAACCAGATTCCGCGCCGCATGCCCGCGGCCACGCGCAGAGTCTGCACGTCGTCGAGGTCAAGCAACTGGTTCAAAGCGGCGGTGCCGGCGAAGCGTGCCTTGAACAGCTCGCGGACTTCCGCAGCGGACTCCATCTCCGCAGCGAGATTCGCGACCTGCACGCCAAGCTCATGCGCGGCCCAGCCAAGATGCGTCTCGAGAATCTGACCAACGTTCATACGCGAAGGCACACCGAGCGGGTTGAGGACAATCTCGACCGGCGTTCCATCGGGCAGGTACGGCATGTCTTCCTCAGGCAGGATGCGCGCGATGACGCCCTTGTTGCCATGGCGTCCGGCCATCTTGTCGCCAACACTCAGCTTGCGCTTCATCGCGATGTACACCTTGACCATCTTGATGACGCCGGGGCTGAGCTCGTCGCCCTTGGACATTTTGCCGATCTTCTCGTTGGTGATTTTGCGCAAGACATCGATCTGCCGCGACGTCATCTCTTCGATCTCGTCGATCTGCTCGTTCACGCGCGGGTCCTTGTCCGCGTAGCGAATGCGCTTGAGGTTACGCGTCGAGATCAGTTCGATCATGTCGCGATCGAGCACCTCGCCCTTGTTGAGCAGCTTTTTGTTGGTGCGCTCGTCGTGCAGGTCGGCCAACACTTCCTTCTTGCCAAGAATGGCCTCGAGTCGCTTGAGCCGCTCGTCGGTGAGAATACGGATCTCATCGGCAAGATTGCGCTCCAGCTTCTCGACCATCTCCTGCTCGATCTGCTTGGCGCGCTCATCCTTCTCCTGGCCCTTGCGGCTGAAGATGCGCACGTCGACGACGGTGCCTTCGATGCCCGGAGGGCACGTCAGCGAAGCATCGCGCACATCCCCGGCCTTCTCGCCGAAGATGGCCCGCAGCAGCTTCTCTTCCGGAGTCAGCTGGGTCTCGCCCTTGGGCGTCACCTTGCCGACCAGGATGTCGTTGTGCCCGATCTTGGCGCCGATGCGGATGATGCCCGACTCATCGAGATCACGCAGGGCGTGCTCTGAGACGTTTGGAATATCACGCGTAATCTCTTCCGGCCCAAGCTTGGTGTCGCGCGCCTCGATCTCGAACTCCTCGATGTGGATCGAGGTGTAGTAGTCCTCGCGGACCAGCTTTTCCGAGATCAGGATCGCGTCCTCGAAGTTGTATCCGCGCCACGGCATGAAGGCGACGAGCACGTTGCGGCCGAGACCAAGCTCGCCCTGCTCTGTGCATGGACCGTCGGCAATGACCTGGCCCTTGACGACGCGATCGCCCTTGCGCACGATCGGCTTCTGGTTGATGCAGGTGTTCTGGTTGGAGCGCTTGAACTTCGTGAGCTGGTAGATGTCCGAACCCACCTCACGCGAGAGCTGCGTGGGATGATGCTCGCCCTCGACGCGCACGATGATGCGCTCAGAGTCAACCGAGTCGATGATGCCGTTGCGCTTGGCGAGAATGACGGCGCCCGAGTCGCGAGCGGTCACGCCTTCCATGCCGGTCCCGACGAATGGAGCCTCGGCAACCAGCAACGGCACACTTTGGCGTTGCATGTTGGCGCCCATCAGCGCGCGGTTTGCATCGTCATGCTCAAGGAACGGCACGAGGGACGCGGCAACCGAGACCAGCTGCTTCGGGCTTACGTCCACGTAGTCAACCTCCGACTTATTGACGAGGACGAAGTTGCCCTGACGCCTGGCATCGACGATGTCCTGCACCAGGTTCAACTTCTCGTCCAGCTGCACGTTTGCCTGAGCGATCGTGTGCCGGTCTTCTTCCCAAGCCGAAAGATAGAAGCTAAACGGCTCGAGATCCATGGTGCGCTTGCCGGCGGTGCGCAGCTCATCGTTTTTGGCATGCGCCTCGCTGGTCTCAAGATAATCGCCTTGGCGAAGACCGGACTCCCCGGCGTTGGTGACCGCGACGTAGTCAAGCGCACGGCCTTCTTTCACGCGGCGGTACGGACTTTCGATGAAGCCGTACTCGTTGATTCGCGCGAAGCAGGATAGCGACGAGATGAGACCGATGTTCGGGCCTTCCGGCGTCTCGATCGGGCAGATGCGGCCGTAGTGGGTTGGGTGTACGTCGCGGACTTCAAAGCCCGCACGCTCGCGTGACAGACCGCCAGGCCCAAGGGCGGAGAGGCGACGTTTGTGTGTGATCTCCGACAGCGGGTTGGTCTGGTCCATGAACTGCGAGAGCTGCGACGAACCGAAGAACTCGCGGATCGCGGCCATGACGGGCTTGGCGTTGATGAGGTCGTGCGGCATGGCCGTCGACATCTCCTGGTACACCGACATCTTCTCCTTGATCGCGCGTTCCATGCGCACGAGTCCGATGCGGAACTGGTTCTCCATCAGCTCACCGACCGCGCGCACCCGGCGATTGCCCAGGTGATCGATGTCGTCGACCACGCCGATGTTCTTGCGCAGTTTGAGCAGGTAGCGAATGGTGCCGTAGAAGTCCTCAGGCGTGAGCGTGCGGTTGTCCAGACCCTCGGCAGACTGGTCTTCGTAGAGCTTGATGTTGAACTTTAAGCGGCCCACGCGGGAGAAGTCGTACTTGCGCGGATCGAAGAACATGCCCTCAAAGAGAGCCGTGGCGGTGTCGAGCGTCGGCGGATCACCTGGACGCAGCTTGCGGTAGATCTCGATCAACGCCTCTTCGGGCTTGCGCACGGAGTCACGACGCAGCGTGTTGGTGATGATGTTGCCCACGTCGTCGCGCTCGGGGAAAAAGACCTCGAAGCTGGTCACGCCGGACTGTACGATCTTGTGCAGCTTGTCGGCGGAGAGCTCCTGGTTGGCCTCATAGAGCAGCTCGCCGGTCGCCATGTCGACCACGTCCGATGCCGTCATCGCGCCGTCGAACTCGCTGGTCTCGACGTCGATGGTCGCGACCTTGGCCGCGCGCAGCGCCTTCATCACGCTCGGGCCGATCTTCTTGCCGGCCACACCAATCTCCTCCGATCCGTTCTTCGCCGGAGCCGAAGGACGCGTGCCGAGCAGGTTGGTCAGCTTGCCGTCTTCCTGCACCTTCCAGCTCAACTTGCCGTCTGCGACGCCGATCGTGTCGATGGTGTAGAAGGTTTTGAGGATCTCCTCGTCGGTACGCAGGCCAAGCGCGCGCAGAAAGATGGTACCGAGGAACTTGCGCTTGCGGTCGATACGGACGTAGAGCGTGTTCTTCTGGTCGTACTCAAACTCGACCCAGCTGCCGCGGTACGGGATGATCTTGCCCAGAAAATAGGTGCGGTTGTTTGCAGTCTCAAAGAAGACGCCGGGAGAGCGGTGCAGCTGCGAAACGATCACTCGCTCGGTCCCGTTGACGATGAAGGTTCCGTTCTGGCTCATCAGCGGGATGTCGCCAAAGAAGACTTCCTGCTCCTTCATGTCGCGCAGGCTCTTGACGCCGGTCTCGGCGTCCTTGTCGTAGATCTTCAGACGGATCGTAACCTTGAGCGGAGCCGAATAGGTCATGCCGCGCTCTTCGCACTCGGCCTGGTCGTACTTCAGCTGCAGACCCACCGGGTCGCCGCACTTGGTGCAGAAGTCCGGCGTGTTCTTGTTGTAGGTGCCGCAGAAGTTACACAGCACGTCGCCCGGATGGAAAGGATCGGTGATGACCATGTGGCCGCAGTTCGAGCAGGCGGTGCGCAGATGATTCAGCCCCTTCAGGTAGCCGCACTTGCACTCCCAGTTACCTATCGAGAAATCGACGAACTCCAGCTCGGAGACGTTGCGGAAGTCGGTAATGGGGAACACGGAGGTGAAGACCGACTGCAGGCCGTTGTCCTCGCGCTCCTGGGGCAGCTTGTCCATCTGCAGAAAGCGCTCATAGCTGCGGCGCTGCACTTCAATCAAATTGGGAATCTGGATCGCGGTAGGAATCTTCGAGAAATCGAGACGGCTGCGAAGCGGACGCGTTTCGCTGGACTGGTTCCCGTGATGGTTCTGTTCAGACATGCTCTCTCCTAAAGAAGCTCAACTGCGGCGAGGTTCCAAAGAGCTCGAAGTACGCTCCGTCTCGCGCTCTCGACCGACTCAGCCGCCCTCGCGTGCGGCTGATCCTGCGCGCCTTGTATCCGGCCTTTTCGGCCCGGCTAAGAAATGCTTTCTTATCTGCGTCAGGGATCTCGAAGCATTCTGAGATCGCGGCCGACCCTGCACCTGCCCCGGACGTTACGCAGTCGCTCCGGGCTTGAACCTAAACTGCTGCTCCCCGAACTTGGCGGAAGCGTTTCTGCATGCACCGGCATGCCGTGCGTCTCGGGGTATGCCCAATCGCGCACAGCTCTCGTTTCGCTACGCCTGAGGGAAATGACGAAAGCGCCCACCGGGACAGAACTTCCCAGGAGCGCAAAAAACCAGATTCGCACTGTAATCGAGTGTGATGTAAGAAATGCCCGCCACCCTTCAAGACTCGCCTAGCCTCAAAGATTGCTGCCGTCTGCCAGTTTCACGCTACCCGCCCGCCGCTTGACCGGTAACATGGCCGGCCCCTTAGCCTGCTCGCCACAGGATGGACCGGAACAACCCCGAAACCCGCTCGTACTTGCTTGAAAAGACCTCAGCCCTTCAAGTTCGGACATACGCTTCACGCAAATACGAAAGAAGCGATATCCGTATTCCTGAGGATACCGCTTTCTTCCCGCCTTTGCAACTTTTGGGGGTTACTTAATCTCAACTGAGGCAACGCCCTCGAACTTCTTGGCAATGGCGGCCGCGTCGTCCTTCGACACACCTTCCTTGAGCGGCTTGGGCGCGCCGTCGACGAGGTCCTTGGCTTCCTTCAAGCCGAGCGCCGTCACTTCACGCACAGCCTTGATGGTCGCGATCTTGTTCGCGCCGGCATCCTTGAGGATGACCGAGAACTCGGTCTTCTCTTCAACCGGCGCTGCCGCCGCTGCACCACCACCGCCAGCGGCCGGAGCCGCAACCGCGGCTGCTGCTGAAACGCCGAGACGCTCTTCCAACTTCTTCACCAGAGCCGACGCCTCAAGCAGGCTCAAGCTCACGATCTGATCTTCCAACTGCTGCATGTCCGCCATCTTTACTCTCCCGATACTCCAAAGTCTCTACTGCTCCAACGTTTCCGGAATCCCTTGCACTCGACCCCGGCTGCCCTCGCTGCCCCGAAGGTTTCCGATGCGCCCAGACAAGCGCACCTTCAGGCATGGAGCGAATCCTGTTTAGCCTTCGACCGGATCTGTCGAAGCGGCTTCTCCAGCCTGCGACGCAGTCCCGTTCTCAGGCTGCGCGGCTCCACTTGCCTGCTCTCCGGTAGCTGCCTCTTCGGTATGCGCTAACGCTTCCGGCGCAGCAACGGGCGTCTCCGCCGCAGGAGCAGCCGGCTGCGGTGAAGTGGCTTCGACCGGGGCCGGCGCACTGGCGAACTTTTCCTTCTCGACCGCCTGGTTGATGACCGCCGCCAGATCGCGCCCTGTCGCGTTGATCACCGTCGCCAACCGCTGCGCCGGAGACTGGATCAGGAACAGCAGCTTCGAGAAGAGCTCTTCCTTGCCAGGCATCGTCGCCAGCGCGCCGATCTCGGCAACGTCGATTACCTTCCCGTCGACAATTCCCAGCTTGAAGGTGAACTCGGCATTGTCCTTCACCCAGTTCGAAAGCGCCTTAGCCAGCTGAACTGGATCTCCCGACGTGTAGGCCACCGCAGAGACACCCTTCAATCCCTGCAGCGCCGCCTCGATCTTCGAACCCTGGCTGGCCTTGGCCGCCAGCTTGTTCTTAACGACGTGATAGCTTCCGCCCGCTGCGCGCACCGTTTTGCGCAGATCGAAGTCCTTCGATGCGGTCAGTCCCGTGAATGTTCCAATGATGGCTGACGTCGAAGATTCCAGTTCTTTGGTCAGAACCTGAACCTTGACCGCCTTTGCCGCCCTGCTCAATGCCATAACAAAACCCTTGCCCTAACTGCCGGCGCATCGCGCCTGGCTCTACTTTGTACGGGAGCGAAATGCGCTTTACGCCTTGCCGGCAAGATCTGAAACCGAGCTATCCAGCTGCACGCCCGGACCCATGGTCGAAGAGATCGTGATCCCCTTGATGTACTTGCCCTTAGCGGCCGAGGGCTTGGCCTTCACCACGCTCGTGATCACCGTCATAGCATTGTCGATCAGCTTCTGCGGATCAAACGACAGCTTGCCGACCGGAACATGCACCAGAGCCGTTTTATCCGTTCGGAACTCAACCTTACCGGCCTTGATCTCGCGGATTGCCGCGGCTACATCGCTGGTGACCGTACCCGTCTTCGGGTTCGGCATCAGGCCCTTGGGGCCGAGCACCTTACCTAAACGTCCAACGGACCGCATCATGTCCGGAGTGGCAATCAGGGCGTCGAAGGCCGTCCAGCCTTCTTTCTGAATCTTCTCCACCAGCTCTTCGCCGCCAAAGAACTCGGCACCCGCGGCTTCCGCGTCCTTAATTTTGTCGCCGGACGCAATTACCGCCACCGTCTTCGACTTACCTAGTCCGTGCGGCAGGACGACCGTTCCACGAACCATCTGATCGGCGTGCCGTGGGTCGACGCCCAAGCGCAGCGTGATATCCACGGTTTCATCGAACTTCGCGTACTGCGCCTTCTTCAGCAGCGGCACGGCGTCAATCAACGTGTAGGGACGTGGCTCAACAAGTGCACGAGCAGCTGCCAGGTTTTTCGATACTTTTTGCATGAACATGTGCTTTCTTCATCTTCCACCCTCACCTGCATTGTTCCGAGGCGGCGTGGTCCGAAGGCCTCGACGGATGTCAAGGCAACTCTCTGAGACTAACACGCACCATGAAGAAGAACAACCCGGCCGGAAGGGCGGTAAGCTTATCCAACTATCTCCGGTGGCGGCCCTTAGCTCCAGATGTGCTCGAGCACCAGCGGACGCTCCAACCGCAGACGGACCGGCAGTTCCACACCCTCCAGCGCAAGATTCATGACAGCAGTCTACTCCCGGCTTACGGCGCGGCCGGCCTCTTTCCCGGCACACCCCTGGTCACATGCTTCAGTAGAAACTCCTGAAAGAGGGTGCCGAACGCCCCGGTCGCCACGCCGAGCAGCGTGTTGTCCACCGTCACCTGCACGCTGTGGCGCGAGCTCTCCGGATAGTACAGAGTCGAGATCCCTGCCGCGCCCAGGTTCCCGAGCACATTCGAGAAGTTGGGCTGCCACCTGCCGCTGTCGCCCTTGCACACCACCGTCGTCGACACGGCATAGAGCGCACGCGTGATTACCTTTCCGTGGCCTCGGTAGAAGTAACGCGGATCCTGATGCAGCAGCGACGGCAGGAGCGCCGCGCCAAGAAAAGTGGAGCTCAGGCGATCGCCGTAGGTTGCCGCGTAGCGCTCGGCGTAGCCGGAAAGACCGACCCCGTATCCGGAGAAGTCTCCCTGCCAGTCCTCGATACCGGCCGTTACCCCCGTCGTAAAGAAGGTCACCGGGTCCGTGCTGACCACCAGCGCCAATTTGAACTTCTGGCGGCGCGTCAAGGGAGCCGCGTGCGGCACGTAGCTGACGTAGAAGTTGGGAAGAATTCCCAGAATGCGCTGATGCTCTTCGGCCGTGATCTGCTCTTCCGCCAGATCTTCGAGCGTGATCGCATTGACGTCGGTGGTAATCCCTTCGACGCCGAGCTGCACCTGCGGCAGCACGACCGACTCACTTTCATGCACCACAAGGACATCCTTGATATGCCAGGCAGCAAAGCCCTTCGCGGTGATCGTCACCACATAGGAACCTGCGGCCACTGGCGCGAAACGGAAGGTGCCGGAAGCATCGGTGGTGGCGCTCACCCGCGTCTTCGTATCGCGACTCTCCAGCTGAACGGATGCCCCCACAATCGATGCGTTGTCCGTGTCGGCGACCATTCCGGCGATGCTTCCCGCTGCAAGCTCGCCTTGCTGCCGCGGGACGCTTCCGGTCTGCGAAGACGACGTGTTCTGGGCCTGGAGGCACGCTGCCCCAAACGCGAAAGCCACTAAATTCAAGAGCAAACGATGCATCGTGGCCACCTGCCCCGCTCCCTTCCCAGAACGCACGCCAGACCTCGCCCGATGAGCGCGCCTGTGCCGAGTCTATTCAATGTGCGATTGACGTACCGACGCTATCCTACTATCGTGGCCCTAGGCGAACAAATGACGAATACGTCTTCCCCCTTCCGCAGCACTGCCGCGACCGAGATTCCAGCCACGCTCTTCCCTATCCTGAGGGAGGCGCCCACCGGCCTTGCCCGCCTGGCCGCGGAAGCCGCACATCACGCCGACGGCCACAACGTGGAGTTCCGCACGCTCCAGGTGCGAAGCGTATTAAACCGGTCGATCTCGCGGCGCAAGCTTTCGCTCGCCTACTCCATCAACCCGTACCGGGGCTGCGAGTTCGCGTGCCGCTACTGCTATGCGCGCTACACTCACGAGTTCCTTGCCGCGAAGGAACCGGCTGCGGGGACACCTGACTTCCATGACCCAGGCTTGTTCGAGCGGCTGATCTTTCTCAAGGAAAATACGGCCTGGCTGCTCGACCAGGAGCTGCGAAAGATCGATCCGGCCGACGAGATCGCATTGGGAACGGCGACCGATCCGTACCAGCCGATTGAGCGCACTGCCCGCATCACGCGCTCGCTGCTGGAGGTCTTCGCGCGCCACTCCGGCCTGCGGCTGGGCATCATCACCAAGTCCGCCTTGATAGCCCGGGACATCGATTTGCTGCAGGAGATCGCCCGCAAAAACACCCTGGTGCTGCACCTGACGATCACGACTCCGGATGCGGCACTGGCGCGTTTGCTGGAGCCGCGTACGCCCCGGCCCGACCTCCGTCTAGCCACCGTGCTCCGCCTCCGTGAGGCCGGTCTTACCGCCGGTATCTTCTGCTCGCCGCTCCTGCCTGGTATCACGGATACAGCAGAGGCGCTGGACGCGATGGGCTCTCGCGCGGCGCAGGCAAAGGCCAGCTTCTTTTCCGCGCAGCCCTTATTTCTGAAGTCGTGTTCGCGCGCGACCTTTCTTAGCTTCCTCCACGATCACTTCCCGGAGCTTGAAAAGGAGTATGAAACCCGCTTCGCCACGAACGCCTTTGCCGCCAAGCCCTACCAGGATGAGATCGCGGCTCTGGTTGAGCAGACCTGCCGGCGCCACGGCCTTGTGCCGCGTTCCACGTATGCCTTGCTGACGCGCGACCAGGGGCCGGCACGGAAACCGATCTCAAACGTTGGCTCGCCAGTGCAAGAGAAGCTGTTTGCGTAAACGCGCTTCCTTGGTTTGGCGCGCGTGGCACGAACGCCATCCGGCGCTCCGCTAAACTAAGAAGCATGATTGACGAGTCGACCTTTCGCCGTGTCTCCGACCAGGCTCTCCACGCGTTGAAGCAGTCCCTGATCGAAGCCGAGCAGGAGGGTGGCTTCGAAACCGAGGATAACAACGGAGTGCTCAACGTCTTGTTTGAGGATGGATCGTTCAAGTTCGTCTTCACTCCGCAGACGCCGGTGCGCCAGATCTGGATCTCCGCTCGCTCGACCAGCTTTAAGCTGGAGTGGTCAGAGGATCGCCGAGAATTTCTGCTTGCAAAAACAGGGGAAGACCTTCGGAAGCTCACTGAGCGTCTGCTTCAAGAGCAGCTTGCCGACCCGTCCATTCAGCTTGCTTGACAGGCTTTCCTGCGCGGCGAAAGGGTACCTACAGAGTCTTCTAGAGGGCCTTGCGAACGGTGCGGCGAACAGTCTCGGCGACCAGGCCGTAGACCATATGGGTGGCGATCTCACTGGTCTTTTCCCGCTGGGTCTGGTCTCCAGGGGAGGCCGAGAGCCCGAAGGCAGGCAGGGCGGACTCATGGGTGAGCGCCATAAGAGTCATGCCGAAGTTGACGCCCTGGCGAGAGGTGGCGGCAGGGTAGAACTCGGCGAGAACACCGTACGCGGCACCGGCAGTCAGGCCGAAGACCCAATGAACCGTTTCCGTGGCGATCGCTTTCGAGTCCGGGGTGAGTGCGTGGCCTGCAACTTTGTCGGCGACCTTGTCTACGAGAACCGCGGGAGGCTCGGGCTGGCCTTCGGTCCGCGGGGGATAAAGGCGCTCAGCGAGGCTCTTCGCCGCGGTAGCGACAGCCCCGGCAGCTATGCCGGCGAGGAGTCCTTTGAGCACGGACCGGTCTGCCGGCGACGGAGCACCGGGTGTGGATGGCTGGGAGAGCTGCTTGTTGACGAAAGAATTGGCAATCTGCTCGACGAGGTTCATCGGTGTTTGGTCCTCGCGGTGTCAGATGCAGATTTCCTTGCTAACCGATGTAGGCGGCGGGATCGGTGCGATCGACTGCGGGAGCCCAGCCGGTAGGGCGCAGAAGCGCCGTTAGACCCGCGGCCAAGGCAAGATTCAGCAGCAGCGCAGGGACGGCGGCGTACATGCCGCCAACGTGCGGCACCGCGTACACAGAGCTCTTGAGGCCAAGGGACCAGGCCATGGCGGTTCCGGAGATCATGCCCGCGCACCATCCGAAGAAGAGCGCCCACGGATGAAACCAGCGGGTGAAGACGCCGAGAACGACGGCCGGGAAGATCTGCGCGATCCAGATGCCGCCAAGCAGCTGGAACTCGATCGCGTAGGCAGTCTGGAGTTTGAGGACGAAGAGAAGCGCGCCGAACTTGACCAGCAAGGAAACGATCTTGGCCATGGCGGATTCCTGCTTCGGCGTCATGGGCGTGCGGGTGAACTCGCCCCACAGATTCCGTGTGAAGAGATTGGAAGCTGCGATAGACATGATGGCCGCCGGCACCAGCGCGCCGACCGCGATGGCGGCAAGGCAGAAGCCGGCAAACCACTCCGGGAACATCTTAAGGAAGAGCAAGGGCACGACAGAACTGGTGTCTTTCGTGACGATGCCGGCCGCGAGCGCAACATAGCCAAGCAGCGCGATCAGGCCGAGCAGAAAGCTGTAGGCGGGCAGCATGGCCGCGTTGCGGCGAACCGTGTTGGCGGACGAGGCGCTGAGGATGGCTGTCGCGGTATGCGGGTAGAGCATGAGCGCAAGAGCCGAGCCGAGGGCAAGCGTAGAGTACCCGAGAAACTGGTTTGGCTGGAGGAGGATGGAGGTCGGCGGCGTGTGATGGGTGAGGATCTGGTTGGCTGCGGCGAAGATGTGGGTATACCCGCCAAGTTGTAAAGGCAGCCAGACGACCGCGACCAGGACCATGATCCAGAGCATGACGTCCTTGACGATGGCGATAACGGCGGGCGCGCGAAGACCGCTTGAGTAGGTGTAAGCGGCGAGGACGAGGAACGCTCCGGCAAGCGGCCACTCGCCATGCAGCCCGAGCGCGGCAAGGACCACCCGGATGCCGACGAGCTGCAGGGCGATGTAGGGCATGAGGGCGAGAATGCCGGTGAGGGCGATGGCGAGGGTGAGCGGACGGTTGCCGTAGCGTCCGCTCACGAAATCAGCAAAGGTAACGTAGCCGTGCCGATGGCAAACCGTCCAGAGGCGGGGCAGAACAAGCAACATGTAGGGATACGCGAGGATCGCGTACGGTAGGGCGAAGAAGCCGTTGGCGCCGGCGCCGTAGAGCGCGGCCGGAACGGCGATGACGGTATACGCGGTATAAGCGTCGCCGCCGATAAGAAACCAGGTGACCCAGGTTCCGAAACTGCGGCCGGCCAGACCCCACTCTTCGAGGGAATGCATACCGGCGGCAGGGCGGCGCCAACGCGCGGCCAGGAAGCCGGCTACAGTGACCAGCGCAAAGAAGAAGCAGAAGATGAGGAGCGCGAGGCTATGCACGTTTGGGAATGGTAGCGCAGAGGAGGGACCGTTGCTAAGTGCTCCGTAGTTCGTGGCCGGTGAACGTCTTTGAGAGAAAGACCGCGGCCTTTATCTGAGGGCGACTCCGCCCTCCTGCCACTCGTAGACGACGAGGCCCAGGTCGCTCAGGGTGCGCATCGCGGTTTCCATGTTGCGGCGCAGCTCAGGGCGTGCGGAACGCGGCGCGTCATGAGCCTCTTCCACGGCGACGACCCGGCCGTAGGGCCACGCAGTCTCAGGCACAGCATTGAGCGCGGAGGCAAGATCCGCCGTGCGGACATTCAGATCTTGACGGCGTGCTCCAACCGGGCGGAGCAGGCCGCCTGCGCCGAATGGCGAGGGGTTGGCATCCGCCAGCGTGACGTGCAGGGTGACCATGTTGCCCTGAATCGTGAGGTACGGATTCTGCCAGTTCGTCAGCGACTTGACGGCCAAGTAACGCGCTTTCGAGGGCAAGGGAATCTGTTCAAGCTCGGCGCGCGTGCTTTCCATCTGCTGACGGCGTTCATTTTCAGCGTTTCTGCCGGTCGAGGCGGAGACCAGCGGTGAACTGGAGCATCCGGGAAAGCTGAGAAGAGCAATGGCGAGAGCGGCGGCAGAGGCGATACGCACAGTCTCTCTAGAATAGCCCATGGTCAATGCCCGGTGAAGGTAGCGGGACGCTTTTCAAGGAAGGCGGCGACTCCCTCATGCTTGTCCGCGGAGTTGCTGAGACGGCCGAAGATGGTCGCTTCCAGAGCAAGTGCTTGTTCAAGGGGCAGCCCTGCTCCGGTGTCGACTGCCTCCAGCGCCGCACTGAGCGCGAGCGGAGGCAGGGCGGCTAACGTGGAGGCAAGAGCGTGAGCGCGGGCGAGCAGATCGGCGGCAGGAATCACCTCGTCCACCAGGCCGATGCGGAGAGCTTCAGCGGCGGGGATGATCTCCCCGGTAAGGATCAGTTTCAGGGCGGCGGAACGCCCGACCAGGCGTGGCAGGCGCTGGGTGCCGCCATACCCGGGAATCAGCCCAAGCTTGATCTCGGGCTGACCGAAACGCGCGGCCTCGGAGGCGAGACGCAGGGTACAGGCAAGGGCGAGCTCGCATCCGCCACCGAGCGCGAAGCCGTTGAGGACAGCGAGGACGGGCTTGCCGCAGGTCTCAATCTGGCGAAAGACGGCCTGGCCGCGCAGGGCGAGTTGCTCACCGAGGGCGGCGTCGGTTTTGGAGAGCTCGGCGATGTCGGCTCCGGCAGCAAAGGCCTTCGGGCCGGCGCCGGTAAGGAGGATGGCGCGGACTGCCGGGTTC
>CAXUEE010000053.1:14325-14855 GCA_964249905.1 uncultured Acidobacteriaceae bacterium
GTGACAGGCCGCGCGCCTGCCGTGCCGCGAATCTTGATAGAAGCGACGCAGCTGGAGACACTTCGCGCCGCGGTTGTAAGCTGGGCGTCTGAAAATTCGTTGGCTCAGGTAGGCGAGCTGGAAGAGACGCATTGGCATTCACGACTGTTTACGCTTGCACTGCCCAGCGGTCTGCGGCTTGGCTTTTGGCAGTCTGAGGACCCGATGCACGGGGTTCCGGCGGCAGTGGAAGGCGGGCTCTCGGCCGAGGGCATGAAATTTGCGGTGATCACAACGCGCTGGAATACGGTGATCACGGACCGGCTGCTGCAGGGGGCGCTCGACTGCCTGCGGAGGAGCGGGGCGGCGAAAGCAGACATCGAGGTGGTTCGGGTGCCGGGGGCGTGGGAGATACCGAACGCGGCGCGAACCATCGCTAATTTGGGCAAGGTAGATGCGATCGTGACGCTCGGGTGCCTCCTGCGCGGGGAAACAGCCCACTATGAGGCGATCTATACCGAGGTGGCGCGCGGAATCGGGCAATCACAGCA
>CAXUEE010000053.1:14865-16101 GCA_964249905.1 uncultured Acidobacteriaceae bacterium
GCTGACGTGCGAGACGCTCGAGCAGGCGCTGGACCGGGCGGGGCTGAAGGCGGGCAACAAGGGTTTTGAAGCGGCCAGTGCGGCCATCGAGATGGTCTCGCTGCGCCGCAAGCTGCAGGGTGCGGCCTAGTGGGAACGCGCAGGAAGTCACGTGAGTTAAGCATGCAGATGCTCTTCCAGGGAGACCTGGGCAAGCAAACGCCGGATGAGGTGCGGAAGCTGTTCTGGGCGTCGGTGACGGACGTGGACGACGAGACACGCGGCTTCGCCGAGGATCTATACCGAGTAGCGACGAGCCGAGGCATCGAGATCGATGCGCTGATCGAGCAGCACTCGCAGAACTGGCGCTTGGAGCGGATGCCGGTCGTGGACCGCAACCTGTTGCGCTGCGGCATCGCCGAGATGCTCGGATACCCGAAGACGCCGGCGGCGATTGTGATCAACGAAAGCCTGGAGGTAGCCCGCCGGTATGCCGCCCCGGAGTCCATCCATTTCCTCAACGGGGTGCTGGATGCGGTGGCGCGGGATCTTTTGAAAGCGCGACTGGGCTTGGGGTAAACCTAGCCTTCCTTGATCGGCGTTATGCAGGATTCCGCTTCGCGCCGAGCACGGCAAGACCTCACCATTATCCTAAGAGGTAGGCTTTTTCGGCCGGGAGACGAGCAGGTTCGGGGTCGCTGTTCCCGCGGCTCCGGTGGCGAGCGGAAGCAGCGGAACGATGGGACTGAGCGTATCCGCAAAACCCGTGGCTCCGCGACCAAGACGGTGGACGACGTTGTCTCCGGAGGTGCCGACATACAGCAGCAGATTGTCCGCACTCAGGGTAGAAGACACGGGTGCAACAGGTGTGCCGTTGCTCGTCCTTTGCAGCGGAATCTGGGTAACGGTTCCGTGGCCGCCCGGAGTGGACTGCGTGTACTCAGGCAGCGTACCCCCGGAGCCCTGGTAGGTGACAAAAGCAAAGGCTGAATCGGTTGTGGCGAGCACATTGCTGATGTCCGTGGCAGTTACGCCGAGCGCAATCGGCGCACCGGGATTGCTGGTGAAGGTGACAGGGCAGCTCCCGTTTTTCGCGTTGGTTGTGACGTCGACAAACGTGTTCACGTTCGCTCCCAGGATATGTAGACCGTCATTCGTGGCGGCAAGCCGTTCGGGGGTAGCGGCGACGGGGCCCAGATCGGGGTAAAAGGTATTATTGGTGACCGTGAGGACGCCGGCTCCGGTGACGGTCGTGAC
>CAXUEE010000053.1:16111-18215 GCA_964249905.1 uncultured Acidobacteriaceae bacterium
ACCCCAATGCAGATATGAGCAGATAACGGGCTCTGACGGTCGTGACAGGACAGTTGGTGCGCACGTCGAGTAGACCGCCTGCACTTCCCTGGGCAAGATAAGCCCCAGCATTGGGAACAGTGACGGCAACATCGGTGGCCGTGTTGGCAAGCGCCAGCGCGGCCCAGCCGGTAAAGGTGGAGTAAACCAGCAAACGGCCGTCGTTGGTCGTGATGTAGACGGTTTGCGAGTCGGGGCTCCAGGAAGCGCGGGTAGCAACCGCTCCATACTCGGAGGTGATAGCCCCAGCCGAGGTATACAGATACGTCAACTTACGTACGGGGTCGGTAATCACCACGGTCCCATTGTCCGGCGAGACCGTGAGCACGTTGCCGGAGATGCTGGTGTCTTCCTTGGTCAACGAGTTGTTTGTGGTGGCGAAGATCATGATTTCGTTCGCCGTTCCCATGTAGATGGTGCTCTGGTCTTCGGAGAGGGCGAGCGAGTTCGGGACATACGGGAGACGGATGGGAGCACCTTGCGTAGGGAGGGTGAAATCAAACGGCTGCAGGTACTGGGACTGCGTGGAACCGATATAGAGAACAGTGTTGACCCCGGTACCAACCGAGTTGATTTGTACAGGGTTCGACGTGATGGCTGTGCCGTTGCCAACGGGCGAGCCGGTTCCTGTGCTGGGAACAAGGGCGAGGCCAATCTCATTCAGCGGTGCAGGATTGCAGCTCGGCGGCTGGCAGATAGCGGTGATAGTGGCGGCCCCGGGGTAGAGCGGCGTAATAGTGGCACTGCCGGAGGGGATCGTCTGAGGCGTGGTCGACTCGTACTCGAGCGTGATATTGGTGATCGGGTTGCCGGCGGTGTCGATCACAGTCGCGGAGAGTGCCTGGGCAGTGTTCTGATTGACGGTGATCGGAGCGGTCGGAGCGCTGCTGCTGCCGACCTGCGCCAGAGTGATGGACGCGGGAGCACAGGTGGAGAAGAAGCCAGCAGTACTCGAGGCCTGCGAGGTGGCGGCGTTGATTGTGGTAGTGCCGGGTTGAGCAGCGGTAGCAAGGCCGTTGGTATCGATGGTCACGACGGCGGGCGTGGTGGCGGTAAAAGTCAACGGACCTACCTGGCAGCTGATGTTGGTCTGAGCAGATCCCGTTCCGGCAAAGCTGCGCGCAACGAGTTGCGCACTGTTACCCTGCGAGTAGCAGGCGGTGCCGGTATAGGCAGTCACCGCGACGGGAGTAGGTAGACACGAACCGGCCTGCGTCGGGTCATAGCAGTTGCTGGCAGGATCTGTTCCGCAGTTGGTCGACGAAGGTCCCAGTACGACACTGGTGACAACCGGATGGACATAGACAGGAACGGAGTTTGAGGTGACACCTTGCGCACTGGCAGTGATGTAGGCGATACCGCTGACTGGACCTGGCGTGCAGTAAGTGAAATCGGCAATGCCACCGCCGGTGTTACGGTTCCAAGTGCCGGCGCATAGGCGGCCTGTGGTGGACGCAATGTCAACCAAATTGAGGTTGGAAGAGCCGTATACGGCTCCAGTTGCTGAAGCGGAATTGCCTTTGCAGTCTTTGGCAGTGGGTGCGTTCACCTGACCAATCTGTCCTTGATTGAGAGAGATTCCGGTCAACCGAGGCTCGAGGTCAAGGGTCGTCGTCTGGCCGACGACGACGCCGGAGTTCTGGCCGTTACAGTAGGTTGGCGCAACTGCATGGTGGCAGCCAGAAATCGAGATGCCAAACGGCAAGGAACAAAAGAGAAGCACAGCGAGAGTGACAAAACGACGCATTGAGCCTTTCAACCTCTCCGTTAGCCCGGCAGCTTAGGCCTTGGCGCAACGGTCTTCTTGGAGCGGCAGTATCGTTAGCTTCAGGATTAGCCCTAGTCTAAAAGTATGACGGGGTAGAAGCAAATGAAGCGGCGGGATTGCTGTACCTGAGATGAGAAGTTAGACGCGAAGTGGAACCGGTCGTCAACTGAACGCGAGGTGCTTGTATCTTCCGGGTCCTGAAGCAAAGCAAAAGCCCACTCCTTGCGGAGTGGGCTTCCATTTTATGCCGGCGATCACCTAATCTCCCACACACTTACGCGTGCAGTACCATCGGCC
>CAXUEE010000054.1:0-9268 GCA_964249905.1 uncultured Acidobacteriaceae bacterium
TCGAAGCCCAATACCGCTGCTGGAACGATCAACTGCTCTCCCTGCTAGGGCAGCGTGGGATACGTGTGCTGCGCTGGAAGGAACTGAGTGGAAAGGCTCGGGAGTACGCGGAAACTTTCTACACGGACGAGGTTGATCCGCTGCTGACACCGGTGACGATCGATCCCTCGCACCCCTTTCCACGCGTACTGAACAAGGCGCTGTGCATCGCGCTGCTGCTGCGGCACAAGCGCCGCGGTCCCACAGGTCAAAAGCCGGGCCGGGTCCTGGGCGTTCTGACCGTGCCGCGAAGTTTGCCGCGGCTCATCGCTCTGCCCTCCGAAAACGGCCACACTGACTTTCTCTTCCTGCACGAGTTGATCGAGGCACAAGTCGAAACGATGTTTCGCGGCTACGAGATCCTGGATAAGGCCCCTTTTCGAGTCACGCGCAACAGCAACCTGTACATGCAGGAAGAGGAGTCGCGAAGCGTGCTCGAGAGTGTGCGCGAGGAACTGCACAATCGGCGGAAAGGCGACGCGGTGCGGCTCGAGATAGAAGCCTCGGCAGCGGAAGAGATCGTCGAGCGGCTGCGCACGAACTTTGAGCTTGAGCAATCCCAGGTGTTCCGGACTGACGGTCCGGTGAACTTGTCACGGCTGATGAACCTCTATTCCGAGGTAAAGATGCCGGCTCTGAAAAATCCATCCTTTTCGAGCCGGCAGCACCAACTTGGAGCCAAGTACGCGGACTTGTTCGCTGAACTTCGCCAGCAGGACGTCTTGCTGCATCATCCGTTCGACAGCTATCGAACAATTGAGGACTTTATCGAACTCGGGTCCAAGGATGACCGGGTCGTCTCCATGAAGCAAACCCTCTACCGCACAAGTAAGGACTCGGCAATCTTCCGGTCGCTGATCGAGGCCGCGCAGACCAAGGAGGTCACTGTTGTCGTCGAGTTGATGGCGCGCTTCGATGAGGACTCCAATATTCGCTGGGCACGGGAGCTGGAGAACGCAGGAGTGGGCGTCTTCCACGGCATCTTCGGTCTGAAGACCCACTGCAAGCTGGCGCTGCTGGTACGGCGCGACCCGGACGGTGTGGTGCGGCGCTATGCCCACCTGGGCACCGGCAACTACAACCCGGTGACGGCACGCTTCTACACCGACATTAGTCTTTTGACGGCAAACCCGCGCTACACGAAAGCCGTTCAGCACGTGTTTGATTACCTGACGGCTGAGGCGGAGGCGGAAGAAGACGTGTATCTTCCTTTGCAGGTGGCTCCACTGACCCTGGCACGGCACGTTTTGGAGCTGATCGGGCGCGAGGCGGAGCATGCCAGGGCAGGTCGGCCGGCACGCATCGTCGCCAAAATGAACGGGTTGCTCGAACCCAAGACCATCGATGCGCTCTATGCGGCTTCGCAGGCCGGCGTGCCAATCGAATTGATTGTGCGGGGAATGTGCGCGCTGCGCCCAGGCATCCAGGGGCTGAGCGAGACGATCCGCGTCCGGTCGATCGTCGGACAGTACCTGGAGCACAGCCGCATCTTCCAATTCGAGAACGGCGGCGAGCGTGAGGTGTTTTGCGGAAGCGCGGACTGGATGACGCGCAACCTGTACGAGCGGTGCGAGGTCGTCTTCCCGATCGAGGACCCCAAGCTTGCCAGGCGTGTTTCAGAGGAGATCCTCGACAGCTATCTCAGGGACAACGTCAAAGCTCGCATGTTACAGCCGGACGGAGACTATGTGCGCGTACCGCAGGACGGAGCACCGTTCAACGGGCAGGAGTACTTTATGCAGTTGGCGTCCTCCGAGACGGCGAGCGTGCCGCCTACAGCACTTTCCCTCTAGGTGTAGCTGCTGTCACGGCCTTCATGGGCGTTTCTCCCAGGGAAACGTCACTGCACGCCGGATGCGGGAAACCCCAGCAACAGGAAAGATGCTCTACTGCACGGTGACCTGGAAGGTGTAGTTGTGGCGCACAGTGTTGACACCGTCCGTACCGGCCGTGTTGACGACCATGCTTGCTGTGCCCAGCGGTGTTCCGGCATCGGTGATGGGGCCGGTCTGCGCAAAGTCGTTGGCCGCGCATCCCAGGTTCATGGTCAGGGCCAGAGCTAGAAGCAGCAGCAAACGCAAGGGCACACGCCTTCGCCGGCTGGGGAGAAAGAAGCCGAGCAGTGAAGCGAGCACCACTCCTTCCACGGCCCTGAAGCTGGTTGAAGGAGCCCGGAGAGAAGAAGTCTTGGGTGCCGTCGTCTGGAGCGTCATCGTGCTGGTCCCGCCGCCAGTCAAGGTAGCCGGGGAAAAAGAACAGGTGATCTCGGTGTTCGGTGGAGGCGTGCAGCCAAAGGCAACGGTGCCCGGAAAGCCGTTGATGGCGCCGAGAACGAGGGTCATTTGACCGGACTGGCCGCGAGCCACGGTAAGCGACTGCGGAACGAAGGTCACGTTGTAGTCCGAGACGCCGATGGAAAGATTGTTCGAGATGACTGGGCTGAAGTTGGCATCCCCGGCATAGACCGCATAGATGGTTTGGGCGCCGTCGGGAATGTTCGGCGTAGCCAGCACGGCGATGGACAGCCCTGCCCCGGCTGCGCCAACCGCGGAGACCCCCAGCAGCCGCGGGCTTGCGCCAGCGACGTAGAAGGAGACGTTCCCCGTCGGTGTAACCCCGGCGGCGGTTGCGCCGGAGACGCTTGCCGTGAGCGTCACACTGTATCCGGAGAGTGTTGTGGCGACGTTCGAGGTGAGGGTGACGCCGGAGGCGGCCGTGGCGGGAATGACGGACAGCGCAGGAGACGTGCTGGCGGCAAACGATGTGTTGCCACTGTACACAGCGGTCAGTGTCTGGGCCGAAGATCCGGTCAAGGTGGTCGTAAGGGTCGCGACCGCACTACTGCCGACGGTGGCGAGGGTTCCCGTTCCGAGCAGGGTACTTCCCTTGTAGAACGACACAGTTCCCGCGGGGACCGCAGCGGAGACGGCGGTTGGCGCCACAGTCGCCGTGAGCGTGGCGGGTACACCCGAGAGGGGATTCGTCGGGCTGATGCTGAGAGTGGTCGTGGTGGCGCCGGCAGGTACGCTTTGGACTGTCACTGTAGCCGTCGCGCTGGTAGCACCGTAAGTTCCGTCGCCCGAATACGTCGCAGTGATCAGGTAGGTCGCGGCCGGCAGCAGCCAGGCTGGGGAGGTCGCGGCGCCGCTCGCGTTCAAGACAACGGAAGAAGCCGTAAACCCCGGCTGCGGAGAGGTGAAAAAGATCGCACCGGTCGGGATCGAGCCGCCGCCACTGGCTACGGCTTCGGTTGCCGTCAACGTGAACGTCTGGCCTTGAACCAGGCTGCTGGCTGACGATGCAAGGGTCATGGTAGAAGCACCAACGCCTCGCGGCCAGGCTCTCGCAAGCGCTGTCAGATTGACCAGGCCGAGGCCGGTTGCGGGCTCCCAGGTGCCGTCCGGAGCCGCATCCGGCTGGGTGTACAGGCCGGCTTCCGGAGCCAGGGCGTATAGGGTGTGGTTGACATTGCCAAGGCGTTCGCCGGTCTGGATGACGAGGCCGTTCAGCATGCGGACCAGATCAGCGGTGGAGGACGTCACCAGATCCGGGGTCGCACGCATGCCGTCGCTCGGAAGTCCCACGGCCGCTTGCCATGCGGGCCGGGAAACGATGGGTGCAGAGACGTCTCCGCTGCTGGCCGGGGAGGTGATTGCGGTGACCTCTGCGAGCGCGGCGGGAAAGGCCCCAGTGGCGCAGCCTTGATCGGCGAGGACGGTGACGCCCTGGACGTTGGCTTGCTCGAGCAGGAGGCGGTACTCGGCAAGCTGCGAGGGCGAGACGACGGACGTGCAGAGGGAGGAGCTCAGGTGGAGGACCGCGGTGGCGTTTGCATCAATCAGCCCGGCGAGCGAGGCAAAGTCGAGGCCAGAGCTGACCGGGACGTGCTGGGCGTTAGCATAGGTAGCGCTAAGGGCGTCTGCGGAAAGGTTGTCCAGGCCATCGATGGCGCTTATTTCCAGGGCAGTGTCGACCGGCAAAGAGGGCGGTGCCACATTGGCGAAGACCAGCCCGCCCTTGCGTTGGTATTGGTGGAGAGTCACGGCGAAGGCGCGTTCCACCTGCGACGCGGAACCCGATACAGAAATGCGCAGGCTGGACGGGGAGACGGAATCGACCGAGAGACCGTAAGACTCGGCCCACGAGATCACATGAGACATTTGGTCGGAGGACGCCCCGAACTGTGCGGCGACTTGCTGCGGGGTGAGCCATTGATGGAAGCGCGGAGAGGAAGACGTGACCTGATCGGCAAGCAACTGTGCGAGCGCGGCCGATTGTGCTTCGGACGACCTCAGCGTAAGAATGAGCGAGAGAAGCTGCGAGGAAGGCAGTGAGCTAACATCGATCGCCCCAGCAAGGGCCTGATCCGTATGAGTGACCAGCGGCGTTCGCAACGGAGCCTGCGCCCGGGCAGGTAATAGAGGCCCGAGCAGAGCCAGCAACACCGCCGGCAATGCCGTGCACACGATTTGTCTCCGGGGGAGCCCGGGAAGTTTCGGGATCATGGTAGAGGCATCGTCGCATCGCCCCTGAGCGAAGGCAAGCCATTGGGCTACGCCTTTCGTTGTAGTAACTTAGACCTGTTGGAGCCATGGTCCACAGGCTCACTGAGCCGATAATGAAGGTGTCGCTTCACTGAGGGAATGCCTTTGCACCTGTCCGTCGTACGCTTGATCTCTGCGGTGTGGATGCTCACGATTTGTTGCGTGGGTCTGGCCGAGCATGTTCCTACGCTGACGGTTGTTTCTGCGGGTACGAAGCTGGGCAAAAATCAGTACAAATCCGTGCAGGACGCGGTTGCCGCCGCGCCGGACACCGGGGCGAACATCCATATTCTTCCCGGCGTGTACCGGGAGGTGGTCTACATCGACAAGCCGCGCATTCATCTGCACGGCGACCCGCATGATCCATCGGCGGTGAAGATCGTGTACGCCAACGGTGCTTCGAATACCTGCGGAACTTCATGCTCGGCGACCATGTTCGTCACCGGGGATGATTTCCTGGCGACCAGCCTGACGATTGCCAACGACTGGTCAAAGACCGGCAAGCCGCGCACGCAAGCGCTGGCGCTCTCGATCAACGGGGACCGCGCGGTGCTGCGGGATGTGCGATTGCTGGGCAATCAGGATACGTTGCTGGCGACAAGCAAAGCGTGTCCCAAACAGGCCTCCGACACCGATACCGCGCCGGCAACGGCCTGCAAGATCTCGCGGCAGTTCTATGACCACTGCTACATCGAGGGCGAAGTCGACTTCATCTTCGGCAACGCCAAGGCAGTGTTCGAAGGGTGCGAGATCCATAGCGTCGTGCATCCGCCCGGAGGGTTTCTTACCGCGAATGGCCGCAACAATCCCAACGAGGACTCCGCGTATGTCTTCGATCATTGCAAGCTGACGGCCGACTCGGGCGTAGACAAAGTCTTC
Organism: uncultured Acidobacteriaceae bacterium; assembly: GCA_964249905.1. Taxonomy (GTDB): domain Bacteria; phylum Acidobacteriota; class Terriglobia; order Terriglobales; family Acidobacteriaceae; genus Edaphobacter. Next base: position 5,463 of record CAXUEE010000054.1, read on the forward strand.
CTCGGGAGGCCGTGGCGAGACTATGCCAAGGTGATCTTCCTCAATACCGAGATGGGCGCGCACATCCAGGCTGCCGGTTGGTCTGAGTGGCATAAAGGCGAGACCAAGCGGCTGGAGACGGCGACCTATGCGGAATTCCACTCGACGGGCCCAGGCGCAACGCCCAATGAGCGTGAACCGCTCGCCAAGCAGTTAACCCCGGAAGAGGCGAAGATGTACGACCCCAAGACGTATCTTGAGGGGCCGGATCACTGGACACCGGAACGGATGAAGTAGTGGTTTGCTGGCTTGCCAGAAGGACGACCTACTCAGTTGGTAGCTTGAGCTTACCGGGTGGCCTTGCTTTGTGAGCCGGATGCGCAGGAGTCCGACCCCAGCTTAGCGACATGCAAAGCGCGAAAGAGTCCAACCTCCCAGTGCGGATATGATGAACGTGCGGGTACTGGGAGGTCACGGCTTGCTGGGATGTTGGCGAAGGATCGGATGGGGATGCCTGCTGGCGGTGTGTGCGGCCACGAGCAGAGCGCAGGACATGGCCAGCTTTGAGAAGCGTACGACCGTAAAGGTGCTGCCGAACGGGTTGACGCTGATCGTGTGTGAGCGCCCGGAAGCCCCGGTGTTCAGCTATTTCACGCTGGTCAATGCGGGCTCGGTTCAGGATCCGGGAGGCCAAAGCGGGCTGGCGCACATGTTTGAGCACATGGCGTTCAAAGGCACTGACGAGATCGGCACCGTCAATTACCCGGCGGAAAAGGTGGCTCTTCAGAAGGTGGAGGCAGCCTACGCGGCCTACGACGCGGAGTACCGCAAGCGCGTCGGACAGGATGCTGCGAAGCTGGCCGCGCTTAAGCAAACGTTTGACAACGCTGAGGCGGCGGCCGAGAAGTATGTAGTTCCGAACGCGTTTCCGCAGCTCGCTGAGCAGAACGGCGCCGAGGGACTGAATGCGTCCACCAGCGAGGACGCGACGGAGTACTTCTGGAGCATGCCCTCGAACCGGCTGGAGCTCTGGGCTTATATGGAGAGCACCCGAATCGGGCATCCGGTGCTGCGGGAGTTTTATAAGGAGCGCGACGTCGTGCAGGAAGAGCGGCGCATGCGCATCGACTCTTCGCCTACGGGTCGCATGGTGGAGCAGATGCTCGCGACCGCGTATGTTGCGCACCCGTACGGGCGCAGCGGCGTGGGGTGGGAGAGTGAGATCAGCCAGGTCTCGGCTACAGAGGCGGAGGACTTTCACAAGAAGTTCTACGTACCGTCCAACATTGTCATTGCGGTAGTCGGCGACCTGAGGGCTGCAACCACGATACCGATGCTGGAACGCTACTTCGAGAAGATACCCGCCGGCCCGAAACCGGAGGGCATGACGACCATCGAGCCGCCGCAGTTTGGGGAGAAGACGGTGGTGATCAAGGACCCGTCCCAGCCGTTTTATCTCGAAGGCTATCACCGCCCGGACTACCGCGATCCGGACGACGCGGTCTATGACGCAATCACGGATGTGTTTTCGAACGGGCGAACGGCGCGGCTGTATCGAAGCCTGGTACGCGACGAAAAGATCGCCGCTACGGCTGCCGGGTTCAGCGGCTTTCCCGGCCAGAAATACCCGGGGCTCTTCGCGGTGTATGCCGTTCCCTTGCCCAATCACACGACGGACGAGATGAAGAACGCGATCCACAAGGAGCTGGACCGGCTGAAGAACGAAGACATCTCCAACGACGAGCTGGCGCAATTCAAGACACGGGCGAAGGCCGACAAGCTGCGCGGTCTGGCGGACAACGAGGGGCTGGCCGAGCAGTTGGCAGAGGCGCAGACCTACTATGGAGATTGGCGGGAGATGTTCCGGGATATCGCGAAGATCGATGCAGTGACGAAGGCGGATGTCCGGCGGGTCGCGAACAAGATTTTTGTCGCCAGCAATCGCACCGTGGCCACCATCGAGTACAGTGCACCCAAAGCTGACACGCCCGCCGCTGGAGCTTCGGCGCAGCCGGCAGGGGGTGCCCAGTGAGCGCTCTCGACGGAACCCGAAGCATCTTCGCGCGGTGTGCCGTTCTGGCTCTGTCTCTCTTTTCCGGTGCAGCCGGCGCGCAGAAGAGTGGCAGTGCGCAGACCGCGGAGCCTTGGAAAAAAATCCCGATCCCGCCGCTGCACGACTTCAAGCCTGCCCAGCCAAAGAAGATCACTCTGCAGAACGGTTTGGTGATCTTTCTTGAAGAAGATCACGAGCTTCCGTTTGTCAATGGGTCGATCCTGATCCGGGGCGGCAGCCGGGATGAACCCGCCAGCAAGATTGGGCTGGTAAGTCTGTATGCACAGAGCTGGCGCACCAGTGGCTCCACTACCGAGGACGGCGACAAACTGGACGAGAAGCTGGCCTTGAAGGCAGCCTCCATTGAGACAGGCGGCGGTCTGGCGACGACGTCAGTCCGCTGGTCGAGCTTCAAGCAGGATTTCGACGAGATCTTCGGGATCACTGCCGACCTCTTGCTCCATCCTGATTTCAAGGCCGACAAGCTCGCGCTGGGCAAGCGCCAGCTCTCAGCAGGCATCGCGCGGCGCAACGACGATGCCGGTGGAATCGCGTCGCGTGAGGCGGCGATGATCGTGTATGGCCCTCAAAGTCCTTATGCACGGCAGGTGCAGTATGCGACCATCGCGGCGGTGCAGCTGAGCGATCTGGCCGCCTGGCACGATCGCACCGTGGTGCCGAATAACATGATCGTGGCCGTCTCCGGCGACTTTGACGCGGAGGCGATGGAGGCGAAGTTGCGCCGCGTCTTCGAGCCGCTGGCCGCCGGTGCGGCCGTTCCGCTGGTTGCGCAGGAGGTGCAGAACCCGAAGCATGAGGTTTACTTTGCCGATAAGACAGACGTCGATCAGTCGAACGTCTACATCGTCGGTGTGGGCACGGAGCGGAACAACCCGGATTACTATGCGCTGAGCGTGATGAATGAAGTCTTTTCCGGTGGCTTCGGCTCGCGGGTCTTCCAGAGCGTGCGCACGCGGCTGGGTCTGGCGTATAGCGTCGGCGGCTCGTATGGCGCTGCTTACGATCATCCGGGAATGTTCACGGTGGTTGCCGCCACAAAGAGCGCAAGTACGGTTGCGGCGACGCAGGCAATGCTCGAGGAGATCGGGAAGCTGAAGACCGAGCCACCCTCGCCCACGGAGCTCAAGAACGCCAAGGATGAGGTCTTGAATTCCTTCATCTTCAACTACGATTCCCGGGAGAAGACGCTTAGCGAGCAGGTGATTCTTGCTCTCTATGGGTATCCGGCGGACTTCCTGGAACGCTACAAAGACGGCATCGAGAAAGTAACGGCCGCAGACGTGACGCGCGTCGCCAACAAATATGTCGATCCGTCGAAGCTGGCCATTGTGGTGGTGGGTAACAGCAGTGAGTTCGGCAAGCCGCTCTCCACACTCGGCAAGGTAGATACTCTGGATATTGCCATTCCGCCGCCGCCGGGTGGTTCGGCTCCGCATCCGGACGCGAAATAAGAGGTTTTCTACTCGTCGAGCACGCTGAAGATCTGCTTGAGCGTGAGTGTGATTGGCGTCTCCGGCACCCTGAGTATCCCGTTCGTCTGCTCTGTCGTCGTTGCCCCGACGCAGACGGTGGCTGTGCGGGTTGCCGGGTCAAGGATCCAGACTTCCGGCACCCTCATTTTCAGGAAGTCCCGGACCCGTTCTCGAGTCTTCTTCACCGTGTCGTCCGGGGAGAGCACTTCGATACAGAGAAGCGGAGGGGTACGCACGATCTGCTCGCGAGGCGCGTCTCGGCGCATCACGCAGACATCTGG
>CAXUEE010000054.1:9278-18134 GCA_964249905.1 uncultured Acidobacteriaceae bacterium
GAACGCGATAGCGGTTCGTCTTTACCTGGACGCGGAGCTCGGTATTAGCCCGGATGTAAGTTTCGTATGTATCTGTCACGAGAAGTTTAATCAGCCGTGTCTGCAGATCGCTATGGTCTAGCTCGCCCAAATTTCTCTCCTGCAGTTCGCCGTCTATATAGTCGCAGTCGGGCCGAAAGCTGTGGCCGAGATACTCGCTCAGCGGGATGAGTGTGCCGGTCGCCACGAGAACTCCTTTCGTGCATTATGCGCCCTTTGAGTCATAGGACCAAGGCTCTTCCCGTGAGACGATGATCGGGTATGGGACTCCAGGATGTTGCGATTGCCATCATGGCCGCGGGCAAGGGGACACGGCTTCGGTCGAAGCGGCCCAAGGTCCTCCATGAGATTGGCGGCCGGGCGTTGCTGCTCCATGTGATCGCGGCCGCGAAGACAGTGGTCGCGCCGGAGCAGATCTACTGCATCGTGGGCCATGAGGCCGAACGGGTAACGGCCGCAGCAGCCCCCACTGGTGTTCGGTTCATCTTGCAGCCGGAGCAGCGCGGCACCGGGCACGCCCTGCAGATGGTGAAGGCGTGGTTTGCAGACAGGGGTGAGCGTGCGCCCACACATTTGTTGGTGTTGAGCGGCGATGTTCCGCTGATCCGTCCGGAGACGATCCGTCTCGTCTGCGACACGCACGTCCGGGAACGCGCGGCGATGACGATTCTTACTGCGGTTCCCGAAGATCCGACCGGCTATGGGCGTGTCCTGCGCAAGACTCCGGAAGGCATGGAGGTCACGGCGATCGTCGAGCAGAAGGCTCTGCAGCCGGATCAGCTGCGTGCGCCAGAGATTAATTCCGGAATCTACTGCTTTCAGACCGAGGCGCTGTTTGCCCGGCTGGATCTGCTTTCGACTGACAACGCGCACGGAGAGTACTACCTCACCGACGTCGCGGCCATGCTGGTCCGGGATGGGGAGCGGGTCGTGGCGGTCAAAGCGGAGCAGGTGGACGAGGTGCTGGGGGCAAACACCATCGCCGAGATGATGCACCTTGACCGGGCCATGCGGGCGGCGGCGGCACGTACGCTGATGGCGCAGGGAGTGACTATCTTCCGGCCCGACACCTGTGTTATCGACGCCGAGGTAAGCGTGGGTGCCGATACGATTCTTGAGCCGTACGTTCAACTGCTGGGCGCAACGCACATCGGCAGCGATTGCCGCATCCGGTCTTACGCGGTGATTCAGAGTTCGACGATCGGCAACGGTGTGCTGGTGCGCAACGGCTGTGTGCTCGACGGCGCGGAGGTTGGGGATGGCGCCATTCTCGGGCCGTACGCGCATCTGCGGCCGGAAAGCCGCATCGGGGAGGGCGCGCATGTCGGCAACTTCGTGGAGACAAAGAAGCTGAAGCTGGGCAAGGGGTCGAAAGCCAATCACCTGAACTATCTGGGAGACGCCGAGATCGGTGCAGGGGTGAATATCGGCGCCGGTGCCATTACCTGTAACTATGACGGTGTTCTGAAGCACGTCACTACGATTGCCGACGGGGCCTTCATTGGTTCGGATTCTACCCTGGTGGCTCCGATCAGCATCGGGGCTGGGGCTTATGTGGCCGCCGGATCGTGCATCACTGAGGATGTCGCCCCCGGAGCTTTGGCCTTTGGCCGTGCGCGACAGGTTGTGAAAGAGGGTTGGGCCGCTCGCCGAAAAGCGAAGCGCGAGGAAACACGAAGAAACTGCTAAAGGTCCGTCGCACTCGGCCGATAAGCACTTAGAGGCGACGCTGCTGTACGAGGTGAACCGGAGATGGCGGACGAACAGATTCTTATTGTGGATGACGAACCCGCCGTACGTGAGATTGTCATGGCTGTCCTCGGCCGCCACGGGTACGTCCCGTTTGCGGCGGCGGGCGCGGAAGAGGCTCTAGAACTCCTAAGTCAGAATCCCGGCTATTCGCTTGTCCTGTCCGATGTCATGATGCCGGAGGTGGACGGGCTTACCCTGCTGGATCGCCTTGGCGAGGACCATCCCGGGCTTCCGGTCGTGCTTTGTACCGCGGTGCATGACGTGCAGGCCGCCACTAGTGCGTTCCGGCGTGGCGCCGTCGACTACTTGCTCAAGCCGTTTGATCGCGCGCAGTTGATCGGCGTGGTCGATCGCGCGCTCGAACATGGCCGCCTGGAACGGCAACGAGCTCAATATTGGCAAAACTTGGAAGAAGTGGCCGCCGCACGTACGGAGCGCCTCCGGGTGACCATGCAGGACCTGGAGCGCAGCTACGACACAACGCTGGAAGCGATGGGAGACGCTCTCGACTTGCGGGACGCGGAGACGGAAGGTCACTCCAAAAGGGTGACGGCCTACACGATCGCGCTCGCGCAGGAGATTGGACTGGGCACGGAAGACTTGCGCGTGATCGCCCGGGGCGCTTTTTTGCACGACCTCGGCAAGATTGCCATCCCTGACAGCATCCTGCTCAAACCCGGCAAACTGGATGCGACGGAGACCGAGATCATGCGCCGCCATTGTGAGCGTGGGTACGAGATGGTGCGCAAGATTCCGTTTCTTCGCGCGGCGAGTGAAATCGTCTATGCGCACCAGGAAAGCTTTGACGGTTCCGGCTACCCGCGCGGCCTGCGCGGAAAGGAGATTCCTCTCGGGGCTCGTATCTTTGCCATCGCCGATACCCTGGATGCGATCACGTCGGATCGTCCTTACCGGGCTGGGCGCAGCTTTGCGGAGGCCAGATCCGAGATCGCGGCCTGTTCCGGGCGACAGTTCGATCCAGCGATTGTCGAGGTTTTTCTGCGCATGCCTCCGGAGACCTGGAGTGACCTGCGTGCAAAAGTGAACTGCATGCCAGTCACCGAGGTTTCTACGACCCTATGCCGTCCTACGTTGGTTGCGTAATCGGCTTGGCTTTTCCGCTCACTGTTTCTAAATACGGGAGAGTTCTTCGCATGCTCCGTAAATTGAAAGAAGTTCCCTGCATCGACCTTCTATACCGAATGTTGATTGCAAAAGGGTTATCTTGCGTTGAGATGAAAGCAAAACGGGAAGATCTCCTCTGTTGCTGAAAGAATGGAGAATCGAGAAAAAGATATGGGTAAAAGTAGATTTCCTGCTCGATAGGTGTTATCGTTAAATTACTGAGGATGACCGGTCTCCTCTATGAGCTTCTCGGCGATGCAGAGCCGAAACAAGTTGCGTCACTGGCCTCCCGGCATGGACGAATACCGTCCATGCCGCCTTTTTTTGCGGCCCGTACGCTTGGAATGAAGAATGCTAGCCTCATCGTCTTCGCGGCCCTCGCGACGCTTTGTCCGTATCGCAGTCTGGGCCGACCGCCATCCACACTCCCTTCTGGGCTTCCTGATTGCCTACTCCTGTCTGCTCGTGCTCTCGCAGGCAAGCCTCAAGCTGCTCTGGGCCGATGAGCTGATCACGCTGTCGATTGCAAAGCAGCCGGGGATAGCAGGGGTCTGGCGAGCGCTGGTGGCAGGCGCGGATCCGAATCCCCCGCTGATCCACCTGATGGTGCAAGCGTCCACACACAGCTTCGGCTTCAGCTCTCTGGCTGTGCGCTTGCCCGCCATTCTCTGCGTCTCCTTCACTCTTCTCTTTGTCTGGGCTATTCTCCGGCGCTGGGTGCGACCAGTCTTCGCGGCGGCGGGCGTACTGGCGTTCATGGCCACACGGGGATTCGATTACGCCTACGACGCTCGCTCCTATGCTCCGCTGATGGCGTTTACCATGGCCGGCTTTGCTCTCTGGGTGTGGCTTCCGGGTGTTCCCGGCTGGTGGCGGGTCTTCCTCTACGCAGGCCTGGCGGCGTCCTTGGCCGGTGCCGTCTCCTCGAACTACTACGGTGTTCTCGCGGTGCTCCCTGTTGCCGCCGGCGAGTTGGCGCGGACCAGCCGCGCAGGAAAAATCCATCTGGGCGTGTGGCTTTCTTTGGCATTCGGGGTGCTTCCAGTCTTCTGGTATCTGCCGCTGATCCAGAACAATCTCGCTGAGTTTGGGCCACATGCCTGGAACCGCCCTCGCCTCGGAATGGTCGTGTCAAGCTACCTCGAGCTGGTTGAGGCTGTCTTCTGGCCGGTATTTCTCGCGGCGGGCTATATACTCCTGCGCGAGCGGCGTGTGCGCTTTGCTGTTCCGCGTCCGGAGTTGGTCGCCACGGGCGTGCTCCTGGCCTACCCCGTCCTCGGCTGTTGCTTGGCAGCGGCTGGGTCGGCCATGATTTCGCCGCGCTGCGTGGTGCCGGTCTGCTGCGGGTTCGGTCTGGCCGCCGGGCTGCTTTGTCAGCGTGTCTTGGGGCGATCCCCCAAGGCGGGCTTCGCCGTCGTCCTCTTCCTGCTTGTCTGGGTAAGTGTCCGCGAGATTGCGTGTGCGCGACTGCTGCTGAAACAGCGGCGCGCCTTCCTGGCGCTGTGTGATGATGTAGAGCACCACGCACGCGGGCGCATCGTTCTGGCCGACTCCGCGTTTGCGCTGCCTCTGTCTTTCTACTCCAGCAGGCCGGTGCAGGCGCGCATGGTCTTTCCCATTGATTTTGCGGCGATTCACCAAGACGAGCCGGACGACTCTGGCGAGGAAAATCTCTGGGCGGGCAGAGACGGTGTGTTCCCTATCTCGATCGTGCCGTTTTCCTTGCTCCTTCCTCTGCGCCAGGATGATCTCGTGCTGGCTCGGGCGGACGGCTGGCTGGCTCACCAGGCCGAAGCGAATGGCTTCAGGATGGTTCCTCTCCCCTCGGAGGCTACGCCAATGTGGAAGGATTTGGGCGGCGTCTTCACACCGATGGGTCATCCGGAGACCCGCGAATGGCGCATCGTCGCCTCCGCGCGGTGACCTATAATAGAGGTCATGAGGAAGAAGCTTCTCGGGTGTGCCGTGCTGGGACTTGTGGCTTTGGCTGCGTCGGCGCAGTACTCCAATCCTGCTGACGATGTGCCGGCCTACAACGCGGAAAAGCCGACTCGTCCGCTGCCGCCGCTGATGACCGGCGACCAGTTGACTGGTCCGTACTTTGCCCACAGCTACCAGGTGACGGCGTACAAAATGGCCGCCCGGATTCCGGCAGTGCTCCACCAGCAGCCATGCTATTGCCATTGCGATCGCGAAATGGGTCACAACAGCCTGCACTCCTGCTTTGAAGGGACGCACGGAGCGCAGTGCTCCACCTGCATGAAGGAGGCGGTGTACAGCTACCAGCAGACCAAGAAAGGCAAGACACCCGCGCAGATCCGGGCCGGGATCGAGCATGGCGAGTGGATGAGCGTGGATCTGCAGACAGCGACCATGTAGCCAAGGACACGCAAGAACGGCGTACGGTTCAGCTGAGAGAGCGGTATACTGAAGGCAGTTCTTTGAGTGCCAAGGCAATGTTGGTGCCAGCTCCACGATGGGGGCGTCACGGCTTCGACGGGATTGCTTGCGGCAGAGAGGCATGCCGGGGTGGGTACACCCGTAATCGCGCCCAAAACTATAAGTGCCGAACCTCAATTCGCGCTTGCTGCTTAATTAGTTAGGTAGCCGATCGCTCCAGCTTCGCCTACGGGCCGGTACCGATCGTCGCACAGTAGGCTGGTCTTCCCTGCTCCGTCTGAGCGGGCTGAGGACGAGATCAATCAGGCTGGTCGGCGGCGCGTCTTCGCCCGTTCTAAGCGACGCTGACGAGACAAAGAGGAACCGGGAAAAGCATGAAAGCTCTCTGTTGAAGGTAGTTTCGGACGTGGGTTCGACTCCCACCGCCTCCACCATTTTCAGTCCAACCTAAGCCTGTTTACGAGGTATAGCTTCGCCCCAACCCCAGGGCAGCCAAACCTTTTCGATACGTGATCGAACTGCGATCCGCGGCAAAGTGTGCCTCTTCCTGCAGGTTGAGAGGCAGATCTTCCGGGAACTGCTGCTCCACGATCTCGATGTCTTCCGCAAAAACCTGTTGATTGAAGTCCAGAGTGGATTCCAGCGGCGCATCTTTGTCAAAGTTGCGGCAGAGCGGGACGAAGAGGCGCGTCCGGCGCGCGGAAACCGGAGAAGCGGCATTGAGGATCTGTAGCTTGCCACCGCCTGGAAACATCACCGTCAGCTTCGCGGTAAACGGCAGAAAAGTCTCAAAGCGCCGATGCCACGGAAAGTCAGGTGGCGCGAGATGCTTCGAGCCATGCGCATAGTTGCTTACGGTGCTGATGTAATCTGCGACGAAGCCGCCAGCAGTCGGGGTTACTTTGTAGTCCGGAACAACGGGATTGTCGGGCTCGCCGAAGCTCTCCCTGTGCACAAAGGCGAAGTGACTCACGTCGAGAAACCCTTCTATCTGACGGCCTGCCGCAGCGTGGATGTCGACGCTGCTTAGCCGCACCTGGAGGTAATCCGGGTCGTCCCATTCCGTCATCTCCGGTAAGGGTCTTGGCCCATCATCGACGAGACGAACCCAGACCAGGCCGTAGCGCTCCTGCGCGGCGTACATGTCCAGCCGCAGCCGGGGGGAGATCGGGCCGCCGGGATGCGCAGGGATAGAGGTGCAGCGACCTTCCCGGTCATAGCGCAGACCGTGATATTTGCACACGATCTCGTCGCCTTCGACGTGTCCCAGGCTGAGTGGAAGGCCGCGGTGATAGCAGATATCTCGGGCGGCAGAGACGGAGCCGTCCGTAAGCCGATATAGGACGACGCGCTCGTCGAGCAGCCGTATGGCGAGCGGCTTGCCGGTCACTTCATCGGAGTGGGCTACGGGGTACCAGAAGGGAGCAAGCGCGTGCCAGTCGCTCTCCTGGAAGGTACAGCCGCGCGGCAACGCGACGGCTCGCCGCAGACTGGAGCACGACAGGTCAGAGACCGGAACCAAGAATGCGGAGGTCGCCATGCGTCATTATGGGCGCAGACGCGCGTCCGGAGCAATGGAACAATTCAGCTCAGTGGCAGGAGCACTTCTCGTCCCCAGAGCAAAGATCCTGGGGTCGAAAAGTCGCAAACGACAGGCGTCGCGGAACTCCGTTTTCGCTATCTGGAAGGCTTCTTCAGTAAACTGAGCCATGCCAGGAACTCGTTTCACGGTGTGCTGAGGAAGCGATGTCAACGTTTACTCTTACCCGAAATGTCTGCCTCGGCTGCTTGGTTTCCCTGACGTTTGCTCCGGTCGGGGCGCAGCAGGCAGCAAGCGCCAAGTACCCGCTGCGGCTGCATGTGCTGGCCGTCGATAGCACGTACCGAACGCCGCGCCTGCAGCCGAACTGGTGCTCGACCTCGGTTCCCGTTCTGGGCGGCGACGCGAGCGGCATAGGCGCAGGCCAGGGAGATCCCTGCGGGAGCAGTGGTTCGCTTTCTTTCGGCGGAGACGAGGACTTCTCCGGCGGAGGACGCGCGGACCTGGTCACACCGCCCTCCGGCACACAAGCGCTCAGCTTCACGTATGAAGGCTGCAGCCGGATGCGGGTGCCGCCCGGCTTTCAGGGACTGCCCGCGCGCTGGAAGAAGCCGGGCAAGCTGGAGGTGCTTGTTCCGTCCGATGATCTGGCCACAGCTAACCGTGAACCGCCGCTGCAGCGGTGCACCCTTAGGACAACGCTGAACGACTTTGTCTACCTTCGTCTGCGGAACGGATCGCTGGTGAGAGTCTCGCAGGAAGCCTTTCTGCGTAAGCCCGCCCTGCGCGTCTTCCTGAGCGGCGGGTCGGAGACGCTGCAGACGCGTGTTCCGCCGACCGTCTCCGTACAACAGTTGACGACGAAGCCGCAGTAGCTTGTTGCGCCGGAACACGCACGAGAGAGAAGTGGTCCGCGATTAGGACATGTCACCTGCAGGTCAGTCCCAGTACCGCAGCGAGCCGGTCCTTGATGGAGATCATCTCGATGCGCCCCAGATTGGCAGGTGCCACACCCGGACCGTAAAGGAGGAACACACTGCCATAGTCATGACGGGTGGGCCAGAAGCCGTGGTTGCCCTTCTCGGCAGGCGGCGTCAGGTAAGAAGGAGGGACAGCGGATCCCGCGGCTCTGGCAGGGCGATCGTTGCCCGGCGCTCCAAAGCCAAACATGAGGTGTTCGGTTGGCTCGACGGCGAGCAACGCGCCCGCCAGCTCAGGCGCATACTGCTTCAGTTCGGCCGCCGGGATAACGCGGCCGATGCCATCCTTGCCGGCCTGGGACTCGCTTCGCAGAAAAGCGGCAACCTGGGGATCGTCCGTCGTAGCGATGCCTCCGAGCGAGCGCACCTGGCCGCTGATCCCGTTCTGCGTGAGCAGCACGTTGAGATTGGCCATGTGATCGACACGCTCGAATCCATGGTCGGCAGTGACCACCAGATCGTAGTTTGGGGGCAGAGCCGCCATCATCTGGCCGATCAGCTCGTCCGTCCGCTCGACGATGGCGCGGCTGGTGGCATTGAACGGCCCAAGATCATGCTGGTCGCTGTCGAGGTCGACCAGGTGCACCAGCAGCAGGTCAGGCTGCTTGTGCTGGAGCAGCCAGACCACGGCAAGGGTGCGGGTGCGGTCGTCCATCCACTGCTGCGAAAACGAGGGGAAGTCGCGGCTGATGTCGTCGACCAGGGAGGCAGGCACGGCTTTCGAGGCAACGGATGCGGTGTCCATCGAGCCCCCGTTGCGCCGCTGGAAATATTCCGGAAGATTGTAGGTCAGGGGAGCGTCAAGGGTCACAGGCCACGTGATCGCCGCGGAGGTGAGGCCGTGGTCCGCTACGCAGTTGAGCAGGGTCGGAACTTTCAGCAGCTTTGCCGACCAGTAGTAGTCGCCTCCCTCGGCACGCGGCCGGCGATTGCCGAGGATGCCGTGCTGGTCCGGGCGGACACCGGTGATCAGCGTCGTGTGCGAAGGCCAGGTGATGGTCGGCCACACGCCGGTAACGC